>CAZAGS010000015.1:0-22840 GCA_964484955.1 uncultured Tissierellaceae bacterium
TAGCTGTAGGTGGTGGAAGTGTAATAGATTCTGCCAAGGCTATAGGCATTGGTGCAAAGTATGATGGCGATGTATGGGATTTCTTTTTAGGGACTGCCAATGTGCAAGATAGTCTTCCAGTAGGTGTAATATTAACCATACCAGCTACAGGAAGTGAAATGAGTGTAGGTTCAGTAGTAACTAAGGCAGAAGGACCAGACAAATTATCTGTAAATCATAATGTTATGCGACCTGTATTTGCTTTACTAGACCCTGAAATTACACTAACATTACCAGATAAACAAACCTTTGCGGGAGTTATGGATATTTTAAGCCATGTATTTGAAAGGTATTTTACAAACACACCAAATGTGGACTTAATAGACCATTTAGCTGAAGGTACAATGAAGAGTGTTATAAAGAATGCTTATATTCTAAAAGAAGATCGGGATGATTATGCAGCAAGAGCAGAAATAATGTTGGCTGGAACCATTGCTCATAATGGATTATTAGGCCTAGGTAGAGAGGACGATTGGGCAAGTCATGATATAGGCCATGAATTAAGCGCCTTTTATGGTACTACCCATGGAATAACCCTAGGAATTATATTCCCAGCTTGGATGTCTTATGTTTACAAGGAAAATATAGATAGATTTGTTCAATTTGCCACTAATGTATTTAATGTAAAAGTAGCAGGTAAGACTAAAGACCAAATAGCATTAGAAGGAATAGAAGAATTTAAAGGTTTCCTAAAAGCTTTAGATCTTCCTACATCCTTATCAGAAGCTAATATACCAACTGATAAGTTTGAACTTATGGCAGAAAAAGCTACAAAAGGAGCCACTCTGGGCAGTTTTAAGAAATTAAGCAAGGAAGATGTAATAAATATATATAACTTGGCAAGGTAAAAGGAAAATATTAAATAAATGCACAAAGGTACCGGTTCCCTTTGTGCATTTATTTTGTTGACAGAAGATAGTTTTGGTTATAATATGGAAAGAATATATTAAAGGTAAAGGAGCTATATATATATATGGAAAAGAGAGAAAAGTTTTCATCAAATATTGCAATATTCTTTGCCACATTAGGGTCTGCTGTTGGTCTAGGAAACATATGGAAGTTTCCTTATTTAGTTGGGGTAAATGGTGGAGGAGCATTTGTATTAGTATACTTAATTTGTGTTGTTTTAGTAGGTATACCTATTATGGTTAGTGAATTTTATATGGGTAGAAAGACTAGAAGTAATGTGGTAGGTGTATTTGCTAAACTAGAGGTAAGTCCATATTGGAAGATAATTGGGTATTTAGGAGTCTTAAGTGCCTTTCTAATTATGTTTTTCTATAGCTCTGTTGCAGGATGGGTTTATTCTTATGTATTTAAAGCAATCAAAGGAGACTTTGCTTTAATTGCTTCTTTGCCTATAGGAGAAGCTACCAATATAGTTGTAAATCAATTTGAAGCTACTATAAATGGAAGCCTTTCACCAATATTATGGCAATTAATTGTATTAGCTACAGTTTCTACAATACTTATAGCAGGTGTAAAGAATGGAATTGAAAAGTTGACTAAGACTTTGATGCCTGTACTTTTTGTACTAATTGTAATTTGCTGTATAAGAGCTCTTACTCTAGATGGTGCAAGGGAAGGTATAAAATTCCTATTTGCTGTAGACTTGTCCAAATTAAAACCCTCAGTAATTTTAGCCGCATTAGGCCTATCATTTTTTAAATTATCGTTGGGTATGGGGACTATGACTACTTATGCTAGTTACTTTACAGATGATACCAACTTAATCCAAACCTCTGCTAAAGTTGCTTTTTCAGATACACTAGTATCCCTATTAGCAGGAGTTGCCATATTTCCAGTAGTGTTTACATTTGGACTAGAAGCAGGTTCTGGTCCTGGACTACTGTTTAATACTATACCATTAGTATTTTCTAGAATACCATTGGGAAATATCTTGTTAATAGCATTTTTTGTTTTAACTTCTATAGCAGCAACAACAGCTATGATATCAATAGTAGAAGTACCTGTAGCTTTTTTTATGGAACAATTTAATCTGAGTAGAAAAAGTTCAGTTGTCATGACTTCAGCAATAATATTTTCAATATCTGTATTTACTGTCCACAAAACTAGTTTGTTAGGCAATGTGTCCTTATTTGGAAAAAGCTTTTTTGATTTATTTGATTATATATCATCTAATATAGCCATGCCAATAGGTGGTTTATTAATGGCAATATTTGTTGGATATGTAATATCTGGAGAAAGTTTAGAAAAAGAAGTATCCAACAATAATAGTCTTAACAATAATTTTGCTATTAATTTATATATTTCTATACTGAAATATATAACACCAGCACTCTTGATAATAATATTTTTAAATGCTTTAGGAATTATCGGTTAAAGTATTAGACAAATAAGTGGTAAAATAGTAAGATAGAGATATGGGAAAAGGTTTTCAAAAGGAGGAGTCTTATGGAATCAAGGTATGCTAAAAGAATGGGCAATATTAAGCCCTCAGAAATTGGTGAGTTATTAAAACTAGCACAAAGATCAGACATAATTTCTTTTGCAGGTGGACTGCCTGCTCCAGAATTATTTCCAATTAATGAACTTATTGAAGCAGGTAAAGAAGTATTACTGAGTCAAGGAGCTCAAGCTTTACAATATGGTCCTACTCATGGTTACCTTCCACTAAGGGAAGCAATATCATATAGAATGTCTAAAGTTCATGTAGATGTAAAGGCTGAAGATATATTAGTAACCAGTGGTTCTCAACAGGGTTTAGATTTTTCTGGAAGGATATTTATAGATGAAGGAGATGTAATCCTTTGTGAAAGTCCTACATACTTGGGTGCCATTGATGCATTTGACTTTTATAGTCCAAAATTTGTAGAAATTGCTACCGATAAAGATGGAATGGATATGGAAGACTTAGAATCTGCATTAAAGACATATAATAACGTAAAGTTTATTTATGTTATCCCAGACTTTCAAAATCCATCTGGAAGGACTTGGAGTATTGAGAGAAGGAAGAGTCTTATAGAATTAGCCAATAGGTATGATGTATTAGTTATAGAGGATAGTCCTTATGGAGAATTAATTTTTGAGGGAGAAATAATTCCATCTGTTAAGCATTATGACACAGAAGGAAGGGTCATATTTTTAGGAACCTTTTCAAAACTTTTTTGCCCTGGTATGAGACTAGGGTGGGTGGCTGCTAGCCCTGAAATTTTAAATAAATTTATATATATAAAA
This sequence comes from uncultured Tissierellaceae bacterium, assembly GCA_964484955.1. Lineage (GTDB taxonomy): Bacteria > Bacillota > Clostridia > Tissierellales > Tissierellaceae > CAYZDC01. The sequence continues at coordinate 3,238 of CAZAGS010000015.1, forward strand.
CAAATTTCAGATCTTCAATGTTCTACTATAAACCAAATGGATGTAGCCAAATTTATAGAAAGATATGATTTAGATGCTCACATAGAAAAGATAAAAAGGGTTTATAGAAGAAGAAGAAATGTTATGATGAATGCAATTAAGGAGTATTTTCCAAAGGAAGTTTCTTATAACTACCCAGAAGGTGGCCTGTTTACATGGTTAGTATTCCCTGAGTATATAAATGCTAGAGAGTTAGCAGTGAAAGCTCTAGAGCAAAATGTAGCATTTGTACCAGGCGGACTATTTTTCCCTAATGGTGGTCATGAAAATACTGCTAGGTTGAATTTTTCTAGTATGGAAGATGAAAAGATAATTGAAGGAATAAAAAGATTGGCTGTTGTAATAATAAGTCAATTAAAATAGGCTGATTAATAAATTTTTACTTGTAAAGTCAACAATTTGATGATATACTACTTTAGTGATTCCTTGCTCTATAATAAGTATAGGGCCGATAGTCCATAAGGAGGTGAAGTATTATGAGAAAGTATGAAGTTGTTTTTATCTTTTCGCCAACTCAAGAAGAAGAGAAAAGAGTTCAGTTGTTAGACAGATTTAAAAAAATAATTGAGGCAGATGGATCTATTTCCAACGTTGATGAATGGGGGATTAGAAAGCTTGCATATCTTATTGATGACATAGGTGAAGGTTACTATGTATTAATGAACTTTGAGGCAACGCCTGAAGTTATTACAGAAATGGATAGAGTTGCAAGAATTTCTGACAGCATTATGAGACACATGATCATTAGAGAAGATTAATAATATCTAAAGGATGGTGAAATAATGAATAATGTTGTATTAATTGGAAGATTAACACGGGATCCAGAATTACGATATATTCCTAACTCTGGTAATGCCGTATCCACATTTACCCTAGCTGTAGATAAAAATCTATCTAGGGACAAAAAACAAGAAATGGAATCAAAAAATCAGCCAACAGCTGACTTTATCAGAATTGTAGTATGGGGAAAACAAGCTGAAAATGCTGCTAATTACCTTGCTAAAGGCAGGCTAGTAGCAGTGAATGGTAGAATTCAAACAGGTAGCTATGATGACAAAGATGGTAAAAGAGTATATACCTTTGATGTAGTGGCTAATAATGTTGAGTTCTTAGAATGGGGAGATAGTGCTAATAAAAGCGATAATTCTAACCAATTTAATCAATCAGACTCCGGTTTTTCAGGTATAGAAGGTTTCCACCCTACAGACAATGACGATATTCCATTCTAATTGAAGGAGGGAAAAAGATGCAAAGAAGATTTAAACCAAGAAAAAGAATTTGTAGCTTTTGTGCAGACAAATCTACTAATATAGATTATAAAGATATTAATAAACTAAAAAAATATATCACTGAAAGAGGCAAGATTCTTCCAAGAAGAGTTTCTGGAAACTGCTCAAAGCACCAAAGAGAGCTTACAATAGCAATTAAAAGATCAAGACAAGTTGCATTATTACCATATAGTGCTGAGTAAAGAGAGGATATTCCTCTCTTTTTTGTTTGACTTATATTCCTATAATCGGTATTATTCATATAAGACCTTTTTACAAATAGGTTATAATAAAGGTGGGGAATATGATGGAATATAGAGACATAGATATTATTAAGAATATGAAGACTATAGATTGGTTAAAATCAGAATTATTAAACAATGTAGCACTACTACACAGTACTTTAGTAAGTGGAGAAGAAAATACAAAACAAGACTTAGAAGATGTTATTTCAAATATTATACTCCAGTCTTACATACTTGGTAAAAGATTGGGCATCGATTATAATGATATTAATAATGCACTAAAAGAAAATATAAAACTAAACTTGATTGAAGAACATAAGATAGAAAGATGGTATGGAGATTTAAGTAGTTTAATGGAATTTCTCCAATCTAATAAAGAGAAACAGAGGTGAATATATGAATAATCAAAATATGAGTAATGTTTTTGAAATTGCAGGTACAATCTTAGGCATGAGCTTGTTTGCTTTGGGAAGTTTATTGTTTTTCCCAATTTTATTATTGGTATTTCCAGTAGCTTATATTATTTTAGGAATAAGAAATGGTTGGCTTGAAGCAACAATATCACTAATGACTACTTGCACAATAGTTGCTTATATAATAGATCCAATGATTGCATTGTATCTATTTATACTATTTGCTCCTATAATTATTTCAATGATTTATACTATAAAGACCAGAAAGAGTACTATGGAAGTGCTTACATTTGGTACAATTGCCCTATTTGCCTCGGTTATATTGCTTTTAGCTTTAATAAGCCTTAAAGAGATTAATATATTAGCTGCTATAGAAGAAACATTTAAAGAGAGTCTTAATTTAAGATTAGAAGCTCTTAAGGATATGGGATGGTCATCTTATGAAATTCTAGAAAATAAAAATATCCTTGAGAATGCATTTAAAGAAATGTTATTAATTGCTCCTGCAACAGGCTTGCTTTTTGCACTTATTGCTAGCTATATTAATTATTCAATTTCTATAATGGGTCTAAAAAAGATAGGTATAGACATTGTAAATATACCAAAGTTCTCTCGTTTTAGATTGCCAAACAATATTGCTATAGGGATTATAGTAATGTTTATTACTGGATATATTGCCAAACTCTTTGATTTTGACTACTTTGATACAATAATTCGTAACTTAGTTGTCTTAATAGGATTTATGTTTTTAATACAGGGATTATCTATTATAGACTTTTTCTTAATTAAGATAAAAGTAAGAAAAATCTTTAGAATTTTATTTTTGTCATTAACAATACTTATAGTTCCATTGGTAACTATAGTGTCAACATTAGGGCTAATTGATGTAATCTTTGATTTAAGAAAATTAAGGCGAAAAGGGTCCTAATAGGAGGATTAAAATGAAAAATGTAAAGTTTTTTAATTGGTTAGACAATAAAATATATTTAATAGCTTTAGCTGTAATGGTTGTACTATTAGCATTTTTTGAACCTGTATTGGCAATGATAGGTCTGATTATATTGGTTTATTTAATAATTTATAGTTTTAGATATGCAAAAGACAAGAATAAGGACTTCGTTAAATATGTTGAGGGATTAGGAAGCCAATTTGATTCGGCCACTAAACATGCTATATTTAATATGCCATTTCCATTGGTCTTAATCAATGAATTAGGAGCCATTAATTGGTATAATACTGCATTTTTAAAAATGATACATGAAGAAGAAATCTTAAATGAAAGAATTTATGAATTAATACCTAAATTCTCTATGGAGGATTTACTAAAAAGAGAAGATAATGACCCTATTAACATAAAATACGGAGAAGAATATTATAAGGTTTTTCCAAACTTTGTAGAAGATAAGAAGAGTACTACAGTAGGAGGAAAGTCAATTGTATTGTATTGGGTAAATGATACAGAATTTGTAGAACTTGAGAAAAACTATATAGATGAAAAGACTATAGTAGGATTAGTTTATGTAGACAATTATGATGATATAAAAAATAGCACCCCTGATATTCATAGGCCATTGGTATTGGCAGAAATAGATAAGAGAATAGGGGATTATTTTAATAGTCACAATGGTATAGTTAGAAAATATGAAAATGATAAGTTTATAATAATAATGGAACATTCAGAACTAAAAACTATTAAGGCTAAAAAGATAGACCTATTAGATGATATTAGAGAATTAGAAATAGGAAACACTATTCCTATTACTTTAAGTATTGGAATAAGTGCATCTGGAGAAGATCCAATAACTTCATATAATTATGCAAGAGCTGCTATTGATATAGCTTTAGGTAGAGGTGGAGATCAGGCAGTAGTCAATGAAGATGGAGCATTTGATTTTTATGGTGGAAAATCTAAGGCTGTTGAAAAGCGAAACCGGGTAAAATCTAGAGTTATTTCCTATGCTCTTCGTCAGTTTATAGATCAAGCTGATATTGTATTTGTAATGGGACACAAGAATCCAGATATGGATTCAGTAGGCTCTGGTATAGGAATCCTTAGGGCAATTAAAAATAGAAATAAACAGGGCTATTTAGTCTTAAATGGAGAAAATCCATCAATTACAAATATAATGAATAGGCTAAGGACTGACCAGCCAGAATTATTAAATGAGATTATAACACCAGAAGAAGCAGCTGAAATCATAACAAATGAATCGCTTATGATTTTAGTTGATAATCATAAACCTAGTTTTACAGAAGCGCCAGAATTATTGGATTTAGTAGAAAAGAGAATAGTAATTGACCATCATAGAAGAGGGGCTGAATTTATTAAGGACCCTGTACTAACCTATGTAGAACCTTATGCCAGTTCTACTGCAGAATTAGTAACTGAAATCTTAACTTATGTTAGTGATAATATTAATTTAACTAAATTTGAAGCGGAAGCACTTATGGCTGGAATTACTGTAGATACTAAAAACTTCTCTTTCCAAACAGGAGTCAGAACCTTTGAAGCAGCAGCTGTATTAAAAAGAGCAGGTGCAGATAGTATTGTAGTAAAGCAATTATTTAGAGATGATCTAAGCACTACTGTAAGTAGAGCAGAAGTGGTTACATCTGCAAGGATAATTTATGATAAAATAGCTATAGGAAGACTAGAAGAGGAAACAGATGATGCCCTGTTAATAGCAGCCCAAGCCGCTAATGAACTTTTAAATATCAATGGAGTTGAAGCCAGCTTTGTATTAACCAACTCAAATGAAAAAATTCATATTTCAGGAAGGTCACTGGGGACTATATCCGTACAATTAATTTTAGAGAAATTAGGTGGTGGTGGTCACTTAACTAGTGCTGGAACTCAATTATATGGCAAGACAATGGATGAAGTTGAAAAATTATTGACTGATCAAATCGATGAATACTTAGGGGAGAGTGAAGATTAATGAAAATAATATTATTAAAAGACGTAAAGGATTTAGGTAAAGCAGGAGATTTAGTAAATTCAAAAGATGGATATGCAAGAAACTTCCTATTTCCAAGAGGAATAGCTATTGAGGCCACACCTGCAAACCTAAGAAAGTGGGAAGAAAATAGGGAGAAACAAGAACATAAGAAACAAGAAGAAGAGGCAGAAGCTTTAAAATTAAAAGAAAAGATTGAAGGCTTAACAGTTACTTTAAAAGGTAAAGGTGGAGAAGGTGGAAGATTATTTGGATCAATTACTTCCAAAGATATAGCTGATGGTTTAAAATCACAGCATAAAATAGAAGTAGATAGAAGAAAGATTGAATTAAAGGATAATATTAAAGTTACAGGTATTCAAGAAATAGATGTAAGAGTTTATCCTGAAATAACTGCTAAACTAAAAGTAAATGTAATTTCAAAGTAAGGTTGTGGTTAAAATAAACGGACAATTAATAGGTAGGATTCCTCCACATAGCATTGATGCAGAACAATCTGTATTAGGTGCAATGATTGTAGATAAAGAAGCAATAAATGTGGCAGTTGAATCAATTAGAGCTGAAGACTTTTATAAACAGGCTAATAGTGAGATCTATGAGGCTATTATTGTATTATTTAATAAAAATGAACCAGTAGACTTAATTACACTTTCTGAGGAATTAAAAAGAAGAGGAACCCTAGAGGATACAGGTGGGGTTACTTATCTTGCAAATTTATCCTCTAGTGTAGCTACTACTGCTAATATAGAATATTATTGTAAGATAGTTGAGGAAAAATCTATTTTAAGAAAATTAATTAGATCAAGTGATGAAATTATGGCTAAGGCCTATGAAGACTCTGAAGAAGTTAATTCTATAATTGAAACAGCAGAAAAAAATATATTTGATATAACACAGGGAAGTCAAAGAGATGGATTTGCTCCTATAAGTGAAGTACTATTAGATAGTTTTGCAAAGATTGAAGAAATGGCAGCTAATCAAGGTGCATTAACAGGATTAACCACCGGACTTACTGATATAGATCATAAGATATCGGGTCTACAAAAAAGTGACTTGGTTCTTTTAGCAGCAAGACCATCTATGGGAAAAACAGCTTTAGGTATAAATATTGCAACCAATGCTGCTCTAAAAGCAAAGGCAAAAGTAGCTATATTTTCATTGGAGATGTCTAAAGAACAATTAGTTCAAAGAATTATAGCATCTACTGCCCATGTAGATTTAATGAAGATTATAAGCGGAAGACTTGTAGAAGATGAGTGGGTCCAAATTATTAATTCAATGGGACCACTTTCTCAATTAGGTATATATATAGATGATACTGCTGGAATATCCTTAATGGAAATGAAAGCAAAATGTAGAAGATTAAAAATAGAAAATGGCTTAGATTTAATTGTAATTGACTATTTACAGTTAATGCAGATGGAAGGAAGAGTAGAAAGTAGACAGCAAGAAATATCATCAATTTCAAGAGGACTTAAGGCATTAGCCAAAGAAATGGATTGTCCTGTAATAGCCCTATCTCAGCTTTCTAGAGCCCCAGAACTTAGAGCTGACCATCGACCCATACTATCAGACTTAAGAGAGTCAGGGGCCATAGAACAGGACGCAGACATAGTTATGTTTTTATATAGAGATGAATATTACCACGAAGACTCAGAACAAAAAAATATAGGCGAACTAATAATAGCCAAACACAGAAATGGACCAACCGGAACTGTAGAATTAGTATGGAAGAAAGAATTTACCAAATTCTTGGACAAAGCGAGAGAATATTAGGGGCAGGTAACAGGTAACAGGGAACAGTTAAAGTCAAAACAAATTCACAATGCACAATGCACAGTTCACAATTGTAGGGACGACCTTCGGTCGTCAGAAGACCCAAAAGATAGACCCCAATAATTGTGCATCGTGCATTGTGAACTGTGAATTATCTCCTACCTATTATCTCTTACTTATTACCTGTTACCTTATGGTGGCTTTTGGGTATATATAAGTGTAGAGAATATTCGAGGAGGAATACTATGAGGGACTTGGTTGATGATAAAGTTTTAGATATAAATGATGATGTAAAGTGGATTGGTATTTTGGATCCGGGTTTGGTTACTTTTGATGTGGTTATGGAGACGGAGTTTGGTACTACCTATAACTCTTACTTTATAAATGCAGATAAAAAGACTATAATCGAAACTACAAAAGCTACATTTAAAGATACCTATCTAAAGAAGGTTGAAGAAGTTGTAGCATTCGAAGATATTGAATATATAGTTTTAAACCATACTGAACCTGACCATTCAGGGAACTTAACACATTTGTTAGATTTAGCACCTCAAGCTACTGTAGTTGGTAGCAGGGCTGCTATAAACTTTTTAACACATATGATTGATAAGGATTTTAAAAAGATGATTGTAAAACATGGTGATACATTAGACTTAGGCAATAAGACCCTAGAATTTATTGCGGCACCATTTTTACATTGGCCAGATACTATGTACACTTATTTAGTAGAGGACAAAATCTTATTTACTTGTGATTCATTTGGAAGTCATTATTGCGGAGAAGAAATGTTTGATGATTTAAGCCCAGATTTTGATGATGCATTTAAATATTACTTTGATGTAATCTTAAAACCTTTTAGCAACTATATGTTAGAAGCAATTGATAAAATTAAAGATTTAGACATAGATATAATTGCACCTGGACATGGTCCAATACTTCGTTCTAACTGGAAAAAGTATGTGGAATGGTCTAAAGAGCTATCCTTAAGCACTGAAGCAGATTGTAAAGTATTAAAGGTATTTATACCTTATGTTTCAGCCTATGGCAATACAAAGCAAATGGCAGAAAAAATTGCAGAAGGAATTAAGATGGCTGGAGATATAGAAGTAGAAGTAATGGATATTGAAATGGCTGAAGTATCTGAATTAGAAGAAAAGGTTTATGGGGCTTGCGCATTTATAATAGGAACACCTACTATAAATCAAAATACTTTACTTCCAATATATAAACTTATGGCAGTTATGAATCCTATAAAGAATAGGGGGCATTTAGCTGGTGCATTTGGGTCTTATGGTTGGAGTGGAGAAGCTGTAAAGATAGTTCAAGATAATTTAAAAAATTTGAAATTTAAGATATACGATGAAGATGGATTGAAGGTTAATTTCATACCTTATGAGAAGTCTGACGCAAGGGCCATAGAATATGGCTTGGGTTTTGGAAAACAATTAATCCAGAATTTAAAATAAACTAAACTATTACTTCGAGTTCTACTCGAAGTAATAATTCATTATAGGAGAAAAAAATGATTTTAAAAGGTGAAAGAGTAACCATAAGGCCACTAAAAGTTGAAGATGTGTTTTATATGAGAAATTGGGGTTTTCATGATAACCCTCTTTTAAGCGATTATAACTTTCCAGAAATGTCTGATACTGAAGTACATGCTTGGTATAAGTATAAGACATTACCTTGGTTTAATAGGTATTATGGAGTTTTAAATGAAGATTATAGGCTTATAGGCTATATGGGAATAAAGAATATTAGAAAAGTTAAGAAGGAATCAACTTTAGGTATAGTATTTGACCCAAACTATTTAAACTCTGGCTATGGTTCTGAAACATTAAGGGTTTACTTAAACTATTATTTTAAACACTTAAAGATGAAGAGAATGTTTCTAGAAGTTGCTGAATTTAATGAAAGAGCCTATAGGGTCTATGAAAAGATTGGATTTAAGCCTGTAGCCTATTATTTAGATCAATTTCACCATAGTTCAATGAATCTAAATAATCCTTATTATGTAAAACATAAATCTTCTTTTGTATTCAAGGGTAAAAAGATATATAATTATATCTATAAAATGAAAATAACAAAGGCAGACTTTTTTAAATAAGGAAGAAATATGGAGTTGATTAAATGAGCTTTACCCTGGAAACTACAGATATGGACTTAGGAGATACTCCTATTGAGAATATTTTTATAAATGATTATATGCCTATGGCTAATGGAACCTACGTTAAGGTATATTTACTAGGTTATAAATATGCACATGATAGAGATGGGCAAATTGAAGTAAATAATGAGACCATAGCAAAACATTTAAATATATCATTGGAAGATATATTGGGGGCTTGGGATTTTTGGGAAGGTAAGGGTATAATAGAGAAACTTCCAGTTGAAGAAGCTAATGAGGTTAATTTTAAAGTTAAATTTTTAAATTTAAAACAACTATATATTAGAAATAATTTTACTCTATTAAATCAGAAAAAGGAAAGTAAAAAACCAGTGGATAAAAAAAGCAAACAATATACTACTTCCGATTTAATAGATGCAAATCAAATACCAGCAATCAATAATATGTTTAATTCCATAGACTATATTATGAGAAGGCAAATTGTTCCTATGGAAAAACAAAAAATATTAGCTTGGATATACGATTATAATATGAATCCAGATGTTATTGAAAAGGCATTTTTTTATGCAGTTGAAAGAAAAGGCAAAAAACAAATCAATTATATAGAAGGTATTATAAGAAATTGGTATGATGATGGACTTACAAATATTGAAGCAATAACTGAAAACTTCCGATTAAAAGATGAGAAATACTATAGATATCAAATGGTGATGAAATCCTTGGGATTAGATAAAAGACCTATTAGCCAAGGGGAAATGAATATTATAGATAAGTGGTTTGATGAATATAAGTATTCTCTTGAATTGGTTTTAAAGGGTTGTGAAAACTCTAGTAAAGTAAGTAATCCTACAGTAAATTATATAGACGGAGTAATATCTTCTTGGTATAAAAAAGGGATTAAAGAAATCCAGGATATTGAAACCATGGACGCACCAAAAGAGAAAAAGGATTATGTGACAAAAAACCCTACAGTTAAAAGATATACTGCAGCTAAGACAAGATTTCATAACTTTGAGCAAAGAACTGACAAGTACTCTTCAGATGAGATAGAGGCCATTGCTAAAAGAAAGCGAGAAGCCCATAATCAAAGATTAAAAGGAGAATAAATTATGTATAAGGAAATTCTAAGAGAGGTATCAGTTGAATTTGAAAAGAGAAGAGATAGACAAGTAAGGGAAAGAAATCTTCGAACTGAAAAATTATACAAAGAGATACCTGCCATCAAAAGAATTGATGAGGAAATATTTAAAATTGGTCTTTCTATGAGCAAATACATAATAGGAAATCCTGAAGGATATAAAGAAAATGCTAACAAAGCAAAGGAAATGATAGAAGCCTTAAGGATGGAAAAGGCCTATATAATGACAGAATCTAATATACCCCAAGACTATATGGAAATGGAATACGATTGTAATACATGTAAGGATACAGGATATTTAGAAGGTGGAGAAAAATGCTATTGTTTGAGGCAAGCCTTAGTATCTAGAGCTTATAAGATGTCTAATCTAGAATTTGTTTTAGAAAAGGAAAATTTTCAAAACTTTAAAATAGATATATTTAAAGATGAAGCATTTGAGAATGAATCTATGACCCCAAGGGAAAATATGATAGATATAGTGGGAATAGCAGAAGGATTCATAAGTAATTTTGATGAAAACAATGGAGAAAATCTACTTTTCTATGGAACAACAGGACTGGGTAAGACTTTTCTATGTAACTGTATAGCTAAGTCCTTACTAGATAAGGATAAAATTGTAATTTATCAAACTGCTTTTACTATATTAGAAATATTGGAAAGGCGTAGATTTGGTAAGGGTAATAGAGAGGCCAGTGACTACCAATATGACTTGCTATTTGAGGCAGACTTATTGGTTATAGATGATCTGGGTACTGAAATGACAAATACATTTACAAATGCAGAAATATTTAATATTGTAAATACCAGACTGATTGCAGGTAAGAAAACCCTAATATCCACCAACCTTACTCCCTATGAAATCTCTGAGATTTATACAGATAGAATATTTTCAAGAATACTAGACAAATTTATACCATTAAAGTTTTATGGAAAAGACCTGAGATGGGAATAAAAAATAACTGTAGATTAAATCTACAGTTATTTTTTATTACAAATTTTTATTTTAGCCAATTCCTCCGTAGAAAATACCAGCTATATATACGAAAATTGTAAGTCCTACAAATACATATCTACTCATAGGATCAAACCATGCTCCAATTTCCTTGGATCTTCCTAATTGAGCTTGCTCTCTGGCAAATTTTGGTCCAGCTACCCAGAAGAACATAATTCCTGCAAGTAGTGCCCCTAGAGGGATTACGTAAATACTTACCACGTCCATCCATGTTCCTAAAACTCCACCATCTTCTATAAAGATTCCAACTGCTATAGCAGCAAGACCAACTGTAGCAACTGCTTTTCCTCTGGAGAATTTAAATCTTTCTTGAAGAGCTTCTATAGGTGTTTCAAATAAGTTAACTAATGAAGTAATACCTGCAAACAATACTGCTATAAAGAATACAGCAACAAATAAAGTTCCACCAGGCATTTGTTTAAATATTTCAGGCATTGTAATAAACATTAATGGAGGTCCAGCTGCAGGGTCCATTTTAAATGCAAATACTGAAGGAATAATAACAAGAGCTGCTAACATAGCTGCAATAGTATCAAAGATTGCAACATAAATTGCAGAGTTTACAATATCTTCAGACTTCTTTAAATAACTTCCATATACTAAGGTTCCGGATCCAGCTAAGGATAAGGAAAAGAATGCTTGGCCCAGTGCGAATACCCATGTCTTAGGGTCTCCAAGGAATTCCCATTTTGGACTAAAAAGATAAACATATCCATCCATAGCACCAGGTAGAAAAGCTACTCTAACTGCTAGGATTAAAAACATTGCAAAGAAGGCAGGCATCATAAATTTGTTTACCTTTTCAATACCAGCTGAGATACCAGCAACCATTACAATAAGAGTTAAAAATAATGCAGCTATATGCCAACCAAGACTACCAAACTTTCCAGCAATAGCTCCAAAATATGCACCACTATCAGGAGCACTCATAAGTCCACCACTTATTGCACCAAAGGTAAACTTTAGTATCCAGCCAACAACTACTGAATAACCTATAGCTATACCTAAAGAACCAATAACAGGTATAAGTCCAATTAAATCTCCATGTTTCTTGCCTCTCATTTCCATAGCCTTTTTAAATGAACCTAAAGGTCCTGTGCCCATAGCTCTACCAAAGGCCATTTCTCCAATTACACCTGTAAAACCAATTAAAATAATAAAAATGAAATAAGGAATTAAAAATGCCGCTCCCCCAAACTGTCCTACCCTATATGGGAATAACCAAATATTACCCATACCTACTGCAGATCCAACACATGCTAAGATAAATCCAAATTTACTATTAAAAGTATCTCTAGTTTCTAAAGAATTATCTCTTTTATCTTTCATAGCTCCACTCCTTTAATTATATTATACAAAATTTCTTTCATAGGGAAAATCCCTAGGAAAGAAATTTGTTTTAAAGATTGATTGTTATGCTAATGGTTCTAAACTAGCTTGGAAATGTCTTAGTACTGGTGGTTCCCAAGTAATTCTATAGCCTTTTACCTTATCTGCTCTACCTTTAATAGCGATTAATGCATCTGCCATAACATCAAAATGTGATTGAGTATAAACTCTTCTTGGTATAGCTAATCTAGTAAAATCAAAATCTGCTCTTAATTGTTCACCTGTATCAGGGTCATTACCTAACATATATGATCCTATATCACAAGTTCTTATTCCCGCTTCTAAATATAATTCTACAGCTAAAGCTTGGCCTGGGAATTCATTGTAAGGAATATGTGGGAACATTTCTCTTGCATCAACGAAAACTCCATGTCCGCCAATTGGTGCTTGGTAAGCAATACCTGCATCATCTAATTTACTTGCTAAGTATTCCATTTGTCCGCTTCTATAAGCTAGATAATCTTCATCTAATCCTTCATAAAGACCTATAGCTAATGCTTCTAAATCTCTACCTGATAATCCACCATATGTTGTGAATCCTTCAAATGATATTGTTCTACCTTTAACTAATTGGAATAATTCCTTATCTTGTCTAACTCCAAGTAGCCCACCCATATTTACAATAGCGTCTTTTTTAGCACTCATAGTAAAAGAGTCACCATAGGAAAACATTTCTTTTGTTATATCTTTAATAGAAGCATTTTTAAATTCTTCTTCTCTTTGTTTTACAAAGTAAGCATTTTCAGCAAATCTAGCTGCATCTATACATAAGTGGATACCATATTTTTTACATACAGCAGATACATCACGCATATTTTGCATAGATACAGGTTGGCCACCTGCAGAGTTGTTAGTAATAGTCATTACAACTAATTTAACTTTTTCTGTTCCATGCTCAAGGATTAATTTTTCTAATTTCTCAACATCCATATTACCTTTAAAAGGTACCCTAGCCTTTGGGTCTAAAGCTTCTTTAACTACACAGTCAATAGCTCTTGCTCCGGCAATTTCAACGTGAGCTCTTGTAGTATCAAAGAACATATTTGATATTGCATAATTACCTGGTCCTATTAAAAGTCCAAATAATACTTTTTCAGCTGCACGTCCTTGATGAACTGGTTGTATAAATTCATAACCAAATATATCACTACAGGATTCAAGTAGATTATAATAACTTCTACCTCCTGCATATGCTTCGTCCCCTCTCATAACTCCTGCCCATTGGGAATCACTCATAGCGTTAGTTCCACTATCAGTTAGTAAGTCGATGTAAACATCTTCACCCTTAAGATTAAAAAGGTTATAATTAGCCTCTTTTATCTTTTGTTCTCTTTCTTCACGTGTTAATACTTTAATGGTTTCAACCATTTTAATTCTAAATGGTTCTGGTACATATTTAATAGCCATATTTTTATTCCTCCTTATGATATCGTTTGCATAAATTTAGTATATCACCATTAAAATAAATTATCAACATATAAATTTATTATCACGATGACAAAATATTACATTGTTTTAGTTTATAAATCTATAATAAGTAAATATATTAAGGATAATAATATAACAGTTTCCTGAAATAATGTTATAATTAAAGAAACATAAAATTTAAAGTGGGGTGTTTGTTTGGCTAGGCAAAACAAAAAGGCAGGTATAAGGGATTACTTTGTTAAGATTTTAAATGGTATGGCTTATGGACTTTTTTCATCATTATTAATAGGATTAATAATAAAGCAAATAGGTATCTTTTTTTCTATTGAAATATTAATCTCCTTTGGTAATATAGCTCAAAAACTTATGGGGCCAGCAATAGGAGCAGGAGTAGCCCATAGTGTAGGGGCACCACCTCTAGGAATATTTGCATCTGTAGTAGTAGGAGCAATTGGAGCAGGCAGTATTAGTTTTGATGGTGCTACAGCAATAATAAATACTGGAGAGCCTGTAGGAGCATTTGTTGCCGCCTTAGCTGGAGCAGAATTCTCTAAATTTATTAAAGGAAAGACCAAGGTGGATATTGTACTTGTTCCCCTAACTACAATTATTATAGGGGGTATGGTAGGTAGATATGTAGGCCCTATTATGAGTTCTGTAATGAATCAAATAGGTGGATTTATTAACATGGCAACAGAACTACATCCAATACCTATGGGGATTATTGTAAGTGTAGTCATGGGAATAATTTTAACTTTACCAATAAGTTCTGCAGCTGTTGCTATTTCACTTGGATTGTCAGGTCTGGCAGCAGGTGCTTCTACTGTAGGTTGTGCAGCTAATATGATAGGATTTGCAGTAGCTTCCTATAGAGACAATGGATTTGGAGGATTTATAGCTCAAGGATTAGGTACATCTATGATACAGATATCAAATATTGTTAAGAAACCAATAATTTGGTTACCTGCAATAGTGGCAAGTGCTATACTAGGACCTATCTCTTCTCAAATATTAAAAATGGAAGGAAATATGATAGGAGCTGGAATGGGTACAAGTGGCCTGGTAGGTCAGTTTGGTATTATAGACACAATGGGTTCATCACCTAAGGTTATTATTATGATCCTTATGATGCATTTTGTTTTACCAGGTATTATTGCCTTTGTAGTATCTGAGGCTATGAGGAAAAGAGGATGGATAAAGAAAGGCGATATGAAGTTATAGTTAACAATGGGTAGGGGCTAGTTTTGCTGGCCCTCCCATTGAACATCATTACTTCTTTTCATTTGAAACAATTCTTATGTACCTATAAAGAGTAGCTTCTGATACCAAGAGCTTTTCAGCTACTTCGCTTACTGCACCCTTCAGCATAAATACACCTTTAGATTCTAACTGTCTTACAATTTCAATTTTCTCCTCTGGTGTCAAACGTTCTACGGGAATATTAGAGGCATCTATACTTTGATTAACAACCTTGTCTGTAGCATCAGTAATAGAAGAAGATATATCTTCTATTTTACTAATAGGATAATTTAAATATTGATTTTCTATTGAAGCATTCTCCATGTTAGTTAATTTTAAAATTTGTTTAGCTAAATTAACATATTTACTACCATTAAAGTTAATACAAAGCATTCCAGTTAGTTTATTATTTTCATCCTTAATAAATAGTGATGATGTACGAATTACTTTGTTATTTTTTTCTATACCTTTATTATTAATAATATAATCGTTTTTAGAAACAGTTTGGTCTTGTATGTATTTAAAGGTCAAATCAGTTCTAGGATCATCCATACTTCTGCCACTTATATTTCCATTTATAATATGTGCTATAGAGTGATTATCTCCATCTATATTGTGAAGAACTATTTCATATTCAGGTCCCAAGGTCTTACCTAAAAAATCTGCTAAAATTATATATTCTGCTTTTGTCTTTGCATCCATATTATCTCTCCTAGTTGTATAATTTATTATAATTATATTATCACAATTAAAAATTATTTGCATTAAATACTTACTTGACAAGAAATTTACCTATGATATAATATACTTTAATTAAATACCTTAGCATAGAAGGGAAATATTAGGAAAGAAAGCTTTTTAGAGAGCCAATGGTTGGTGAGAATTGGTAAGTAGAATTTCTGAATCCGTCCTGGAGCTATATTATCTTTTGAGTGAACTTTAAAGTTAATTAGGGTGGCAACGCGGGAGTATACTCTCGTCCCTTGTATTGGGGACGGGAGTTTTTGTTTTTTGTTATATGAAAATACTAGGAGGTCAAAACATGTTAGATATTAGAAGAATTAGAAGCAATCCACAAGAAGTAATAGCAGCATTATCAAAGAGACATGGTGAGTTTGCCATAGATAAGCTTGTAGAATTAGATGAAAAAAGAAGAAATATTATTATACAAGTTGAAGAAATGAAAGCAGAACAAAACAGGGTTTCCAAACAAGTTCCTATACTAAAAAAAGAAGGAAAAGATGTTACAGAAACTTTTTCACAAATGAAAGAACTGTCAGACAAGGTAAAGGAATTAGATTTAGAATTAAAAGAATTAGATGAACAATTAAAGAATATACTTTTACAAATACCAAATACTCCTCATAACAGTGTAGTTGAAGGAAAAAGTGATGAAGATAATATAGAAATTAAAAAATGGGGTCAGCCTAAAGAATTTTCTTTTGAACCAAAAGCCCACTGGGATATAGGAGTAGATTTAGATATATTAGATTTTGAAAGAGCAGCAAAAATCACTGGAGCTAGGTTTACTGTATTTAAGGGACTAGGAGCAAGATTAGAAAGAAGCCTTATAAACTTTATGTTAGAGGTTCACACAAGTGAGCATAATTTCACTGAAGTGGCAACACCTTATATGGTAAATAGAGATAGTATGATAGGTACTGGGCAACTTCCAAAGTTTGAGCATGATATGTTTCATTTGCCTGGAAAAGATTATTTCTTAGTGCCTACAGCAGAAGTTCCATTAACTAACCTGCTTCGTGATGAAATAATTGATGAAGGGGATCTTCCTATATATTATACTGCATTTACTCCATGTTTTAGACAGGAAGCTGGATCAGCAGGAAGAGATACTAGAGGCTTAATTAGAAATCATCAGTTTGATAAAGTAGAGCTTGTTAAATTTACAAATAAAGAAGAGTCATATGCAGAATTAGAAAAGCTTACCCAAAGTGCAGAAAAAATACTGGAAAAACTAGGTCTTCCTTATAGAAGGGTAATGTTAAGTACTGGGGATTTAGGTTTTTCATCAGCTAAAACTTATGATCTAGAGGTTTGGATGCCAAGTTATAATAGATATGTAGAGATTTCAAGCTGTAGTAATTTTGAAGATTTCCAAGCTCGACGAGCAAATATTAGATATAGAAGAGCAGATAATGGAAAAGTAGAATATCTTCATACTCTTAACGGGTCAGGTTTGGCAGTAGGTAGAACATTAGCCGCAATTTTAGAAAATTATCAGAATGAAGATGGGTCAGTAACAATACCTGAAGCTATTAGACACTATTTTAATGGAATAGATATAATTAAGTAAATAGGGTGTGCCAGTATTACTTTTCTCTTATATAATATTGGCATATTTACTTAAAAAACTAAAATCTATTGTATTAGTCCTATAAAGTGTTGTATAATGAATTCGTAAAGCATAAAGCTATATATAATAGGAGGGGGATTTAATGTCAAGGAAATCGTTATCAATTATGCTAGTATTAGTACTAGTTGTATCAATGTTAGCAGGATGTGGAGAAAAAGCACCAACTACAGGTGGCTCAGGTGGTAAAGAGGCATTTATATCAATAGCAACTGGAGGAACTGCAGGTACTTATTTCCCATTAGGAGCAGCAATTGCTAAGATCTATAACGACAATATTGATGGAGTTACAGCAAATGCACAATCAACTGGAGCATCAGTTGAAAACGTAGGATTAGTTTCAAAAGGCGAGACAGAAGTAGCTTTTATTCAAAGTGATATTACATTTTATGCTTACACAGGAACAGAAAGTTTTGCAGACACAGGAAAAGTAGAAAATATTCGTGGTATGGCTATGCTTTATCCAGAAGTAATTCAAATTATAGCAACTAAAAGTTCTGGAATAACTTCTATAGAAGATTTAAAAGGTAAAAAAGTAGCAATAGGAGCTCCTGGTTCAGGAACTGAAGCTAATGCTAGACAAATATTAGCAGCTCATGGAATGACTTATGATGATTTAGCTAAAGCAGACTTTTTATCATTTGGTGAAGCAGCAGACCAATTAAAGAGCAAGCAAGTAGATGCAGCTTTTGTAACTGCAGGTCTTCCAACTTCAGCAGTAACAGAAGTAGCTCAAACTGCAGACGTAGTTATAGTGCCAATGGAAAAATCAAAAATTGTAGAACTTAATGCAGAATATCCATTCTACACAGAAGTTACTATTCCAGCTAATACTTACAAGGCACAAACAACAGATATTACAGCTACTGCTGTAATGGCAATGCTTGTTGTTCCACAAGACTTAGATGAAGATTTAGCTTATAACATGACAAAACAATTATTTGAGCAAAGACAAGTAATTATAGACACTCATGATAGAGGAAATGACATAAAATTAGAAACAGCTATAATAGGTATGCCTATAGAATTACACCCAGGTGCAAAGCGTTACTATGATGAAAAAGGAATCAAGTAATAAAAATTTGGGAAAAGGTGCTGAAGGTTTCTTCAGTACCTTACCCAATTATATTGTAGGATTAATCATAATTTGTATAGTCATAGGGGTTGTATTAATAATTCCTAGGAAAGTATTATTAGCCAGTGATTATAAGACTGGAGAATATTACAAGTCCTGGATGACTAAGGATGGAGATAGCTTTACCATAGAATATACTCATTCAGTTCAATTAACACCAGTTACTGAGACTTATACTATTGATGGCTATGATATTATACTTAATGAAACTACTTTTAAATCCTACGGTGCGGGTTTGCCATCCACCACACCATATAAATTTGAAATTAAAGGCAAAGGCTTTAGAATATATGATATTGATGAAATAATGGACTACCTAGTATATAGAACTGGTGCAGAAAGAGCTAACCATAAGTTATTATATAGAGATAATACTTATGAGTTTTTGTATTTTTCTAAACCTAGGTCTGGAGTCCAGTTTAAAATTATAAGTATGAGATTGATCTCATATATAATTAAGGAGGGTTTCAATTGAAAGAAGAAAAACGTATAACAGAATCCGATGTGGCATTAGACGTTGATCAATTAATGGAAGAATATGATTTAGATACCTCTAGGTTGAGAAAGTTAAAGGGAACTATTGGAAGAATTGCCATGGTTATAGCTATTGCTATGTCAATATTTCAACTTTATACTGCAGGATTTGGTACCTTAATTTCAGCTAGACAAAGATCTTTACATATTATGTTTGCCTTTACATTAGGATTTTTATTTTACCCAGCAAGACAAAAAACTAAAAAAGATAAAGTTGAAATTTTAGATTATGCACTTATTGGTTTAGTATTAGTGGTATTTGGTTACCTTTTTGTATTTTATAAGGATATTGCAGTAAAAGGTACAAATGTTACAACATTAGATTTAATATTAGGTGGTTTGGCCATATTACTTACCTTAGAAATAACTAGAAGAGTAGTTGGACCAGAATTACCAATAGTTGCAATAATATTTTTAGCCTACGCTAAACTAGGGCCTTATTTACCAGGATTATTAGCCCATAGAGGCTATACTTTTGAGAGAATAATTTCTCATATGTATTTAGCCTTAGAGGGAATAATGGGTATACCT
>CAZAGS010000015.1:22940-25471 GCA_964484955.1 uncultured Tissierellaceae bacterium
CCTCACTTTGCAGGAGCTGTAGAAGCAGCAGCTTCAACAGGTGGTCAAATAATGCCTCCAGTAATGGGTGCTGCAGCATTTATAATGGCAGAGTTTACAGGTTTTTCATATTTAAATATAGTTGCAGCAGCTGCAATTCCAGCTATTCTATATTATTTTGCTGTAGGGACTATGGTTCACTTAGAAGCATGTAAATTAGGATTAAAAGGAATTCCAAAAGAAGAGTTACCTAAACTTGGTAAAATTCTTATGGCTGAAGGTTATTTATTAATCCCATTATTTGCAATCATTGTATTTCTAATGATGAAATTACCACCAACATTATCAGCATTTTTGGCAATAATAATAAGTGTAATTATAGCTGTTGGGGCTTCACTTATTAAAAGAAACAATAGTTTTGGAGTAAAAGAATTACTTGGAGCTTTAGAAGCTGGAGCAAAAGGTTCTGTTGGGGTAGCATGTGCATGTGCATGTGCAGGAATGATAGTAGGTGTTGTTACACTGACTGGTCTTGGACTAAGAATAGCTGAATTAATAGTAACCTTAGCTGGAGGTATGTTATTACCAACATTATTCTTCACTATGATAGCTTCTATTATATTAGGCATGGGACTACCTACCACAGCAAAGTATATTGTACTAGCTACAATGGCTGTTCCAGCACTTACAAAACTAAATGTAAACCTAATGTCAGCACATTTATTTATTCTTTATTTTGGAGTAGTAGCAGATATAACACCGCCAGTTGCACTGGCCGCCTATGCAGGTGCAGGAATTGCAGGGGCCAACTCAATGAAAACTGGTTTCCAGGCCTTTAAGATAGCAATAGCGGCCTTTATAGTACCCTATATATTTGTAATAGATCCTTCATTAATACTTGTTAAATCTGTAGTTGGTACTACAATTGAGTATCTACCAGTATTAAGTGCAGTACCTATGATTATAAGTGCTGTAATAGGAATAGTATGTTTAGCAGGAGCAGTAGAAGGATATCTAATAGATTTTGCTAAGATTTATGAAAGAGCAATACTTGGTCTTGCAGCATTGTTATTACTAAGTCCAGGATTACTAACAGATGCATTTGGCTTAGGAGCATTAGCAATAGTGTATTTACTACAGAAAGCAAGACAGAAAAAAGCAGTAGTTGGCTAAATAAAAACTAAATAGATAATTATAGACCAACATATATAGGTATGTTGGTTTATTTTTTTAAAAAGAAGATTTGTAGAAACAGATAAATAGGAGTATAATAAGTATTACTATTTGCTTGTTTAAGCAAGGGGTTTTAGGTGGGGGTTGTTAGATGTTTAAAGTAATTAAATATGAAGATATAGATAATAATAAAATAGATGGAAGTTATATATTAATAGATGTTAGAAGTCCATATGAATTTAAAAAGGAACATATACCTGATTCTATTAATATACCAATTTTTGATGATGAAGAAAGAAGTTTAATTGGACAAACCTATATTCAAGATAGTCCAGAAAAGGCCAAGAAAATAGGCATAGAATATGCTTCTAAAAGACTGCCAGATATATATGAACAAGTTTCAAAGTTAGATAGGGAATATGATAAACTTATATTTTTCTGTGCAAGAGGTGGATTTAGAAGTAGCTCATTGGTTTCGCTTTTTATGACTATTGGTGTTAATTCTTTTAAGTTAGATAAAGGATATAAGGGCTACAGAAAGTATATTAATGAAAAGTTACCTGAAGTAATAAAAGATGTAAAATTTGTAGTACTCTTTGGAAATACAGGTGCAGGAAAAACTCACATATTAGAGAGTTTAGGGGACCAGGGAATGGATATTCTAGATTTAGAAACTTGTGCCAACCATCGGGGTTCTATTTTGGGTAGTGTTGGCTTAGGTCCACAGAGTAGCCAGAAAACCTTCGAAAGTCTGATTTATAAATCCCTAAAGAATAGGAAAAGTGATTTAATATTTGTAGAGGGAGAAAGCATAAAAATAGGTAAGGTAATCATACCCCAGTATATATATGAAGGGATGAATAAGGGTATACACTTAAGCATAGATACAGATTTAAACTTAAGAATTGATAATATATTAAGAGATTATGTACATGGTACAGACGAAGAACTAATATATGCACTAAATTACTTGAGACAACAATTAGGTCATGAAAAGATAGATAAATACATTGAAATGATTAAAGAAAAAAGATATAGAGAAATTATAGAAGATTTAATGATTAATTATTATGATCCACATTATGAATATAAGAATAGGCAATATATTAAGAGCTTCCATAATGAAAACAGCCTATCTACGGCAAATAATATAATTAAATGGATTAAGGAAAACAAAAACACTTAGCTTATAAATGGGCAAAGTGTTTTTTTATGTCATAATATAGTAACGTTTGAATATAGATATAATTATGAATATTCTAATTCAATTGACATATTCAGAATATTCAATTATAATAAATGGTAGGATATTACTTATTCCTAAATTACATTAAGGGAGGATGGAATTTCATGAAAAGATTCATTAGCATACTATTAGT
>CAZAGS010000015.1:25571-29308 GCA_964484955.1 uncultured Tissierellaceae bacterium
CAAATGAAAGAAAAGTATGGCGACAGAATAGTTCACGAGCTATGGCCAGATAACTTTATGGCAGAGCAAGAGCAAATGGTAAGTATAGTTGCAAAAATAGCATCTGATCCTGACATAAAAGCTTTAATTATCAATCAAGCTGTTCCAGGGACTAATGCTGCAGTTGATAAACTATTAGAAACTAGGGATGATATGTTTATCGTATATTGTACTCCACAAGAAAATCCACCAGACGTTGCCACAAGAGCAAGTTTAATTTTGCAACCTGATGAGTTAAAGATGGGAGACAATATTCCAGTACAAGCTAAAAAGCTTGGTGCAAAAACTATTGTACATTATTCATTCCCAAGACATATGTCTCAGGTATTACTTTCATCTAGAAGACAACTGATGAAAGATATGAGTGAAGAAATAGGAATCCAATTTGTAGATGCAACTGCACCAGACCCAACGGGAGACCAAGGTGTTACAGGAGCACAACAATTTATCCTTGAAGACGTTCCAAAGATGATAGAAAAGTATGGAAAAGATACAGCTTTCTTCTCCACAAACTGTTCAATGCAAATTCCATTAATTAAAGCTACCCTTGATGGAGGCGGAATATATCCACAACCTTGTTGCCCATCCCCTTATCATGGATACCCAGCAGCATTAGGTATTGAATCTACAGGTTTTTCAGCAGATGGTATGCAACATGTTATTGCTGAAACAACTAGAATACTTGAGGAAAAAGGTGGACTTGGAAGATTCTCAACTTGGCCAGTACCAGTAGCTATGATGTTTACTGTATCCGGAACAGAATATGCCCTTAAATGGATAGATGGAGAAGTTGGTAAAGATTTAGATGTAAAAGTTCTAGAAAGCCTGATGAAAGACTATGCTAATGTAGCTGTAGAAACTACATCATATTCAGAAACTGTAAATGGAGCAACTGTAGAATACCCAACCTATAAGTTAGTAATAATGGATTTCTTAACTTATGGTGAATCTTAAAATATAATATTTAATTAAAGTACCTATAAAAAATTTAAATATAAGGGGATGTGAGGAGAGTTTTAATTACATCCCCTTTTATACATTTATAATATTAAAAACATAAAATCTAACTGACAGGAGGTAGGACTTTGGACGATATCCTTCTAAATATAAAAGATGTATCTAAAGAATATTATGGTAACAGAGTTTTAAAAGATATTAATATTGAAATTAAAAAGGGAGAAATACATGCACTAATAGGAGAAAACGGTGCAGGTAAATCTACTTTAATGAATATACTTTTTGGTATGCCAGTAATACATACAACAGGTGGATATGAAGGTAGCATAGAAATAGATGGGTCACCAGTAAACATAAAATCACCTCACGAAGCAATGATCTACGGTATAGGCATGGTTCATCAAGAATTTATGTTGATACCAGGATTTACTATTACAGAGAATATAAAAATAAATAGAGAAATAACTAAGCCAAATCTTGTAAGCAAGGTCTTTGGAAAAAGATTAGAAACTTTAGATTTTAAAGAGATGAATAAGGACTCAAGACATGCATTAGATACTCTAGATATGAATATAGAAGAGTATACAAAAGTAGCAGGATTACCTATAGCCCATATGCAGTTCCTAGAAATTGCTAGGGAAATAGATAAAACTGGGATTAAGATTCTTGTATTTGATGAGCCCACTGCAGTTTTAGCTGAAGCAGAGGCCCAAAATCTATTAAAGTCTATTAAGAAACTTGCCAGTAGTGGTATTGGTATAGTTTTTATAAGTCATAGACTAGATGAAATTGTGGATGTAGCTGATAGGGTAACCATTTTAAGAGATGGGGAACTTGTTGCAACAAAAGATGTTAAAGATACCAATGCCATAGAAATTGCCCAATTAATGATAGGTCGAAAAGTATCCATAGATAGAATAGATAGGGAAGATAAAAAGCTAGAAGATGAAGTTATATTAAGCATAAAAGATTTGCATGTAGCCATGCCTGGTGAAAGAGTCAAAGGAATAAACTTAGAAGTTAAGAAAGGTGAAATTCTAGGTATTGGTGGTCTAGCAGGTCAAGGTAAACTTGGTATTGCAAATGGAATAATGGGAATATACCCATCTAAGGGAACAGTAATATTTAAAGACAAGCAATTAAAGTTAAATGATCCAAAATCCTCTATAATAGAAGGATTAGGATTTGTAAGTGAAGATAGAAAAGGTATAGGTCTTCTTTTAGATGAGTCCATAGAACTAAATATAGCCTTTACAGCAATGCAGATTAATAATGAATTTTTAACTTATGTAGGTCCTTTTAAGTTTAAAAATAGCAAAAAAATAAGAGACCATGCAGTTAAGATGATTGAAGACTTAGATATAAGATGTATATCACCATCACAATCCACTGGGCGACTAAGTGGGGGAAATCAACAAAAGGTATGTGTGGCAAGAGCCTTGACACAAAATCCTACTATTCTATTCGTATCAGAACCAACTAGAGGAATAGATATAGGGGCTAAAAAGATTGTTATAGATGTACTTAGAAAGCTAAATGAAGAATTAGGAATGACTATAATAATGACATCCTCAGAACTTGCAGAACTTCGAAGTATATGTGATAAAATTGCAATTATATTTGAAGGAAAAGTAGAAGGTGTTCTCTCGCCTACTGATTCGGATGCTGATTTTGGCTTGATGATGTCAGGAAGTAAAAAACGACTTGTAGAAGGGGGGAATACTCAATGATAGAAGTAAAAGAAAAAGCTAGTCAAATAAGTCTGAAAGGGATTATTAGTCATATAGGAATACCTACCTTATTTGTAGGTGCATTTTTAGTACTTACTATTTTACTTGGATCCTTCCTTGGAATATCAATGAGTGCCCTAGTAAGTGACACCATTAAGAGAACTGGAATGAATGGAATATTAGTATTAGCCATGGTTCCTTCAATTCAATCAGGGACAGGTCCTAACTTCGCATTACCAGTTGGAATAATCTGTGGATTATTTGCCTTGGTTTGTTCAATTGAATTAGGCCTAATGGGAGGCTCATTAATTTTAGTAGCAATATTATTTTCCATAATTCTTGCCATAATAGTAGGCTATTTCTATGGTAGACTGCTTAATGCTGTAAAAGGTTCAGAAATGACTATAGCAACATATACAGGCTTTTCAGTAGTAGCACTTATGAATTTAGCGTGGCTTATGATACCATTTAAAAATGCAAAAATGCGTTGGTTTATGGGAGATGGTTTAAGAGAAACCATACAATTGGAAGGTGTAGGTGCAGCACAAATATTAAACAACTTTTTAAGCTTTGAAATAGGTGGAGTTATTATTCCAACAGGTTTGTTACTAGTGTTTTTAGGAGCATGCTTGCTAGTATGGTTGTTTTTTAAATCAAAGACTGGAATAGCAATATCTGCTGGAGGCATTAGCCCAAACTTTGCCATGGCATCAGGATTAGATCATGACAAAAATAGAATAATCGCAAACATTATATCAACAGTCCTAGGAGCTGTAGGGATAATAGTTTATTCACAAAGTTATGGATATATGCAATTATATGGTGGACCATTGATGATGGCCTTTGGTGCAGTTGCTGCAGTTTTAATTGGAGGGGCTACAGCACAAAGAGCAAAGGTATCTCATGTAATAATCGGTGTAGTATTATTTCAAGGCTTGTTAACATCTGCATTACCAGTAGCAAATATAGTATTTGAAGGAACTGATCTTTCAGAAACAATGAGAATGATAA
>CAZAGS010000016.1:0-29274 GCA_964484955.1 uncultured Tissierellaceae bacterium
TTAATGTTCATAATCTCATATAAAAAGGGCCTTATTGGCCCTTTTTTATTGGATAACTATAATAATACTGGTTGTAATTGTTTGCCTTCTAGTGCTTTCTCCACAGTTTGTGGGATTAAATCAAAATTACATACTAGCGAATTTGGTTTCTTAATTGCATTGTCTTGACCAAATGGAACAAAGTATATGTTTTTACTATTTAATAATGTTGCTACATTTTTTAAATTTGCACCAAGTCCATCATTAGTTGCCATAGCTATTACTACTGGCTTACCATTTCTCAAATGAGCTTTACAGGCCATAGTAACAGGTGTATCTGTTATACCATTGGCCATTCTAGCAACTGTATTTCCCGTACATGGTGCTACTACCATAATATCTAAAAAAGCAGTTGGTCCAATTGGCTCAGCGTCGGCTATTGTATTTACTATTGGCTTTCCTGTCAAATCCATAAATTTCTTATTCCAATCTGCTGCTAATCCAAATCTTGAATCATTACTACTGGCTGCAAAGGACATAATTGGATAAAGATCTGCCCCCTGATCTTTTAATCTTAACAATACATTATAAACTTGCTCAAATGAACAATGACTACCCGTAATTCCAATTCCTATTTTTAATCCTTCTAAAGTCATATTTATACCCCCAACTCTTCAATAATATTATAAATTGTATCAACCATAAATCCAGCACTGGTGACAGGCGCAACCTTACCTGGAAGTCCAAGGGCATGAATAACTTTTATATTCATTTCCTCTGCCTTTTCATAATCAAGGCCACCAGGTTTAGATGCTAAGTCAATTATTAGTGTTTGTGGATTCATTATCTGGAGTATTTCTTCTTCTAGGATAATATCTGGAATTGTGTTAAATATTAATTCCATTTTTTCTATGTTTTTATGAAGTTCTTCTAAATAAATAGGGCTGTAACCATAGGCACCTATCCAAGATATATCACTGTGCTTTCTAACAGCAACATATACTTTACTACCTATGCCAAGGAGCATCTTGGAAAGTATCTTTCCAATTCTTCCATAACCCAATACCATTACATTAGAATTGTGTAGGGTTATTGGCATCTCTTCTAAAGCAATTTGTATCCCACCTTCTGCCGTAGGGATTGCATTTAATACTGCCATTTCTTCTCTATTAAGAAGGTCTAATGTTGTAATATCATATTCAACTGCCATATCCATCAAATCATCAGGAATAGCTCCACCAATTAATACTTGTGGTTTCACCATATTTCTGAATACACCCTCGATTCTAATATTTACCGAATTATAAGGTGCATTGATATTCTTATCATCTCTAGTCATGGGTACTGGTGCAATAACTACATCTACACCATTTATGGCACTACTTAAAGACAGATCACTTTTACCATCTTCTAGTTCATCAAAGCCAAAAATATTTACTAAATGGCCCTTTTCTTTTAACAATCTAGCTAGTTGGTAACTTCTTTTGTCTCCTCCTATAACAGCAAAGCTTTTATTCTGCATACTATCCCTCCAATTCATAAAATCAACGATAATATATCTTATGTAATTGGATATTATAGGTGCTATTTGATTTCAAAAACCATAATGCACAAAGGTACCGGTTCCCTTTGTGCATTATGGTTAAATGTTTAGATTGTTTATATATTTGTCTCCATCCTGGATTCTAATTACAGTGATACTTGCGTTGTCTGCTTTGAATTTAAAGAAGTACTCTGGATTGTCGAATACCCAGCAGCAGGCTAATTTTATTATTCCATCATGGGTTACTAAGACCACGTCTTCATCTTTTTCTACTAATTCTTCTAGAAAGGTTTTTAGCCTCTTGTAAACTGATATCAAACTTTCTCCTTGTGGAATATCATAATTGAATACATCATCTATCCAGGCCTGTGATTCCTCTGGATATTTTTCTGTGTATTCTTTAAAATTCATGCCTGTAAATATTCCAAAGTTTAATTCTTGTATTCTATCTTCTTCTACTCCATTAAGTTCTAGGTGTTTGTGTGTTTCTATCGTTCTTGCTAGAGGGCTAAAATATACTTTAGAAAATTTATAATCCTTTAACCTGTCTCTGGTATTTTTAATTTGTTCTATTCCTTTTTCGGAAAGCTTTGTATCTGCTCTAGAAAATACTTTATTTATATTGTCTTCTGATTCCCCGTGTCTTATCATAATTATATCCATTGCATCACCCCCATAAATAATAATAATGAAAGAGCTTCACACAATTCTAGTGTGGCTCCATATACATCTCCTGTAAATCCATCTATTTTTTTGTATGTTATATGACTTATCCATTCTCCTAATATAATTGACCCTATTAGGGGAATTAAAAACTTTATATTTATTATAGCAATTATTATTAAATAAAGACTTATACTAGCTATTATGTACTTTTTAGGATTACTATTATGAAATAACTCCCCTAGTCCTCCTGGTCTAGCGGTTTTTTTAAAGGCCATTTGAATTAATACAACTAGTCTACTGTTTGCCAGTGAAAGTACTAGAGCAAGTCCTACATTATTGGTCAAATTTGATATTATTATATATTTAAAAAGAATAATTAAAATCAAGCTTATTACACCAAAGGCACCTATTCTACTATCTTTCATTATTACTAGCATTTTTTCTTTATCTCTAGCGGAATAAAACCCATCTGCAGTGTCAGATAGTCCATCTAAGTGTAGGCCACCTGTTAGAATTATTATCATTAAAACTGCAATAAAAGAAGCTATATCCACATTTAAAGGTAGAATTGCATAATAAGAAAGAGCTACAATAGCTCCTAATAACATACCTATGTAGGGAAAAAAGAAAGTACTCTTTCTAATATTCTCCTGATTAAAATCAATGTTTTTGTTTATTGGGATTCTAGTTAAAAATTGTAGTGATAATATTAGTCCATTTATCATTTTATCTTCACCGGTATGCCACAACATACCAAATAAACCTGATCTGCCATAGCTGCGATCCTTTGGTTTATACGCCCCTGTATATCTCTAAACACGCGTGATATATGGTGTTCAGGTACTATTGAATCTCCTACTTCATTTGTTATTAATATTAGATTATATCCCTTATTATTAATTTCATCTATAAGTCTACTAAGTTCACTAATTATTGTATCTTCTACTTGTGCCTGAAGTTCATAATCTATATATTCTATATCCTTAGTACAATCAAATAGGATATTTGAAGATAAAACAGTTATACAATCTAAAAAGTAATTTTCTTCTAGGCCTATAGCATGGGTTAAATTATAATTTCCTTCAAAAGTTCTCCATTCCTTGGGTCTACTATCTTTATGGAGTTTTATCCTTTCTGCCATTTCATGGTCATAAACTTTGGAAGTTGCTATATAAACTACGTCTTTTAGTCCCTTGTATAAGCTTTCACCATAAGAGGATTTCCCACTTCTTGCTCCACCAGTTATTAAACTTATCATAGTTTCTCCTTTATTCGTCTTCGTCTAGGTCTTCTATATCAATTATTTCTATAATGTCTTCTTGTTCGTTTTTCCAGGCTTTATATACTACTAATTCATCACCAATCTTTTTAAATACATATGCTAAAACTGCAGCATCATCTAAGAATCCACCTATAAGAAAATCTGGTATTAGGTCGATAGGATTTACTAAATATAATAGGCCACCTATAATTAATACTAAGGACCCTTTAGGAATATCCTTGTATTCTCCCTTAATCCAGTCTTTAGCTAGTTCCAAAGATAATTTGATATCAGCCCACAATTTGCTTAAGGTTGTGTTTTCCTCTGCTAGATTTTTTGCATTTGTGATTAGTCGTTGCAATTTTTCATTGTCATGATAAATAGTATTTGATTTAGAGTTAAGGTTTCTGAATATATTTTCAAAATCAATTTTCATTTTATTCACCATCTCTTTATTTTATTTTCATCATTCTATATTTACCATAAATTAAGGATTTTAATCGGCTTTATTAAAATTAGCTTTTATGTGGGCTTCCATTCTTTTATCATTTTCACCCATTATCTTTTTATTAATATAATCATAACCATTAGGTTTATGAGGTATAAGGCAATCAGTACAGTCTTTTACTCCATAATTTAATATGTATTTTCCACCACAATCTTCTAATAAATATAATGGGCAATAACAAAACATACAGTTAAAATCTTCAGTATTCTCTACCTTGTGACAAGGCAAGTATTTACAATCTTTGTTGGTATAAAATCTATATGAATTTTCCATCTTTCTCCTCCAATCTCTTATGTTCTATTCTAATGATTGCTTCAATCTTCTTTAATTCCTCTATTCCTTCTTCTTGTTCTCTGCCTATAATAATAGGAGTAACTCCTAAGTCTTCACAGGCCTGTAGCTTTTCTAAGGTTCCTCCAGGCTTGCCACTATCTTTCATAATACAATAATCTGCCTTGTATTCCTTTAGCATAGCCTTATTAAATTCCAATGAAAATGGTCCAAGTATAGCCACTATATCCTTCATTGCGATATTATAAGTTTTGCATATTTCCAAGCTTTCAATAGCAGGTAAGATTCTATAGATAAATTTATTATCTCCTCTTACTTTTTCGAAGTCTCCAATATTCTTTGAGCCTGTAGTAAAAAATACTGTTCCACTTATTTTAGATAGGTATTCACAGGCCTCTTCATAACTTTTTAAATAAATTGAGTTTTTACTGGCTTCACTTACTTTTCTTACATATCTAATATATGATACTTCTAACTCTTTGGCAACCCGTTTTGCATTATCAGAAACAAGTTTTGCATAAGGGTGTGTTAAATCAACTATCATACTTACTTTGTTCTTTAAAGCAAAATCCACCATTTCTCTATAAGTCATTCTACCTACTATTAAATTTTCTGTATTGAAGAATTCGCGACCTCCATCTGTAGCAATTGTAACAAGATATTTGCTTAAGTCTTTTATAGTCTCTACAATTATACGCCCTTCGCTGGTTCCACCGATTATCCAAATCATTTTATATTATATCCTCTCGGTGTTATTATTTTTCCATCTTTGATATAGGTGTTTGAATTACCTATTATTAATACAGATAGCATATCTACAGGTTCATAGTCTATATTTCCAAGACTAGTAAGAGTAATTTCAGTATCTGGTCTACCAGAATTCTTAACTATTCCAACAGGGGTATCTGGACTTCTATATTGGGAAATGATTTCTATAGCTCTAGATAAATGCTCTACTCTTCCCTTAGATTTTGGGTTATATATTGTTATAACAAAATCTGCATCTGCTGCCATATCTAATCTCTTTTCTATTACTTGCCAAGGTGTTAATAAGTCACTAAGGCTTATGGATGCATAATCATGCATAATTGGAGAGCCTAATTCTGAAGCCGCTGAAAATGCAGCAGTCACTCCAGGAATTATCTCAACTTCTATGTCTGAAGCTAATTCTAATATTGGGCCTGCCATTCCATATAACCCGGCGTCACCAGTAGAAATTATAGCTGTATTTTTACCTCCTTTTACCATTTCTATGGCCTTTTGACATCTAACTATTTCACCCTTCATTCCTGTGGAAAATAGCTCTTTTCCTTGGACTAGCTCACCTAAATAATCTATATAAGGTGTATATCCTATTATTGCGTCACAATTTTTTATTACATCTACTGCTTTGAAAGTCATATTCTCCCTGCCACCTGGTCCTATTCCTACTACATATAATTTAGCCATTTATTTCTCCTTTGATATTGATATAGTAATTCCATTGTGTTTTGATTTTTTAAGTATTAATTGACCACCTAAAAGATGGGCTACTGGTTCTGATACAGAATAAACCCCTATAGTATCTTTTACAAATTGAGACTTTTGGAACATGTCTTCTACTTGGCCAATTTCTTCTATTGTAAATATCTTTAAGGGACAATTATAAAATTTTGCAGCTTCTATAATTCCTTCTTCATCCTTTTTTACTTCAACTGTACCCATAAATTTTATGCTATTAGGGGATAAATTCATTTCTTTTAAACAGTCTTTTATTGCTTGTATTATTCTAATTCCTTCTATTCCTTTCCTGCAACCTATTCCTATATTTATATTTCTAGGTCTAAGAATAGCAGTTGGAATATTTATGTCTTTAGTAATACTTGAAGAAATTATTATTACTCCTTCAATACTATTATCTAAATCTTCTAAGTTATTGAGCATAAGAAGATTGTTATATTTTATTTTTTTATCCTCTTCAGAATAAAAACCTATCTTTTTCCCATTTACCATCATAGATGTTAATTTAGTTATAGAATTCATATCTTCCATATAATAATTGTTTGACTTTGCAAATAAATCTATAGATTCTATTCCTCTACTATCTGATGCAGTAGTTATAATGGGCATAGCATTTATGACTTGGCCTACAAAGTTTGCTAAATCATTAGCACCTCCTATATGGCCAGATAATAGGGATATTGCATACCTTCCTAAATCATCTACTACAATAACTGCTGGATCTATTGTTTTATCTTGGATAAAGGGATTTATTAATCTAATAGCTATTCCAGTTGCAGATATAAATATTAATCCATCATAATTTGTCCAAGCATAGTGAAGTAGCATTTTTATGCCCCCATGAACCTGGGAGTTCTTATAGTGATGGATTGTATATTTATTATTTGAAGCTTTGGATAATTGGATTCCCAGGCTACTTCCTTTATCTGTAAAAGAAAAACAAGCTATTTTCATTGGCTTGCCTTTCTAAATTTATGGGTAAAAGAAGGGTCATATAATTTGGACCTTTCATAATCTCCTTCTATAAAGTTTCCAACTAGTATTTGAGCCATTTTATTTATATTTTTTTCTTTTACCTTTTTGCTTATATCTCCTAAAGTACCTAGCAATATTTCTTCATCTTCCCAGGTCGCTTTATATACAACAGCTACAGGAGTGTCATAGGAGCCATAACCCTTAGCTAGTTGTTCTACTACCCTATCTATTTCTTGTACTGACAAAAATATTGCCATGGATGCTCTATGTTTTGCCAGGCTTTCTAAATCCTCACCTTCTGGCACTGGGGTTCTTCCTTCTATTCTAGTTAATATTACGGTTTGGCTAATAGAAGGCAGGGTAAATTCTTTTTTAATGGAGGCACATGCTGCAGTAAAAGAACTTACCCCTGGTACTACTTCATATAAAATATCCTTGCTATCTAAAATGTCCATTTGTTCTCTTATGGCACCATAGA
Source organism: uncultured Tissierellaceae bacterium (assembly GCA_964484955.1). Classification (GTDB taxonomy): domain Bacteria; phylum Bacillota; class Clostridia; order Tissierellales; family Tissierellaceae; genus CAYZDC01. The sequence continues at coordinate 7,202 of CAZAGS010000016.1, forward strand.
TAGTAGGATCTCCTGTATGCAATCTAACAATTTTAAGTCCTTTTGCTAAGGATCTTTCCATAACATAGATTACTTCTTCCAAAGTCATGGATGCACTATCATGTAATTCACAGCTTTCTTTACAAAATTCTAAATGTGCTTTTGACACCAAACTACCTGCATATATAACTACATCTGCTATTTCTAACAGTTTTCTACCTTTAATCGTTATTAAATCCACATTTCCTGGACCTGCTCCTACAAAACTAATCATTATTCTTCACTCCTTTAATTATAAATATAGGGTTTTGACCTTTCAAAAGACCTATTCCATCCATATATGAGGATTGAATAAGTTGAGTCTCAATATCTATATATTTCTTTGCTTTAAGCAATTCTATAAACTTGCTAGCATTATCTAAAAGTATAAAGTTTCCACATAAGATACCTCCATTTTCTAAATGGATATCTAAGTATTGGAAGATTTCATCTAGCTTGCCTCCACTTCCCCCTATAAAGCATTTGTTGAACTTCTTATCAGGTAAATCATCTGGGGCTTGTCCATTAATAATATTGATATCCGTATTGAACTTTTCATTATTTTTGTAGATTAATCTTAATGCCTCTTTATCTCTTTCGATTGCCCAAACTTTTGCCCCTTGTAGGGCTGCTTCAATTGATACTGATCCTGTACCGGCTCCAATATCTAATAATCTATCACCTATTTCAATTTTTAAATATCCTATGGTCAATACTCTAATATTGAATTTAGTCATAGGTGTATTTCCTCTAATAAATCGTTCATCTTTAATCCATTTCATTTTCAATAACCACCACACCTAAGGAAGAGTAATTTTCTACTTCTTGGCCTATATTTATTTTTATTATCTTTTCACTTTCATAGGATAGATCAAATCCTATATACATCTTTCCAGATATATTTAATTTATGTAATTCTTTGGAAATAAAAGATGGATTATTATCTTTATCTACTAATATAATAGATAATTTATTATTGCCTACAAGGGCTAAATCTCCACTTCTTCCATGAAGTGATATAAATTTGGCTTCTTGCCAGGGCTTTTCTAATTTTGCCATTAAATATTGAAAAGATGATAGTCCTGGAAGAACCTTGGCTATAGCTAGGTCTTTTCTTTTTAAGAAGTCTACTACACCAAAAAAGTTTGGATCTCCTGAAGCTAAAAGTAGAACATCTTTTCTATCCTTTAGAAAGTTTGATATTTCATCAACTCTATTAACTTCCACTATATCCTCTCTTATCCCACTAAGAGTTTTTGCTACTCTGCCAAATGCAAGTATATACTCTGCTGCTATAATTTCATCTAATACTTCCATAGTTAAATACTTTGGATTACCTGGTCCTATTCCTGCAATAGTTAGCAAATTTCTACACCTCTTTCCATGGAATATATAATAACTTTTACATTATAATCTTCATCTTTAAGGTACTTTCTAATTCTACTTTCTGCACCTTGTTCCATTTGGCCCACCACTTGCCCATAACCTGCTTGAATGCAAATATTTAATCCCTCCTCAGCAGTAATTGCCCCATTTACTCTTTGTAATAATTCCATTGGGGCACCCATTAAGGATAAATAATAGATAAAGGCTTCCATTCTTCCATCACAGACTTTACTATGAGTATTGAACACTCCTATGGATAATTTTGAAAACTTTCCTATATGACCTATTAAGGTAGTGGACTTAAAACCTTTATTGTAAATATATAAAAGACTATCCCCTATATAGTTACTAACTTTAGTTCTTGGTTTATTTATACCAAGGGATTCAGATATCTTTTCTCCATAATTTCCAGGTACAAGTACTATATGCTCATCTCCATATTGTTCTAATAGCATATCTACTTCCATATATATTGTTTTCAGTAGGGCTTCTTCACTCATAGGATATACAATACCTTTTGTTCCAATTATTGATATACCACCTTCAATACCAATATATGAGTTAAAGGTCTTTCTCCCAATGACTTCCCCAGCAGGAGCGTAAATAGTTACATCATATCCACTGGTAGAAACTTTTCTTAATTCTTCTTCAATAGTTTGTCTGGGAACTGGATTTATAGCTGCTTGACCAATTTCACCAAATAATCCTTTTCGCGTAATTCTACCAATTCCTATACCGCCATCAATAAGAACTTTATCATCATTTCTCTTGCTTACTTTGGCATATATCTCTATGCCATCAGTATTATCTGGATCATCTCCAGCATCTTTTATTATGGAACAAGTCACATATTCATCTCTAATTATCGGATTATGGACTTCTAATTTAAGTTCTACATTAGCAGGAGTATCTATTTCTACATATTTTATCAACTCTTTAGACTCTAACATTATGGCAGCAGCTTTTGCTGCTGCTGTAGCACAAGATCCTGTAGTATAACCACATCTTAAGTTTTTGCCTTCTTTTATTACATATAAATCTAAGGTCATCTTCCTACTACCATATATAAAAGAGCATTGATAATAGAAGCAGCCACATTAGAACCACCTTTATTTCCTACTGTTGAAATAGATGCTAAATCAAATTCTCTTAGGTATTCTTTAGACTCTGCAGCACCTACAAATCCAACAGGTACTCCTACAATAAACTTAGGATTAAGCCTACCAGCTTTAACATGTTCTAAGATTCTAAATAGAGCTGTAGGGGCATTGCCTATTACAAAGCAGTCTATTCCTTCAGCTACAGCCAGGTCCACAGCACAGGCTGATCTAGTGGTCTGTAATTCCTTTGACATCTGGAACACCCTCTCATCATCAATAAAACATTTAAGCTCACAATTTGCCTTAGCTAAAGCAGGTTTGTTGATTCCCATAAATGCCATTTTAGTATCTGTGAAAATTGTAGTTCCTTTTCCAATTTCATCCTTAGCAGCTTGAATAAAATCTCCTTTGAAATGGATTATCTTTCTATAATCAAAGTCTCCTGTTGTATGAATCATTCTTTTAGCTATTATCAACTCTTCTTGAGAAAAATTAGTATCTCCCATAACCTCATCTATAATATCCATACTTTTATTTTCTATTTCCATTGGATTTTTAATATACATTTACTTCACATCCTTTTCTATTCTCGTAAGCAAGTAATTTAGGGCGTCTTTATTTCCTAAAAGGTTAATATGCTGATATATTCCCAGTGTATTCTTATATGAAAAGCCGCACTGCCATTGTCTCTTGCTCATAGGTTTTGTAATGTTTAGAATCTGCTTTTCATCTGACTCTATTATGGACCTATGAAACTCTTGTCCAGTTAATTTATCTCCAGCTTGTCCAATTATACTTTCCTCTTTAAGTTCAATATTTACATAGCCAAATTTTTGTAATCTATTAGTCATAATGGATTTACCTGCAAATATCCCGCACATGGAATAAGCCTCTATACTATCCATTAAGTACATTAAGCCTCCAGCCTCTCCATAAAGGAATCCTCCTTCTTCTACATAATCTCTTATGGAGTGGATCATATCTATATTTCTAGATAATCCTTCTAAGTATAATTCTGGATAGCCTCCACCAATATAAACTAGGTCTGCCTTGGGTAATGTCTTATCATTTAAGGGCGAGAAGTATTCAAGAGAACAAATCTCTTCTAATAATTTAATGTTTTCTTCATAATAAAAGTTAAAGGCCTCATCATATGCTATGGCAATTTTAATATCTCTTTTTTTAGGATAATTTATTGCCCTCACTTTTATTTCACTAGAAATTTCTATTAGCTTATTTATATCTATAGTATTTTCAACCATTTTTGCTGCTAGATTAATATAGTCTTCTATTTCCATATGTTCTTCAGCTTGTAAGAGTCCTAAGTGTCGACTTTCAATATTTAGATCTTCATCAATTGGTAAATAGCCTAGGACCTGAATATTAATATGTTTTTCTATTTGTTCTTTTAGTAATTTGTACATAGATTCAGCAGTTTTATTAAGAATTATTCCTTTAATTCTGCCCTTAGAGAAATCAACCATTCCTTTTATTTTAGGAATTGCTGAGAACATTTCACCCTTTGGTGAATATACCAATATAGATGGAATATCCAATTTCACTGATATGTCATAAGAAGAGTTTTCATAGCTATTGTAAATTCCATCAAAATAGCCCATAGCCCCTTCTATTATTCCAAAATCTCCATTGTTCATGGCTATAGATTGGAATATTCCATCTCTTCCCATTAAGTGCATATCTAAATTCCCTGCACTTTTACATGAAGCCATGCCTAAGTACTTTCTATCAATGAAATCTGGTCCTGTCTTAAAGGCTGATACATCTAGTCCTCTGTTTTTTAAGGCCCTAATGATTCCTAATGTAATTAGAGTTTTTCCAGTATTGCTAGATGGTGCTGTAATCATTACACTTTTCATTTACATTGTGTCCTTTAAGTGTTTAATAAATATATCTTGAATAGCACTTACTTGACCCAATCCACTGATTTCTGTTTCTACTTTTATATTGTGCTTTTCTAATATACTTTTCCAAGAATCCTCATCATCTGATGCCATATCATTTGTAGCATGGTCACCTGCTACTAGCATAAATGGTTTTAATAATACTTCTTTAATATCTTTAGCCTTTAGGTCAGCTAGTACATCTTCTATGGTTTTTTCTCCTTCTACAGTTGCTATAAATATATTTTCATAGCCTTTATTTCTTATAAGTTTTTCTAATCTTTCATAACTTATATCTGTTTTATGATCTGACCCATGTCCCATATAGACTATGGCTTTATCTTTTGGAAGCTCTAGACCACTTAGAACATTTTCATAATCATTATCAGATGATAATAGGGGTTTTCCAATATTTATATTAAAATCATTGTTGTCTTTCATAAAGTCTCTGGCTTCCCTAAGTATTTTTTCATATTCAATGCCTTCAATAATTAATAGGGGCTGAATATAAATGTCTTTTATACCTGCTTCTTTCATTTTTTCTAATGCCTCAGTAGGGTTGTCTGTATGAATATTATCTCTCTTTTTAAGACGTGAAATAACTACTCTTGATGTAAAAGCTCTAAGTACTAGAGCATCTTTAAACTCTTCTCTTACTCTATTTTCTATACTTTCAATACATAGTCTTCTGGTTTTTTCATAGCTTGTACCAAAAGAAGTTATTATTATTCCTTTTTTCATATTATCCCCTTTTCTTTATTTATTTGTTAAAATCTGCTTCATTTTTATATAGTGGTAGCTTTAACTTTTCGTGTATTTTTACTAGCCAAGGCTTATCTAACAAGGCTTTTTCAATTAAATCAGCTTGTAAAAATATTTCATTTGCTTTGCCTTCACCTATTATTTGTCCCTTAGATAAAACATAAATATAGTCACATACTTCATATATAAAGTCCATATTGTGAGACGATACTATAAGCTTTTTATCCTCTTTTAAGTCGTTTATTAAAGCAATCATATCTCTAGTCATATTTGGGTCTAATCCTGAAGTAGGCTCGTCTAATAATAAAACTTGGGAATCTAGTACCAAAGACCCTGCTATGGCTACCCTTTTCTTTTGTCCATAACTTAGAAAGTGTGTGGGTTTTTCTTTTAAGTCTAGAGCATTTACCACAGATAATGCCTTGTCTACCTTGATTTTAATTTGGTCTTCATCATAGTCCAGATTTCTAAGTACAAATGCTACATCATCATATACACGAGAATAAAATAATTGTTTTTCTGGATCTTGAAACACCATAGTCACTTGCTTTCTATAGTCTCTAAGAGACTTTTTATCATATCTTAGCTTTTCATCTTTGAAACTAATTAAGCCCTTAGTTGGTTTTAATATTCCTAATATATTAAGAAACAAAGTGGATTTTCCTGACCCATTGGCACCTATTAGACCAATAGTATTTCCCTTAGCCAAGTCAAAGTTAATATTTGCTAGGGCTTTGGTACCATCTTCATAGCTATATTCTAAATTATCTATTTTTATCATTTAATCACCTATTTTAAATTCCCCATCATATAATTTACATTCTAATGATATAACCATATCTTTGTACCTTAAGATAACACGAACAAATAGGCTCCTAAGTAAAAGTGAAGTGGATTTTAAACTTTTATTAAAAGTAGAATAGCCAAACTTTAATTCCTGTCCTCTACGGATTTCTCCTACTTCTTCTAGAAAGATAAATATGGACCTATATATAAGTACTATTAATTCTATTATTGCTTTAGGTAAATGGATTTTCTTAAATGCTTTTATAATACTATTTAATGGGGTAGTAAGGCCTAGAAAAAATGTGGCTGATATAGACCCTAAAACCCTACTAGTTAATAATAATGCATTAGATAAAGATGATTGGAGTATTCCTATATAAGTATTGGATATCTTTATACTCCAAAGGTAAATATCTATTGTGGAAAAACTAATTAAGATAGTTAAAACACTTATTAGTAAAAAAGACATTGGTAGGACTAATATCTTTAAGTATTCTTTTATGGGTATTCCAGCAATTATAGTTGTAAGAAAGCCCATTACAAAGAATATGAAAATATTTATGTAATTGTTATTGGCAATAGTAGTTAAGCCAAGGCTAATAAGAACTATTAGAAATTTAATATATGGATTGCTATTTGCTAGTTTATTGGTATATGCATACCTATCTATTAGCAGCAATTTTACGTCTCTCTCTAAACATACCGAATATATATCCGAAGACTCCAGCCCCTATCGCAACTTGAACTGAGAATAAAAGACTTTCTATTTCTCCACTTGGAGGTTCCCAAAGTGGCTCTACCCAAGGCTCATAATCTGGATTTATTTCAGCTATTACATCCTCTGCTTGACCATCAGCACCTTCAAATTCTGAATCTCTCATAAATATTAATGGTACTAATATAATTGCTACTACCAATAGCAACAATATTAAATTTATCTTAGATGTTTTCAAGGCTAATCACTCCTTCACCATTGTAGTCTAAAAGTAAGTTATAAATAATAGCTGTAAGCAGTCCTTCAACAACTGCTAATGGTATTTGAGTTACAGCGAATACTGCTAAAAATTTTGCAAGTGATCCTAATAATCCTGTAACAGGATCTTGGAAAACTAAAGATAATTGAACTGCTGTAACAACATATGTACATAGATTACCTAGTGCAGCAGCTAAAAATACTATAAAACTTTTATTAATATTTGTTTTCTTTAGTCCTACATAAATACCATAAGATACTAAAGGTCCTACTATAGCCATGGAAAATATATTTGCCCCTAAAGTTGTAAGTCCACCGTGGGCCAGTAATAGAGCTTGGAAAAGTAAGACTATGGTTCCAACCACAGTCATAATTGTTGGTCCAAATAATATAGCCCCTAAACCGACTCCTGTTGGATGTGAAGAACTTCCTGTTACTGAAGGAATTTTTAAAGCTGATAGTACAAATACAAAGCCCCCAGCTAGTCCTAATAATACTTTTGCATTTATATCTCCTTTAAATACTTTATCTATCTTTTTAATTCCTACTATTAGAAATGGAAGTGATATTGCACCCCAAAGAAGAGCCCATTTAGCTGGAAGAAAACCTTCCATAATATGCATTGCATTGCTTACACTTGGTGTTGACAATAGTAGCAATAAAACTGCTAATATTAAAGCCCCTTTCTTTTTCATAAACTTTCTCCTTTCATCTTAATTTATTGAAACAATTAATTAATCGCTGATTATTTTCCCTATCTTTTATTGCAACCCGGATATGGTCTTTTCCTAGTTCTACAAAACTAGAACATTTTCTGATTACAAGACCTTCCTCTAAGAAGAAGTTGAATACATAGTCTTCATCCCAATTATGTAAGTGGATTAATATATAATTTGTATGTGTATTATATGGGGTGATAGCTTCTATTTTCCATAATTCACTAAGCAGATAATTTCTTTCTTTCTCAATATAGGCCTTGCTTGTCCTAATATAAGATTCATCATCAAATATATATTGACCAGCAATATCTGCTAGGGCATTCACACTCCAAGGCAATTCAATATTGGATAATTCCACGACCTTTTTCTTTGATGCACAGCCATATCCTAATCTTATGCCAGGTAATGCAAAGAACTTTGTAGCTGCCCTTATTATTCCTATGTTTTCATATTGGAACTTTTTAAAGATTTCAATACTATCATAATCCTCTGGGCAAAATTCATAAAAGGCTTCATCTAATAATAAGTATGCATTCTTGCTTTTTACCAACTTGTATATCTTTAATAATATATCTTGATCAATTCTAAGACCTGTTGGATTATTAGGGTTACCCAGTATCAATAAATCCTCATCTTTTAATCCATTTTCTAATTGCTCTAAGTCTATAGAAAAGTCTTCCTTATATGGTGTTTTGATTACTTCTTTTCCATGGGCTATAGCTCGTTTTTCATATTCTGAAAATGCAGGAGTCATAAGGACTAGTCTTTTAGCAGGGATAATAAAATTATTTATTACTTCAACTGCCCCATTACCTACCAATACATTTTCCTCACTGCAGTTTAGATACTTCCCTATTGAACTTTTAAGTTTTCTATATTTTATATCTGGATATGATTCTAAAGTTTTGAAACTCCCTATTAATACCTTTTCTAAACCCTCTGGCGTACCTAAGGGATTTATATTGCTAGAAAAATCTATTAGTTGACCCTTATAATAACTTTCATAGGTCAGTAAATCTCCACCGTGTTCCATATTATTCAACTCCTATAGCTATCTTGTGTGGGATAAAATATGGACAATTATTTATTTCATCCTCATAGACATGGGCCTCTATTCTAAAAATATGGTTCAATAATTCTGAATTAATTATTTTACTAGGCTCACCGTATTTGTATATTAAACCTTGATTTAAAACATAGATTTTATCCGAGTATCTAGCAGCCTGATTCAAATCATGTAATACCATAACAACTGTAATTCCCAGGCTTTCATTTAACTGCTTTATTAGTTCTAACACCTCTAATTGATAGGATATATCCAAATATGTAGTAGGTTCATCTAAGATTAGTATTTCAGGTTTTTGAGCTAAAGCCATGGCTATCCATGCCCTTTGTCTTTCCCCACCAGATAAAGTTATTACATTTTGCTTTCTAATATTTGTTAATCCAGTTTTTTCTATAGCCCAATCAACAGTTTCATAGTCGCTTTTATTTAATCTTTTTCCAAATCTCAAATGTGGATATCTTCCATATGATACTAGTGATTCAACTGTTATATCCCCAGATACATTTTTAACTTGTGGAAGGATAGCCATCTTTCTAGATATAACTTTTGTTGGAATCTTATTTATATTCATTCCATCAAGTAAAATTTGCCCTTCTTTAGGCTTTAGACATCTAGACATTGCTTTTATAAGTGTTGATTTTCCAGATCCATTAGGGCCTATAATTGTAACAATCTCACCATCATATATTTGAAGATTAGCATCTTGAAGTGCTACTTTGTCTCCATATCGTATTTCTAGATCCTTTACTTGTATTCCCATATTTTAGGCCTCCTTTCTTCTTAACAAATATAGAAAAAATGGTGCTCCTAAAACTGACATTATAATACCTACAGGTATTTCCATGGGTGCAAATAAAACTCTAGATAAGGTATCACAAACCATTACTATAGATGCTCCGAAAAAGATTGTTCCAGGAAATAGATACCTATAGTCAGAGCCTATAAATAGTCTAGTCATATGGGGAACTATTAATCCTACAAATCCTAATAGTCCAACTACCGATACTGCAGAACCTGCTAGAAGTGAGGATATAATAATAAATAGAAACCTTGTCTTTTCCACACTTATTCCAAGTCCTGTGGCAATTTCATCACCTAACATTAATATGTTTAATTTGTTTGGTAGAAATGATAATAAGAATATTCCAATAAGAGCATAGGGCAATATCATCCTTACATCTTTCCAAACTATTGCTGATAATCCTCCAACCATAAAGCTTATAACTCCCGATACTCTTTCAGGGAAAAATGTCATAAGAGAATTTGTTCCTGCACTAAACAGTGATGATACTGCAACTCCAGCTAATACAAGTCTAGTTGGAAGTACCCCTTCCTTCCATGCTAAGCTATAAATAAATAATGTAGCCAATAGGGCTCCTAAAAATGCTCCAATTGGAACTAAGTAGTAGTACTTTGGAAAAACTATAAGTATTATTAGGGCAAAGAAGCCTCCTCCAGAAGATACCCCTATTATATTAGGACCTGCTAGAGGATTTCTCATAATGCCTTGTAATATAACGCCAGATAGGGACAAACATATGCCTACTAAAGCCGCAACAATAGTTCTTGGTAATCTGACATTCCATATTATTTGATAATTCACAGTATCTCTTTCATAAAGAATTGTTTTAATTATTCCTATGGGACTAATTTTAACTGCACCATTTCCCATACTAAAGAAAAAGCTAGCTATGAATAATAGTATAAAGAATATTAATATTTTAGATTTATTCATAGTAGACTCCTTATGTTTATTTAAATGCCTCTGGATATAGAATTTCTGCCAATCCTTTATAAGCTTCTGCATATCTATGATTTGCCTTAAACATATAAATATCTTTTGGAAGAATAATATATCTATGATTTTTAACAGCAGTTAAGGATGACCAGGCTGGATTTGATTCCACATCTTCTTTCATTCTTTCTAGTACTTTGTCCATATCATTGCCTGTAGTTTGTACAAATATAAAGTCTGGATCTTCTTCCAATATTTTTTCTATACTAAAGTTTTTATCACTTAAGGCATCGTTAGAAGAATCAGCAATATTAATTGTGTGCAAGTCTTTTAGCATGTCCCCTACATAAGAATCTGAAGCTCTAGCAGTAACAGACTTTGCACTAGCCATCATTATCAATACCTTTGGTTCACTGTTCTTTGGTACTTCTTTAATAATACTATCTATTTGATTTTTAACATTAACAGCATTTTTCTCATATAAATCTTCTCTTTCATTAAGAGCTGAAAACAACCTAACTATTTTAAAATAATCCTCTTTACCGAAATAGTCTATGGCTATAAATGGAACTTTATTTTCTTGAAGGCTAGCTACTAATTCCATTTGAGATGCTTGGTTTGAGTTTAATATAACTAAATCTGGCTCTACTGATAATACCTTTTCTAAACTAATTGATCCAAGTGCACCTATTATTTCTGCATTTTCAGTTCCTGGTATTGGAGATTGTCCTACAGATTCTTCTAATTTGCCAACAATGCTTCCACCATTTAACATCCATATATCTAAATAAGAGTTAAATAAGACTACTACCCTTTCAGGTTTTTTGCTAAGTGTGACTTCTTCACCTCTACCATCTAAAAAACTAACTGTTTCTTTATTTATTGTTATTCCATATTCGTCTGGTCCATTATTAACTTCTTCATCTATTACTACTGGCTTATCTGCTTCTACAGTTTCCTTTGGTGCACATCCTACTAGTGTTGCTATTGATAATGCTAATATTAAAATAATTAATAATGCTTTTGAATTTTTCAATTATTTACCCTCCATTTTCTTTCTTCCTAGTATTAGTGAAATATAATCCTTATCTTTTACTATTTCTTCTTTATCCCTTAAAATGTCTTGATTCTCCATGCTGGCCCTTTTTATATATGTATAGTCAAGATTATTCTCTTCTAATTTATTAATCAAAAGCTCTTTATTTTTAAAAGTCTTTAAAATTGCAATTGAATTAACCTTTTTAAGTAAGTCTTCATTGAATTCATCACACAATAAAAAATTGTCTCCTTTAACAGTTAGTGGAGTTTTGCTTTCACTGGCAGCTGCAACAAATGATGGTATCCCTGGTATAATATTTATTTCTATATCTTTACCACCTAACTCTTCCATAATATATATAAAAGTGCTATATATCATAGGGTCACCAATGGTTAAAAATGCTCCTATTTGACCACTAGGTATTTCCTTAAAGATTGTCTCTGCTGCCTTAATATAATCTTGTTTTGTAACATTGCCCATAGGAAAATCAATAAGCACTAGTCTTGTATCTCCTATATATTCCTTGGCAGTGTCTAGGGCCATATTTGTCCCTTTATTATTTGGTGCAAATATTACACTAGAATTCTTTATAACTCTTGTTGCTTTGACTGTTAATAGTTCTGGGTCACCAGGCCCTGTACCTATTCCATATAATTTTCTCATCTCTTCTCCTTTCAATTTCAAAAACTAAAAATCCCCAACCGGAGGTTGGGGACAAGGTATTTGCGTACAATAAGTAAAATAAGCAAAAATAATAAGCCTCTCCTTCCCTCCGAAGGTTGATCATTTCTAACTATTAGGCAGGTCTCCTGACTTGTGATTCGTCCTAGTCTCAACACCTTCCCAGATTTCTCCAGTGGCATAAGTTGATTTCGTCCTCACTTACAGTAGCGGGGGCTGTATTGGATTTTAACCAATTTCCCTATTATTCTTTATAGAACCTAAAGTTCTTTATTCAATTTTCATTTTTAATACTAACACAAGTAAAATATATATTCAACCTATTTATTTTATAAGTAGTAAATAAACTATTAAAAGTAATATTTCACTGCCATACATAATCCGGATTGTTGACCCTATATCCTCACTTGATAATGGTTTTAATCTATCCCCAATAGTTGGCTTTTCAACTAATTGTCCATGATAAGTGCTGCTTCCTCCTAATTGTATACCAAGTAGTCCTGCTACAGATGCCTCTGGATAAATGGCATTAGGGCTCTTATGATTTTTTCTATCTCTAATCATAATCTTAAAGCCATTTTTAGTGTTATATCGGAATAATGAAGATATATTCATTAAGATACCTGTTATTCTTGCCGGTATATAATTAAAAACATCGTCTACTTTGGCAGGGAAATAGCCTAAATCTATGTACTTATCGTTCATATAGCCCAGCATAGAATCCATTGTGTTTACAAATTTATACATAAGTCCTCCAGGTGCTCCTAGAATCATAATATATAGTAGTGGTGCTATTACCCCATCAGATGTATTTTCTGCCACGGTTTCTATAGTAGCCTTTATTATTTCCTCTTCTGAAAGTTTTGAAGTATCACGGCCAACTATATAAGAAAGACGCTTTCTAGCTTGTTCCAAACCTTCACTTAATGCTTCCAATACTTTAGATGCTTCAAAATGCAAACACCTAGATGCAATGCAAGTATAAATCAAGTAGATATTAACAATATTATATAGCCACTTCATATGCCCTATGGATCTTAATAAGAAGTATGGAATGAAGAATCCTAGATTAATATTTATTACAACTATTAAAAAACCCACAAACTTTAAGTTTTTATCCTTTGATAGCTTTCTAAAAAACTCGTCTTCAAAGTGGATTATTCTACCCATTAACTTAACAGGATGTGGAAAACTATAAGGGTCTCCTATTATAAAATCTAATATAGAAGCAATTAATATAGTCATCTAGCTATCCCTAACAAAGAATAAACTAAATCCATATCTAAGTGTTCCCTAAGGACTTTAGATAGCTTATTTAATTCCTCATCCATTTGTTCTTTTGTTTGTGGTTCTTCATTGCATTGTTTTTCATAGTCAATTATGGTGTCTTCATCTACTAATTCTAAATGGGTAAAAGGTATTGTTCCTATTACTGGAATATTTAATATATCTTGGATCATTTTAATCCCAGGGTCTAATAATGTTTTATCGCCTCTAAATTTATTGATTATAAGTCCCTTTATCCTCTTTCTTTCATCTTCTTCTAAAAGCATAACTGTTCCATAAAGTGAAGCAAATACTCCTCCTCTATCTATATCTGCTACTAAAAGAACAGGAGCATCAGCAATTTCAGCCATTCCCATATTAACTATATCGTTTTGCTTTAAATTAATTTCTGCAGGACTGCCTGCTCCTTCAATTACTACTATTTCATTTTCACTTTCAACTTTTCTAAAGACTTCTGTTACCATTGGTCTTAAAGTGGTCTTATATTTAAAATACTCAACAGCCTCCATATGTTTATAGTCTTGCCCATTTAAAACTACCATAGAGCCCATATCAGTCTTTGGTAGGAGTAATATTGGATTCATATGAGGATGTGGTTCCAGACCTGCGGCCATAGCCTGAAGTGCTTGGGCAGTGCTTATTTTATACCCTTCCTTTGTAGTATAATATTTTGAACTCATATTTTGAGATTTAAAAGGAAATACTTTATATCCATCTTCCAAAAATATTTTACATAATCCTGTACACATAAGGCTTTTTCCCGCTGAAGAGGTAGTTCCTTGTATCATTATATTAGCCATATTGTTCTCCTTTCATTTTTAATGCTAGAATTATAATACACCATAAACTTTATTTTTACAAAAGAAAATTAAAGATCCTGATATTTAATCAGGATCTTTGGCTAATTCTCTATGCTTTGTTCTTTCCATATTACCCCAGGTATTTTTTCTAAATGGATTAAATGCCCCAAGTCTAAATATTGAAATAAGTTGTCTATATCCAAATGATTCAAGAATACAAAAGAATAATAGTTTACCTATCAATTCATTTGGAATATTTTTACCAAAGATAAATTTTTCCAATAGAACAGCTATCATAGAAACTATCATATTATACCCCATGTAAACAAGTAGGTATAACAATAAAAATTGTAGGTTAATAATATTAAAAATATAAGATACTATTATTGTAGTTATTCCTAATATTTCTAGTATTGGAGTTATATATTCAAATAATAAAAAGTAAGGATAGGCTACTAATCCAACCGTTCCATATTTTGAGTTTAAGTTTACAAACCTATGACCCTTAAGACTTTGACCCATTCCAATATGCCAGCGTCTTCTTTGTTTCTTTAATACACTGTATTTTTCAGGGACTTGGGTCCAACATATTGCATCTGACACATATGCTATCTTATAAGGAATATTATTTTTACGATAAAACGCATGCATCTTTACTACAATTTCCATGTCTTCACCAATTATTTCATGGGAATAACCTCCTACATTGACTACAGCTTGCTTTTTATATATCCCAAAAGCTCCTGATACTATTAAGTTGGCATTCATACCGTTAAATGCAACTCTAGAATTAAGAAACACCCTAATATACTCTATCATTTGAAATAAAACTATCCACTTTTTAGGTGACTTTACATCCACTACATTTCCATTATCCAAAATAACCGCATTAGCAACTTTTATATTTCCACCTACTGCAATAGTTTCATCACTTTCTAAGAAAGGTTCTACTATTTTTTTTAGTGAATCTCTCTGAAGCATAGAGTCTGCATCAACACATACAAATAATGGGAAGTTACTAATATTTATACCTGCATTTAATGCATCTGATTTACCACCATTCTCCTTATTCACTAGTATAATCTTAACACCTTCAGAATTTTCATATATCTCTATGACGTCTTTACTTTTGACAAGCTTTCTTATAGGTCTGGCGACTTGCTTAAGATTAAAATAATCAATAACAACTTCAGCAGTGTTATCATTGGAACCATCATTAATTACTATTATTTCATATTCTGGATAATCCAAATGTAACAATGAATTTATACTATCAACAATAGTAACTTCTTCATTATAAGCTGGAACTAAAATTGAAGCTGGAATATGGTTGATATCATTCTTAAGGGCCGCATAACTCGTATGTCTCTTTCTTATGGAAAAGTCATCTAAGTTTACAGACGATATCATTGTAGTTAAGAAAAATACTATGGCATATAAGAACATATAAATGAAAAAAAACACATTTATATAATATATAATATTGTTAACCAACATGTAAACTCAACTCCTTCTCTACTTTTTCCGCCATTTCAGCATATTCTTTATAATCTATAATATTTCTATTATACATTGCATATAGAGTTATATCTTTAGCAAAAGGGTCAGTAATATTATCAAGGTATTTTAATATATTTTCCTCTTCCTCCATATCAATATATGAAAAAGCACTATTATATCTTACATAGTAATTTTTATCTTTAAGTCCTTCCATTATCTTAAATCTTGAAGACTGACTATTATAGTGTGAAATTATCTTTGCACTTATAGCTCGCAATTCCCAATCTGGACTTTCTAGATTTTGTAATATATATTCTTCCGCCCTTTCATCGATAACTCTTCCAAAATATCTAGTTGCCATTATCAAAGTATTTTTATCATTAGAACTTGAAAGAACGTCAAGAACTAATAACCTAATGTTTTCATTATCATTTAATTTGTTTGAAAAGTGTTCTATTATTAATCGCTTAAATCTATTATTAAATATAGGGAATTTTTCTACAAGGGCTTGATTTAACAGCTCTTGTTCTCCAGTAAAGTTATCTATAAAATCTACTAAAACCCTATAGTTGTAATAATGATTCTGAGAACTTATAGATTCTATGGCTTTCATTACTATTGGTACATTGCCAGTATTTCTAATTACTCTTAGTGAGTTATTTCTTATATAAATCGAATCACTGTCCAAGGATTCTAAGGCAAATTCCATAACTTCTTCTGTATTAATTCTAAATTCTGATAACAAATATAAAATATAACTTTTTTTATATTTCTCTCTTACAATTTTATTATTTAATAGGGTTTTATAGCTTACAACAAGTGCTGCATAATCCCTAACTTTAACTAAATCTCCATTGTCTTCTAGATAGTCTTGAAAACAATTAATAAAAGCTTCTAGTCCGATTTTGTTTGATACTATTTTTCTAATTTCTTCAATCTCATATTCTGGAATCAATTTAATATCTGAATACCCCATATGATTATTTAAGATTTCCTTTATTGTTTCTGTCTGTTTATTTATTTTTTCAAGTAATACTCTTCTTTTACGTAGCGCCAAGATAAAGTAGATTCCAACAACTAGTAATATAACAACAAATATTACAAAAGATATATAAACAAGATATACTGACATTTCTTTCACCTCTCTACCTTTCTAGCTTTATAAAATTACTTCCAATAATTCTGTATATAATAATATGATTTTTTTAATCTACTGTGATATTTTATATCTTTATAATTTGGTATCTTATAACTTACAGGTCCAATAGTTATATTTTCATTTTTACCATTATAGACTAATTCTAAATTTATATCATTAACGTTAATTTTGCTTTCTAACCCTCTAAGATAGAAATCATCTTGTGCAGTTTTTTTCAACGGGTTTTTAATATTTATTAAGGTCCATGGTATTTTGATTTCTATAGAATCACCTTCTTTATTAAAATCCGTCAGAGAATTATAATCTTCACTTTTAGGATTCCCATTTCCATAAACAAGTTTTCCAGTCTGATAATAAACTGGTGGAACAATAATATTACTATCCTTTAAATAAAAATGTTTTCTATTTAACATATAAATAGCTGAAAAAATTTTACTATCTTTAGCAGGAATGGTGTCTTGTTTTTCTATTATATTAGAATAATATTTATATAAATAATTAAATAAATTATATCTTTCCTGAACTAAAATACGTGATTCATTATAACCTATTAATTCTATAATATAGTCAACAGGTATATTAAATTGTACCTCATCTTCCCAATCTTTAGATCCACTTTTTGGAGTAATATCTAAACCAAAATATAATTTATCATCTGTTAGTGATAGACCTTTCCTTTTTATCATAAAATAAATATATGATGTATCAGAACTTACCTTGAGTTCAAAACCATTTTCATTTGACAGAGAAGTTATTTTATCCCAATCGTTAATATTTCCATCAATATATATATCACGTTCAATATCACCGGTATCAAAACTCATTATTCCAAAACTTTCGTCACTTGCCTGTGCATCAAACCAATAGGTAGATGAGCTTCTATCCAAATAGTCATCAAGTATATTAAAAGTTGTGGATTGAGCCCAGTCATCTTGCCAATTGTAAATTACTGCTCCTGCACTACCGGCTGTATAAATATAATCTAATAATTCTATTAATTGTTCACCTTGTCTGTCCTCCGTTATATTTCCTCTATTAAAACCGTCTTTAACATTTATCTTAGACATCCCCCGTGATGCAGGTATTCCAAAGTTAGAAACAACAACAGGAATTGCATAATGTTCGTTTATTTTCTTTAGATAGTTAAAATAAACTGAATTGTATTCACTGCGGTTCCCAGAAATAGTATATGAATCATCATAATCCATAAAATCATATGCATTTGGATGCAAAGTGTAACTTGAAAATATATTATTTTTATTTTTCGGCATTATTTTTTCTAAATCTATATTTGCATTTTTTGTAGAATTTAATTCATTTATATGAGTTAATGGATCTGTATCAACAGATGTTATATATGAAAATAAACTAATTTGCTTGTATTTGTCTACCTCATAACTAGCTGCAAGATCCATCATTTCTGTTATAAAAACTTCAAAAGCACTAACGTTCTTACTATGAAAATAATTGCCATCATAATCATTAACTTTAGGATAATTAATATTTGTCAACGTAATTAACTCTGCATTAGTATTGGTACCAATAATATAACCTAAAACATATTTTGAAATATCTTTCAAATATATCCCTGTATGATTTCTGGAGTTATCTAACAATAGTGTATTACCGTGAACTACATCAATTGTCTTTTTAATATCTTTTTTAAGCGGTTTTATAATTTCCTTATTATATGCGTCATAGTGTTTTAGTATGGCACCTTCATATAATGGTATTTCATGTATTATATAAATTGCATTTGGATTGTTTAAATTAAATTCATAAATTGCGTTATAAAATGAAGGTGGTTGTATATTTGGTATAGTTATTACATTGGCATTCATTTCAGAAATTTGTTTTAGCCACTTCATTACTCTATCTTTTTCTATTCCACTTTTATTCCTTGAATAGCCAGGAGTAAAAGAATTAACTTGAATTCCTTTGATTATAAAATCACTCCATGTATCTTCACTATATATCTGAATTATTCCATCCTTTGTCCTTGTAAAATACCCCACTAAATTAGAATCTACTACCATATTTTTTACTACTGCTTTTGTCATTATATCTTGATAGATTAGAATAGAAGAGATAGCAATAATAAATAGCGCTATCATAAATGTTATTGTAAACTTACGAATTCTCATGCTACTCCTCCTATTCTATTACGTTCTCCTCAATTCTTTTTACTAGATAAATATTGTCATCCATCCATCGCAATCTTTTTTCTAAAAATTTCTTTATATTATTAATTTCTATTTCATATTCTAATTTCCCATAATCTTTATACCATCTATTAGAGTTTCTATTAACTGCGTATCCAAGCTCATTAACAGCTTCATCTATCATATCCATAATCTTATTTGTTTTCCACATTTTACTTCTGTAATATGGATATAAGATTTTGCTATATCTATTTGCAAAAAACGCGTCTTGGAATAATCTATCAAACCATAATGTATTTACCATCCGAAATCCTGTGGGGTCATTAACTTGAGCAACAGATGTATTTCCAATTGTAAGATCGAAGTCCCAAATAGGTCCTGCTTTCATTTTTTCTCCAATTCCCTTGTAAAAAAAAGTACTTACATCACCACCATCAATGTTTTTAAATATCTCATTAATCATAGCAAAATTTACAAAGGAATCTACATCAATGTAATCTCTATAACCATTTTTACTATTATTAAAATTACTAGATTTAAGGTTGTATTCAAATTTATTTATATATTCTTTAATATCATTTTCATACTCCTTTGTTAATTTTGATTTTCCTGGATACAAGACTGAAATTACAGTTTTATATCTCACATTTCCATATTCATCAATTATTATATCTTCCTCTAGTAGTCCCCAATCAGTTGTCAAAACTGTATCTCCATATTTAATTTTATCTCTGGCAATAATAAAGCTTACATCTTTATATTCACCTTCATTTTTATCAATATCTACTCTATCTATACCACGTTCAATCTTTTCAACTAACAGATATACTCCTATATAGTGCTTTTCAAATGAAATATTTTTGTCCCCTGTTTCATTTAGATATACTTCAACATATCTGGTACGAGGTGCATACTCCATTACTTGGCCAGCCATCTTATAAGCTAGATAATTTCTAATTAGACTTTTGTCTCCATAGGAGCCATTTAAAACCCATTTATCATGTTTCGGCATTCCTAGTATCTCTAGATGATTTTCTAATCCCTTTTCATCCTTAAAAGCAATTGTATATTGCTTTTTAGGATGACTTAAAGAGGATTGCCCTCTAGTATTTATGGTTATATTTGTTACCAAAGTTGGTTCAGATAAATCGCAAATACATGTATAACCGTATCTATTTGGTTCATAAAGTTTTATACTCCCATCATACTTCAATGATCTTTCTCTAACTTCTCTTTCAGTTTTGTTTATTATGATATTTTTAAATTCAGTATTTGATTCAATAACTTTATTATTAGTGTCTATTACCATGATTGGAAGATTGTTGTCCCTAGGACAATTACAATCAGGTATCTCATCTGCCAAATCTTCTTTAATTTCTATTGTATTATCAGCTAAATTTATACTTATAAAAATAAAAGAAAAGAATAAGATTATCATTATGATTAAAAAGCTAGATTTAAACCATTTATTTTTTTTCTTAATAATATAAAATTCTTTATGCTTCATCCCAAAGTCTCACCATCTCGAGCTACCATATTAATAAATTTTACACCCTCGATATTCTTAATATTTTCATAATCTATTACTTGATTATCTTTTTTTAATTTTACTTGATATACAATTTCTGTATAATCAGCTGTAATTGTTTCAGCTCTTAATTTACAAGCTCTATATGCTGCAAACAATGCTGCTCTTACTTCAGGGGTACTTTCATTACTTCCCCTTACAATTACTAAATAACTGTTATCATTTTTAAGTGTAAAACTTGCCAATATGCTAACGGTTGCAACAAATAAAGTTCCTATGACGACTATATAGTAATTTGTCGATCCTGCTCCTAAACCAATTGATATTGCCCAAAATATATAAGTGGTATCTCTTGGATCTTTTACAGCCGTTCTAAATCTTATAATGGATAATGCTCCTACCATACCTAATGATAGTGCTAAACTACTCCCTAGTATATTCATTACCATAGTAGTAATAAGCGACAACATAATTAAAGAGATATTAAATTTCTTACTATAAGACACTCCACTATAGGTTATCTTATAAGTAACACACACTATTGTACCTAAGACTAATGCTATAGACATATTTTGAATTGCAAGCAATGGCGAAACTACTGTTGCACTATCATATAAAAGTTTAAAAATAAAATCCTTCATTAAGCTCCCCCCTTTCTATGCCATATATCTTTCAAATATACCTCGTGAAATCATATATTTGCTATAAGACTCCCGATTCAAGCTATATGGGGTAATCAAATCTGTTAACCATTTGAATATAAAATCATTAAATTTAACTTCTAATACTGCTACATAATAATTATCTACAGGTATTAGTATTGGATTGATTGCAAACATATCGAAATTTGTTTCACTAGATCTAATATCACTATCTAAAGTCAACCTTATATTATTCATAGGATGAATAAAAGCTTTTCTATTATATTCAATTAATACTACAGGCCTTAACTGGCTAAACTTCATAATATTATAAAACATAGCTGCGGTTTCAGATTCATAATTGTGTAGCACATCATAATTCAAATTAATAAGTTCCTTAGCATCTTCCTTTGTTATAATAATGGACTTTTTTTCTTGACTATCTCCGATTTTACGTTTGATTTCCAATTTTACCACAGGTGATTCTGGAGAGTAGGTTCTTAGCCTAATCTTTTTTCTGTTCTCCTGACCATTAAGTTTTTCATAAAAGTCTGAATTATCATAGCTATCAAAATATAATGATCGAATAGGATATCCAGTAATACCATTGTTTTTATCTTCTAGTAGTACATTTTTTAAAGTACTTGTTAAACTAGCATATTGAGCAAAGTTAATTTGATACTTTAGTTCATACCTAGAAACAACTAATGTTTTTTCTGACATAATATCACCTCGTCACTGTTCTTTAAGAACTTCCCCATCACTTAAAAATCTGATAGACTTATCTCCTGTATAAAATATCTTTGAATTTTGTAACTTTAAAGCTTCTA
>CAZAGS010000017.1:0-16194 GCA_964484955.1 uncultured Tissierellaceae bacterium
TTATTACTTGATGAGCCATCAGTTCCTAGGGCTACTTTTAACCCAGCTTTTAACATATTATCTACTGGGGCAAATCCACTAGCTAATTTAAAGTTACTTGTAGGGTTATTTACTGGAAATACTGCCTTTTCTACCATTAATTCGATATCAGCATCATCTACGTGAACACAATGTGCTCCTATGGTGTGTAGATCTAATAGTCCTAAATCATAAACATGTTTTATAGGTGATTTCCCATATTGTTTAAAACTATCTTCTACTTCTTTTCTTGTTTCAGAAAGATGAATGTGCATACCAGTATTTAATTCCCTTGCTAATTCTATTGTCTTCACTAAAAAATCTGGACTGCAGGTATAAGGTGCATGAGGTGCTACCATAACTTTTATTCGACCATCAGCTTTATTATTGAATTCTTTATATAGCCGTCTTGTTTCATTTAACTTTCTATCAGGGTTATCTGGTTCTTCAATTAGTCCTCGGGTTAAGACTCCTCTCATACCTGATTCCTCTAAGCCCCTCCCTACTTCTTCCATAAAGAAATACATATCACAGAAGGATGTAGTCCCTGATTGGATCATTTCTACCATACTAAGCAGGGAACCCCAGTAAATATCTTCACCTGTTAGATTAGCTTCAATTGGCCATATTTTCTTTGTTAGCCAATCATGTAGGGGCAAGTCATCAGCGTAGTTTCTAAGTAAGGACATACCTAAATGAGTGTGGGCATTTACAAGGCCTGGCATTGCTACTTTGTTCAATCCATCTATAACTCTATCTACTTTTAAATCTTGTCTCTCTTCTCCAATATGGATAATTTTATCTTCTTCTATATAAATATTGCTATTTTCTATTGAGTCATTTACTCCATCCATAGGAATAATATTTATATTTTTAATTAATATTGCCATAAGACCTCTCCTAATCTAAATTTATCGTAGTATATTTCATAACCGCATAAATCAATGAAGGTATTAATATAATTTGAATTATGATGCCTGGTATTCCAGTAAGAACTGCACCTTTAACAAATAAAATTGGATCTAGTGGTAATGTGAAAAATGCACTTAAGACAAAGATTGTAAGACCAGCTACAAGTCTTCCTATAATCATTGCAATAATTAGAGATAATAATGATGGAACTTTTAATACCCTATAAAATAATGAAGTTATTAATCCATAAGCACCTAACTCAAAAACTAGTATAATAGCTATTGGAAATAATTCCGGCATACCTGTTACAAAACTGTTTAACAATGGAGTTAACATACCCAGTAGCATAGCAAGTGAAGGTGATAATAAAAACCCTCCAATTAATACAGGAATATGCATAGGTAATAACATTTGACCTGGTAATCCAGTTAAATGAAATATTGATGGTATTATTACTCCTATTGCTAATAACATGGAAGCTGTGACTAATTTCTTTGTTGTTATTTTTCTTCTCTTCATCTTATCTCTCCTCTACTTTTTTGCCATAGAGGCAAAGAAAATCTTTAGTTTTTCTAATAATTCCCTTGGCTCTTCAACATCCATTGACAGTTTTTCAATAGGACAATAGTCTGTTCCCTCTCTGTTTTTAATATACTCACAGGACTTTTTAAACTCATATTTAATCCCATTTTTCTCTAGCATATCCATACCAGCCTGAGACATTAAATCTCCATATACTTCTTTTATATTTAAATTAACACAAAGAAGTGCTGCACCTTTGCCTATAACCTTATCTGCTATTGAACTTCCACTTACTTGATCTTTCATCTCATTGGTTATAGTAAGCATTGGTTTTATTCCTCTGTCCGTACTTTTATATAATATCTCTCCATCTTTCACAACTACTAAAGATTGGTTTTCTTCTTCTAATATTTTCTTTGCTAAATCAAGATCTTTCATTTTTTCACTCCTATTATATTAAAAATTTCATCATACGCAATACTTCTAAATAATCATCATGGACATATTTAATCGTATTTTCATCCATTTTCATTACATTTGGATAATGACTATTAGCATAAGCATCTTTGTGTTCTCTATATCTAATTTCTACTTCAAAAAATTCTGGAAGTGTAATTTTACATTTTGATAGATCACCTTCTAAGGCTTCTCTAACTCCCTCTTCTATTAAGTCTCTTGCTAATTCAGGATGAATATTAATTGTGGAATTTCCACGACCTTCTTTTACTGCAACAGTTCTTATGTTTGGTTGAACTTTTTTCACTTCATCACATAAACCCTTATCTCCTGATAAGAAAACTACAGGTACCCCTAAGTATGCTGCTATATAACTATGGATTACAAATTCACTGGCAATTGCACCATTTATTTTTACATAATCTAGAATTGTAGTCATAGTATGGGACAGGGGGTTAGTATCCTTTGTAGCTGATGAATGATAACCGATAAAAATCAAAGCATCATAGGAATGGTCTAATTCTTGAACCATAGAAAAAGGCCCCCCACTCCATCCTCTAATTAGTTTGGTATTCTTGGGTAATAAATTGTGATCTATATTTCTTCCACTATCATGGGCATCCTTAACCATGATTTCTTTAGCTCCTGCAGCATTGGCCCCATCACAGGCAGCTTTTGTTTCTAATGTCATCTGATGAGCAAATTGACTATATAAATCCCCACTTTTAATGGTTTCATCCCAAATTGTAGACCCTGAAACACCTTCAATATCAGAACTAATAAATATCTTCATATTAACCTCCCAAGTTTAAACATTAACTATACTATACCATTTTATTGAAGATTAATAAATAATATTCTACAATTGATAACAATTATCATTTACAATTTTATATTTTTATGCTATTATTAAATTGGTTATAAAATTATCGCGGCAAATTTCTTATGGAGATGATAATTAATGGCTAAAATGATGGGACCAAGGTTTAAACAAGCAAGAAGATTGGGTTTAAATGTAAGTGGTCATCCTAAGGCAATGGACAGAGCAGTAAAAGGAACAAGCAGGGCAGATAAGAAATTATCTGAGTATGGAAAACAATTATTAGAGAAGCAAAGACTAAGAGCTTACTACGGTGTAATGGAAAAACAATTCGTAGGTTATGTAGTAAAAGCTAAGAAATCTTCAGACCAAACTGGTCATGCACTAATAAAAATACTAGAAACTAGACTTGATAATCTGGTATACAGAATGGGTTTTGCATCATCAATTAGACAAGCAAGACAAATGGTAGTTCATAGACACTTCTTGGTAAATGGAGAGAAAGTAGATATTCCATCTTATTTAGTTCAAGTTGGAGATGTAATTTCTCTAAAAGAAAAATCCAGAACTATAGAATTATTTAAGGAAAACTTTGAAAATGCATTTTTAAGTTCTTATCCTTATATTTCAAAAGATGAATCCAATTTCTCAGGCACATTAATAAAGATACCTGAAAGAGAAGAAATTCCAATAGAAATAGATGATCAATTAGTAGTAGAATTTTACTCAAGATCCTTATAGTGAAAAAATCCACTTCAAATTAATGAAGTGGATTTTTATTTTAATTATCTCCCGCAACTGAAATAGAAGATATTTTAATACTTGGTGACCCAAAATAACTACCAGATGGGAAACCAAATATTAAATCATTACCGATTATTTCAATATCTTTTAATACTGTATAAAAATTTCCTGCTATAGTTATTTGATTTATTGGTCTATGAATCTTGCCGTCTTTTATTTCATAACCATGAGCTGAAAGTGAAAAGTCTCCTGATACTGGATTCAGTCCAGAATGTAATCCAGCTACATCTATTATATAAACACCATTATCTATTGTGGATATCATCTCATCTACGCTATTATCCCCTGGTTGAACATAAAGATTACTTGGTGCTATTGATAAAGGTGACTTATAAGAAGTTCTAGTGGAGTTACCAGTTGGAGTAACATTGAACTTTTTAGCTGTTTTTAAACTATGAAGGTAAGTTGTTAATATGCCCTTATCTATAATGTTTTTTCTTGAAGTGCTCATACCCTCTCCATCAAATCCACGAGAAGCAAATCCTCCTTCTAAAAATGGATCATCTACTAAAGTTAAAAGTTCATTGGCTACATTTTCTCCGATTTTATCTTTTAAAAGAGAAAGTCCTTTATCTACATACTCTGCTGAAAAAATTGAAGCACAGAAAGCTAATATATCTCCAAATACAGTATTCTTGATAATCATTGGATATTCACCAGTTTTAATTGGTGATGCTCCTAATAATGATAATGCTTCATCTACTGCCTCTTTAGCAATTTCCTCCACATGGACATCTTTTAAATCATTAAAGGCTCTAAAAGCCATGGCAGTTTTAGTATCTTCCCCTTCTTTAACTACTACTGAAACATATATTACTCCACCGTTTACCTTATGGCTTAAATCTACCCCTTTGGTATTCACTATAATAGAAGTTTCTTCAAATTCTTGGTAACCACACATTTGGACAGAAGTTACCCTTTTATCTAGACTAAGAGCTTCTTTTTCTAATTTCTTAGTTAAATTAATCTTTTCTTCCATAGATGATAGAGATAGGTTTTCATTATATGCATTTACCTTGTTATAGTTATCAGACCCACCAAAGATTTCCTCATCTTCTGTAGATTCTATAAAAGAAGCATTTTCATAAGCTTCATCAATTAGCATAGCTATAGATGTTTCATCTAATTTTTCTGTATAAGAATAACCCATCTTATTATTTGACACACCTCTAAAGGATAAGCCTCCTGATTCAGCTATACTATATTTATCTACTTGTCCATCAAATACACCAATACTTATAGATTTTGATGTTTCCATATAGGCTTCCATATTTTCAAATTTTTCTTTACCACTTTGGAATATCTTATTTATTAATTCTTTGTATTTCATTAGTCTTCCACCTTCCTTCCACCAACGGTTAGTGATTTTACTCTTAATGCTGGTTGGCCAACATTAGCAGGTATAGATCCACTATCTGCTCCACACATACCTTGACCTAAGTCTAAATTGTTTCCTACCATATCTATTAGTTCTAATACTTTTATACCATTACCAATTAAGGTAGCACCCCTAACAGGTTTTAATATCTTTCCATTTTGGACTATATAACCTTCCATAACTGCAAAGTTAAAGTCACCAGTAGCTGGATCAACACTTCCTCCACCTAGTTTTTTAGCATATAGTCCATTTTCAGTATTGGATATAATAGATTCAAAAGTTGACTGACCTGCATCAATATAGGTATTATTCATACGAGAAGTTGGTGCAAATTTATATGATTGTCTTCTTCCTGAACCAGTAGATTCCATATTCATTCTTCTACCGTGTATCTTATCTATTAAGTAAGACTTTAAGATTCCATTTTCGATCAATACATTTCTTTGAGTAGGAGTTCCTTCATCATCTATATTTGTAGTTCCCCAACCGTTTGGCATGGTTCCATCATCTATTGCAGTTACAAGAGGTGATGCTACTTGTTGGCCTAATTTATTTGCAAAGGCAGAAGTACCTTTTGATACAAATGCTGCTTCTAGGGCGTGCCCACATGCTTCGTGGAATAGAACTCCACCAAATTCATTGTCTATAATAACCGGCATAGTCCCACTAGGACAATAATCTGCATGAACCATTGTTTTTGCAATTCTTGAAGCTTCAATACCTACTTCTTCAACATTTATCTTGTCATAAAATTCAAAACCCATTGATGCTCCTGGAGAATAAGAGCCTTGTTGCATTTCTCCATCTTTGGAGGCTACTGAAGCCACTGAAAATCTAGTTCTAACTCTAGTGTCTGTTGCTAATAGACCTTCTGTATTTGCTATTAAAATGTTTTGCTCTTCTTCTAAGTAGTTTGCAGTTACCTGGGAAATTACAGGGTCATATTCTTTAGCTGCTTTATATCCTCTTTTTAATAATTCTACTTTATCTTTCTTAGCTGTTTTACTTGGATAAAGTGAAATTGGATTATAATTTGTAGATTGTCTCTTCATTAAGTTAAGTCTAAGCTCTACTTGATTTGATTCTAGTGCTGCTGCCGCTTGCTTAGCTACTTTT
Source organism: uncultured Tissierellaceae bacterium (assembly GCA_964484955.1). Taxonomy (GTDB): domain Bacteria; phylum Bacillota; class Clostridia; order Tissierellales; family Tissierellaceae; genus CAYZDC01. The sequence continues at coordinate 6,027 of CAZAGS010000017.1, forward strand.
ATTAAGTTATCCTCGGAGCTATCATTAGTATAAGCATATATGCTATTAAATTTGTCAAATATTCTTATGCCTACTCCATAGTCCCTACCTGAAATATTGTTTTCAACTAAGCCTCCAACCAATCTTATGCTGGCATTTATTTTGTCTTCTACAAATATTTCTGCAAAGTCACCGCCTTTTGATAAGGCAGCATATAAAACATTTTCTATTACACTATTACTTAGCAAATTATCCCTCCTAAATTTGTGCTAAAAACATTATATCAATATATTTCGATTATTGAAATACTTTTGAAAAAAAAGGACTCTTAAAGAGTCCCTGGTGCAAGTTCCTTTGATTTAATATATTCATCTATGGTTTTGGCTGCATCTTTTCCTGCTCCCATAGCTAAGATTACTGTAGCTGAACCAGTAACATTATCTCCACCAGCAAAAATTCCTTCTCTGCTTGTTCTACCATAATCATCAGCTATTAAGCATTTCCTATGATCCATATCTAGGCCTTCTGTTGTATTTGGTATAAGCGGATTAGGCGTTGTTCCTAAAGCCATTATAACCGTTTCAACTTCTATTTCGAATTCTGAATCTTCGATAGCTATTGGTCTTCTTCTACCTGAACTATCAGGCTCACCTAGTTCCATTCTTATACATTTAAGTCCCTTTACCCAACCTTTCTCGTCTGCTAATATTTCTGTTGGATTTGTTAAAAATTCAAAGTTTATTCCTTCTTCCATTGCATGATGTACTTCTTCTATTCTTGCAGGAAGCTCTGCTTCAGTCCTTCTATATATTACATAAACATCTGCACCTAATCTCTTTGCAGTTCTTGCAGCATCCATAGCAACGTTTCCGCCACCTACTACTGCAACTCTTTTTCCTACTTTAATTGGTGTATCATAATCTTCTCTAAATGCCTTCATTAGGTTGTTTCTAGTTAAGAATTCATTAGCTGACAATACTCCATTAGTATTTTCACCTGGTATGCCCATGAAAATTGGTAAGCCTGCTCCTGAACCTACAAATACTGCCTCAAAATCTTCGTTATCAAAAAGTTCATCTATAGTTACAGTTCTACCAACTATTACATTGGTTTCTATCTTTACACCTAATTTTTTTAAATTGTTGATTTCATATTTTACTATATCTTCTTTTGGTAGTCTAAATTCAGGTATTCCATATACTAATACTCCACCTGGCTCATGTAGGGCTTCAAAGATAGTAACATCGTAGCCTTCCTTAGCTAACTCTCCAGCACAAGTTATTCCAGCTGGTCCTGAACCTATTATAGCTACTTTTTTGCCATTGCTTTCCTTAACAGTACCTAAGCTTAGGTTGTTTTGGATACCATAGTCAGCAGCAAATCTTTCTAATTTTCCTATAGCTATTGCATCCCCATTTTTATTTAAAATACAAGTCTTCTCGCATTGGTCTTCTTGAGGACAAACTCTACCACAAACTGCTGGTAATGATGAGTATTCTGCTAATACTCTAGCTGATTCTTCAAATTCTCCATCTGCAATATGTTTTATAAATTTAGGTATATCTATAGAAACAGGACATAATGGAACACATTTAGGATTTTTACATTGTAAACATCTTTTTGCTTCTAGCATAGCCTCTTCTACTGTATATCCCAAGCAAACTTCATCAAAGTTTGTGTTTCTAACAGCAGGGTCTTGACTAGAAATAGGTACTCTTGTAAATCTATCCATTATATTGCACCTCCACTTATGGCACATTTTTTGTGATCTAATTCTATCTCTTCTTCTTTATATTGAGTTTGTCTTCTAAGAGCTTCATCAAAATCTACTAAATGACCATCAAATTCTGGCCCATCTACACAAGCAAATTTAACTTCATTTCCAACAGTAACTCTGCAAGCACCACACATTCCAGTACCATCAACCATTAGTGGGTTTAAACTAACTATAGTAGGAACTCCATATTTCTTGGTAGTTAATGCTGTAAATTTCATCATTATCATTGGTCCTATTGCAATAGCCAAGTCATAATGCTTGCCATGATTATCCATAAGGTCTTCAAATTGTTTTGTAACCATTCCGTTAAAACCGTAACTTCCATCATCAGTTGTTATGTATAAATTTCCTGCAACAGATCCTATTTTATCTTCTAAAATAACTAAATCCTTATTTTTAGCTCCTATAATAACGTCTACATCTATGCCTCTATCATGAAACCATTTAACTTGAGGATATACTGGTGCTGTACCAACTCCCCCAGCTATAAATAATATTTTTTTCTTCTTTAATTCTTCTATATCTTCATTAACAAATTCAGAAGGTTTTCCTAAAGGCCCTACAAAGTTACTTATATAGTCTCCTACTTCAAGACTTACCAATCTTTTTGTAGATGATCCCATGGCTTGAACTACTATATTTACTGTTCCTTTTTCCTTATCTGAATCACAAATTGTAAGTGGTACTCTTTCTCCATTTTCATCAGTAATAACAATGATGAATTGGCCTGGTTGTGCAGAATTTGCTACTCTTGGAGCTTCAATATCTAGTGAATAAATATTCTCAGCTAGACATTCTTTGTTTACTATTTTGTACAATTCAAGTTCCCCCTTTGTAAATAATTAATTACATTACATTCTAATTATACTAAAAGGATTTATAATTGCAAGAGATTTAGGAAAACGTTTTACAAACTTTCTAAAAAAATTAAGTTATGTAAAATTTAAAGATTTTACATAACTTAATAATTATAGTAGTTCATTTTTTAGCTCCATTATAGATTTTGTAGAAATATTCTCTTTTGGAATATTTAATAGCTTTATGATTTTATCTAAATCTTCCTGGCTTTCTACTTCTATTTCCATATAAGGATATGGATATGTTTTTTCATCCCAAATATCTAGATCAAATCTAGCATTTTGGAGACTATAAGACTTTCTTTCTTTAAAGCCTTCTTCTATTTTGTCATATCCTAATTCTTTAAATATTTGTAAGATTGTTTCTTTGTTTTCTACTTGTGAATTCATTTCTATATTTTCTCTAAGTCCTTGTGTACTTACTATCTTTTTTAGGGTTAGAGTAATATCTGACTTGTTATTTAATAAGTCCTTAGTTTCTCTTATTCTTAAATAGGCATTAATACTTTCTTTAATAGGTTTACTAGTAGAATCAATTAAGGTATTTACTTGAACTTCTTTAGCTATTAGTCTTCCACCTAAGCTTATTATCTTCTTTTCCATCTCTTCTAAATCTACATTTAATATCTTGACCTCTAATTCTTTTACCATATTAGATTTCCTCCAACTATTGCATGTTTAATTTCAATATTATCATCAAAAATTATTAAATCAGCTCTTTTGCCAACTCTAATACTGCCTATTTCTCTGACCATATTAATTGCTTTGGCTGGATTTAAAGTAGCCATTTTCACTACTTCATGTATTGGCAGATCTAAGAATTTAACCATATTATATACGGCTTCTTGTAAATTTAATGTTGAACCAGCAAGATTTCCGGATGCTAGCCTTGCAGCTCCTTCTTTAACATATACTTTTTGATTTCCTAACTGATATTCGCCATCTTCTAAGCCTGCAGCCATCATTGCATCACTTACCAATATTATTTTATCAAAGCCCTTCATCTTTAAAGCAATATTTACAGCTGCATCATGTAAATGGATTCTATCATAAATTAATTCACAATATACCCTATCATCTGTTAGACTTGCTCCTATTACTCCCGGTTCTCTATGGTTAAAACTTCTCATCCCATTATATAAATGAGTTGCTATAGTTATTCCATGATCAATTGCCTTTTTAGCACTTTCAAAAGTAGAATTAGTATGAGCCATTGCAACTGCTACATTATTGTTCTTAAGCTTTTCTATAATTTCTAAAGCACCTTTTAATTCAGGTGCTAGGCTAAGCATTTTTAATTTACCTTTAGAAAGCTCCAGCATATTTTCTATATCATCTATATCTGGAAGTTTTATAAATTCTTCTGGCTGAGCACCTTTCTTCCCTATATCAAAGAAGGGTCCTTCTAGATGAATTCCCAATAGATTGCTTATATTTGCTTTGTTCTTATAGTCTACAATATTTTCAATTGCCCTCATCATATCATCATAAGAGGAGGTAATTATTGTTCCTAAGTAAGATGTTACACCATTTGAAAGATGAAACTCTCCCATTTTATCCAGAGCTTGCTCTGTAGTATCCATAACATCATAGCCGGAGTTACCATGATTGTGTATATCTATAAATCCTGGACTTAAATAATTGCCACCACCATCTATTACTTCTTGTCCTGTGTCTTCCAGCAAATGTTCCAAATTTAAGTCCACTATCTTTCCATCTTTTATCTTTATTCCAAAGCCATGTAATACTTCATATGGACTTATAATCTTTACATTTTTAATCAGCATATGCTTCACGATCAAGTATTATAGTTAAATCTGGGTGACATAATAGTAAAGATACTGGAAAATCAGTTGTTACTACTTGATTGTCTAGTAATTTTTTTATAACTGCTCTCTTCTTTTTTCCAGTGGCTAATAAAATTAATTTTCTAGCTCTTAATATGCTTCCAATACCCATAGATATTGCAGTTTTAGGTACTTCATCTACTGATTGAAAAAATCTAGAATTAACAGTAATAGTCGATTCTGTTAACTTAACCACTGATGTATATAGATTTAATTGCTCTGCCGGTTCATTAAATGCTATATGGCCATTTTCACCAACTCCCAATATTTGTAAGTCAATTCCACCAGCTTCTTCTATTAAATTATCATATTCTTTACAATGTTGAGACAGATCTGCTGCTTTTCCATTAGGCACAAATGAATTTTTAGGGTCAATATTAATATGATCAAAGAACTGTTCATTCATGAAATATCTATAACTACTTATATGGTCCCCATTTAGTCCTACATATTCATCTAAGTTAAAAGTCTTAACATTTGAGTAATCCGTTCCCTCTGTTTTATGTTTATTTGCTAACTCTTTATACATTCCTATTGTAGTGCTACCTGTAGCCAGCCCCAATACAATATTTGGCTTGTCTTTAACCTGACTATTTACTATTTCTGCCGCTACTTTACTGACCATATCATAATTATCTTCTACAATAACCTTCATCTTGTTACTCCCCCATCAATTTTTTAATTTTGAAATCAATATAATCACTAGATACACAATGAAACTCTATTCCTTCCACAATTCCTTCTACAGCAAATTTATGTCCTTCTGCATGAAGGTGTCCATAAATGCAAATATCTACATTGAACTCTACCATTATATCTAGAAATTCATTAGGTGACAAGTCCATATTGAATGGAGGATAATGAAGCATTGCTATAGTAGTTTTAGCCTTATCTTTAGCATGAATAAGTGAGGCTCTTAGTCTATTTAATTCCCTTTGAAATACTTTTTCATCAGTTAAATCAAAGCTTTCGTTATCTTTTGGCATCCAACCCCTGGTTCCAACTATATTTACATCCTTATAATAATAACTATTATTTTGAAGAAAAAATATACTTTTAAATCCAAAGTTATTTAATTTATTAAGGCTTTGCCACCAATAATCATGGTTACCTTTAACTAATACTTTTTTTCCTGGTAATTGGTCTATCTTCTTTAAATCTTCGTAGGCTTCATTTGTTCTTAAAGCCCAAGAAATATCTCCAGGGATTAATACTAAGTCATCTTCCTGAACATTTTCTTTCCAACTATCAAATATATTTTCATCATGATCAATCCAATTATCACCAAAAATATCCATAGGTTTTTCCTTAGAATGATCTAAATGTAAATCACCAATTGCATATATCATATATCCACCTCAGTTAATCTTAATCCATTACTTTAACTATTGAAAGCTGTAATTTTAGGCATTTAAGGCTTAATGTTAAGCTTTAAGTTAATGTTGAACATTAAAAGAACACCAAATTACTTATCTTCTATAAAGCAACTAAATTATAATTTGCATCTATTTTGTTTAATAATTCCATTTCTCTCTTCTGACAAGTAAATAAAATTATCTGCCTTTCCTTAGACTTATCTTTTATAAATCTTAAAATGTTTTCAAGTCTTATATCATCATATTGTATAAAACAATCATCCAATATTAGTGGCAATCTAGAGTCTGACATAGAATTAATAATTTCAAATCTTAGGGCAAAGTATAATTGGTCTATTGTCCCACCGCTCAAGCTATTAATATTTATATTTTCTTTTGATATTGGGTTGATTACTGACATTTCTAACTTGTCATCAATTCTAACTGCCTTATATTTTCCATCGGTTATTTGCTCTATAACCTTACCTACTCTTTTATTAATAGCCGGTGCAAACTGCCTATGAATATCTTTTGATAGATCTTCAATAGTATTTCTTGCGACTTCTAGTGCTGCTCTTTTATGGTCCAAGACTTGTAAATTAGAAGTAGCTCTGTTAATTTCTTCCTCTATATTTACTAGGTCAGATATCCTAGTAGCAAAGAATTCTAATTTACTTTTTAAAGCACTTTTACTAATATTTTTACTATTGAGTTCTTCCCTTAGATCAGACATAGATTCTTCTAATTCTTCTTTTGTTAGTGTTTCTTGAATATTTAAATAGTCTTCAAATTCCTCTAATTGTTTTAATATTTCTTCCAGTTTAGAATTACCCAATATTCTGCTATATAAATCTTTTTTATTCTCTATTTCTACTAGTATATCCTCATACTTGTCTTTGTTTTCTAGCCCTCTTTTAAATTCCTCAATGGATCCAGATACATTCTTTTCTAATAGATCTTTCAACTCTACCTTATAGTTATAACTATCCATCCTTGCTATATCTAACTCTTCTTGAAGAATAATACTCTTTTCTACTATTTCATTTAATTCATCTTCTGCTTTGTTTTTCTTATATATTTCTAATTGTATATTATCTTGCAGTCTTTTCACTTGTAATTTGTTAGTGACCTTGTATTTGTTTAATATATCTTTCATTATTTCTTCATTTTCTATAATTTTTAGTCTATTAATTTCAGCTAAGGATTCTAATTCATTTTTCTGAAATTCTATCCTTTTTAATAGACCATTTAGTCTTCTGTTCTTATAAATTACAAAGGCTACTATAATTAAAATAAAGATATTAAAAATTAAATATCCATACTTACTATTTATTGCACTGTAAATTGAAATAGCTATAAATATTAAAACTGATACTATTAGTAGGATATTTAAACTATTCTTTAGAGATTTATTGCTTTTATAATCTCTTTTTATAAACTCTAATTTATTACTATCCATATTATTTGCTAGTATAGTATTATTATTTTCTAACTCTTCATAGTAGTGGTAATCTTCTATTATACTTTCATCCATATTGACTTTCTCAGTTTCTAATCGTCTAAGACTTTCTATTTCTTTATCTAAATTACTTATTATTTTGCTTGTATGGCTTATTATCTTGTCTAAATGATTGATATCATTGTTAATAGCAATACAAGTAGAATAATCTTCCATAGAAAGAGAATCATATATTTTATAGTCATTAGCTTTATTTGTAAGGGTTTCTATATTTTCTTTTATTTGTTTGCCTTCTAGATAAAGTTGTCTTTTTGCTATTATCTTAGCTCCTTTTATTCTAGATTCTAGCTCCTCAATTTTGGACTTATATTTATCTATTTCAATATCAATTAAAGTTTCTTCTTCTAATAATTCTTCATATTCATTTTTGAAAGATAATATCTCGTCTCTTTCCTCTTTCAAACTTATTAACTTCTCATATTCTATACCATAGGATGATGTATAAGCCTTTATTGTACCTATGGATTTTAAGGCTTTGTCTAGTTCATTAATAGATTGCTCAATAGAAATATTTTCATCCAAAGTTCTAGTTACATTTACTAATTTATCTCTAACTTCATTGGCTAAACTGTCTTCAGTTTTTATACCTAACTGTTGTATAGAAACTGTATTAGAATATACAGCATTATTGAAACCAAAGAAATGAAATCCAGGTTGAAGTATTCTCCCACTATTACCAGTGTCTATAGAATAAGTAATATCCTCACCAGTAGAATCTAATATGACTTTTGTAGTTTCTTGTCCTTTAGCAAAGTTTCTTTCTATACTGTATAACTGACCCTTGTACTCAAATTTCAATGTTCCCTTATAATTAGTATTAGTCCAAGGATTATATTTTGCATGTTCATCTAGATATATGGTGGTTTTAGCATAGGGTTTTAAAAATCCATAAAACATTCCATCTATAAAATTGTGAATAGTTGTTTTTCCAAATTCATTTTCCCCATATATCAGATTTAGTCCATCTTTTAAATTAATTATCTTGTTTTCAAACTTTCCAAATCCTATAAGGTTCAGTTCTTTAATAATCATTATAATACCCTGCCTTTCAACAAAGCAGCTAAACCATAATATAATGCATCTTTGTTTATTTTATCCTCTAATCCTTTATTTTTCATAGTAGTTATAAATTGGCCTATAATATTATCCATATTTTCCTTTTCAATCTTTTCCAAGTCAAAGTCTAGTTCTGTATTATTAACTATTTCTAAATGGTAAAACTTATCCTGCAAGTCCTCTATTATATTTGTCAAATCTATATCACTTTGAATATAGCCTTGTAAATATACCCTATAAAAGTCTAGATCCAAATTTCCAATCTCTATTTCTTTAATTTTATCTAATATATGAAAATATCCCATATCACCAGTAATCTTTAAATCTATTCTATAAAATCTTCTTTTGCTAAATGGTAAAAATTCAATTTTAGTTTGCTCCTTAGTGATTTCCCCAACAATTATTCCCCTATCTCCAAGCTCTCCAAAATCAAGAGGTTCAGGGGACCCACAATAGGCTATTTTATGATTAAATAAATTTGGCTTATGAATATGACCTAAAGCTATATAATCCATATTTAAATCTGTTAATGCTTTAAGATCCAGGGGCAGGTAATTAGAATTACTGCCTATATCACCATGTATTATTAGAATCTTCTTCATATCTTCCCTAATTTGAATATTATCTAACAGCTGGTTTTCTCTTAACTCTACTCTGTCCCAGCTGTATCCATAGACCACTGTGTTTAATTCTGTGAAGACCATGCTATCTAAGCCATCACTGTTAAATATTGTCACATTGGGAGTCCATTCTACTTTATTGTATAGTGAGTTATTGCCTATATAATCATGGTTGCCAGCTGCTATAATTACATTTACATCTGGGCATGTTGCAAATATATCTCTTACCTTTTTCATATCGCCAAGGGTAAAGTACCTTTCTTCATATAAATCTCCTGCTATAAATAAAAAGTCCACATTATCCTCTTTACTTTTCTTTACAATTCTTTCAAAAGTAGACCAAAGTTCCCTTCTTCTAGCAACTGCCTTATCTTTATGAAAAGATACATTGTTAAATTGAAGCCCTAAGTGAATATCCGCTGTATGAATGAATTTAATCAAAATATCTCCCCCTTTATTAACCATTAAATTATATCATAATTTATATTAAACACCAAAAATAACCAGCTAAATTAGCTGGTTATCTAAAAACACCATTTTATTAATATCTTCAAAATCATTCCAATCCATATATTCTATTTCATTTTCTATACAATACTCTTTTAGTCCATCTTTAGCAAATACAATCTCTGCATGCTTTGCTAGGGCTTGGTCCGAAATGCCATCACCTATAAATATTGTCCTATAGCCTTTTTCTTTATATTTTTCATAATGTTGTATTTTGCAATTACCACAAGGCCCCATATCACAGCATTGGGAGTTTCTACCATCATGATAGGTAACAGATATTTTGTCATTATCAAAATTCAAAGTATTTGCATGTACTTCTACATCTCTTATACCATGTTTAGCTAAAAAAGGTAAGATGCCATTATAGAATCCACCACTTACAATTTCAACAGGTATACTATATGCTTTGATATTTTCATAAAATTCTACAAATCCCTTAGAAATGGGGATTTCACTTAAGATAAACTCCAGGTAATCCTCTTCTCTTATTCTAACCTCATCTAACAAGGAATCCATAAAGTCTACATAATTCATCTCTTCTTCTTTTGAAAGTAGTTCTTTTATTCTATCATTCATATGTTTATATAATAACTTGTCATTTGTATCCGTAGTTGTAATTGTACCATCAAAATCTATTAATATAGCTAC
>CAZAGS010000017.1:16294-28254 GCA_964484955.1 uncultured Tissierellaceae bacterium
TGTCATTTGTATCCGTAGTTGTAATTGTACCATCAAAATCTATTAATATAGCTACCTTATCCCATTCTTTTATCTTTAACATCCTAGTCACCTAATCTTTCAGTCATTGTCTTCTAAGCTAAAACTATATCCTTTATAACTTCCAGTACCCCATTCTCGTTATTGCTTTTAGCTATAAAATTAGCTACACTCTTTATTTCTTTAGATGAGTTTTCCATGGCATAGCTATAATATCCTTGTTTTAGCATTTCAATATCATTATTGTAATCTCCAAACACCATTACTTTATCATCACTTATGCCAAATTTATCTTTTATTATATTAAGAGCAGCCCCTTTATTTACCTCTTTATTGTAAATATCAGTCCAAACATAGGCTGATGCAGTGATTGTTAATTTGTCTCCCCAGTTATCATAAATAGATTTATGTGTATGGTAATCAGACCCATTTTCATTGAAAATAGATACCTTGAAAATATTCTCTTTTAGTTCAGATAAATCATTTAAAACTATATAGGCGCAATAAAGAGTTCTCAATTCTTCTATGGGTTTGTTTCTAAAATTATATAAATATATGTTTTCGCTTCCAGATAGTATTATATCAATACCTTTTATCTTCTTTGCATCTTCTGCTATTCTGTGAACATTATCAAGATCCATAGTAGAAGAGTAGATTTCTTTATCTTCATATACTATTTGCCCACCATTCTCAGCAATATAAATCATATCTTTATATTTATCCCTAAAGTAAGGATGCATCTCACTATAGTGTCTTCCACTAGCCACTATAAATTTAATATCTCTAGCCCTAAGTTCATTATATACTTGATGGAATTCTGGATGCAAATTCTTATTATCGTCTAATAAAGTACCATCCATATCACTTGCTATTAATTTAATCATCAACTTTTCTCCTTAAATGCATTTCTACACTATAGTCTGATTTAATAATATCTATAGTATGATGCTCATAGTTCATTGTAAAATTCATTATAGCAGAATGTATATCCACGCTATTTAGTAAATGAATAGTACATATATTGTCATTATTATCTTTTGTGATCCTTAGGATTATATTCCTGACTTCAGTAAACTGAAATCTATCATCTAAAAATTCTGGCATAGAGTCCATAGAAAGATTTAAAGTCCTTAAATCTAAGGGAATTAATAAATCTATATCATCTTTGTCTTCCCTAACTACTCTTATTTCAAAATCACTATTTAAAACAAATTCCTTATTCTCAAATTTATACATATAATCACCCTTTAAAGCTTACTTAATTAATTTTGACATGGTTTTAAACTCATCTGTTCCAGCACGCTTTAGTAAATCAAATACAAGCATTTCTGTATTTGTAATTACAGCACCCATTTTTTGCATTATATCTAATCCGTTAAGATAATTTTCCTCTGTTCTTGAAGCTACACCATCATTTACAACAAAGACTTCATAGCCATTAAGGAGTAGATCCCTTACAGTTTGATATACACATACATGGGTTTCCATTCCTATAATTATAATCTTTTTTCTATTTGCTTTTTTAAGAGCCTCTTGAACTTCATCTGTGAATGCAGAAAAAGAAACTTTTTCAAATCTCTGCCCTTCTTCAATTAGCTGTGATAATTCTTCTATAGTATGTCCTAGACCTCTAGGATATTGTTCCGTATATATAATTGGAATATCCATCTCTTTAGCACATTGAATTAAAATCTTAGCATTACTGACAACTTCGTCTTTACGATTCATAGCAGGTACTAATCTTTCTTGTATATCGATTATCATCATAGTTGTTTCTTCTCTATTTAATATAAACTTATCCATTAACATTCTCCTTTAATAATATATTGGTCTTATAGTAATATTACCCATCATCTTTTTTATATCACTCATATCTATATCCACTATGCTTTCAGCTACCCCATAGGCTATCCTAAAGGCTTGACCTAGTCTCATGGTCATATCTAGGTCATATTCTTTTTCCATTCCAAATGCATATCCAGCCAAAGTATATCCTTGGTCAATATTCAATGGGAACTCAATATCATCTATCTCTAATCTGTATCCTCTATCTTTAGTTAAAACTATACTACCTTTTTCATCTAGATCTATAAGAAGAATTTCTACATCTTTTTCTAATATATAATTTCCAGCTCTTATTATTTCATTTTCAAAGTTTAACTCCAATCGGGTAAGGTTTTCTAACTCTCTTACATTTGTTTTTACCATATAAGGCTTTGCTTCTATTCCGTATTGTAATTCTATTCCTTCTGCATCTAAAAGAAATCTTTTAGATTCTCTATTGGCTAATGTAATAAGGTCAAAATATATCTCATCTGGACTGCCATTGGGAATTGAACCAAGCCCACAAATTATACTACATTTAGAAATAGCTCTTTGATATAATTCATAAAAGCTACCTAATTCTTCTCTAGTTACCCTTGGCTTTGATTCTATTATTTTTGACAAAAACTTATTGTTTTCAACAAGAGATATAGAAGCCTGGGTTTCGTCTTTTATTACTATAAAGTCACTATCTATCCCTTGGTCTCTTAAATCATTGAAAATATACTTGCCACTTAAACCACCTAAAAAACCTATAGGTAAAAGATTTAAGTTTAGATTATTTAAGATTTGACTAGTATTAATCCCTGCTCCACTGCTTTTATAAACAGTCTTTTCTGCCTCTGTTTCGACTCTAGCTAGTAATTTTTCCATATAATATATCTTTTCTAAAACTGGATTAAGATTTATTGTTAGAATCATTCCCTGGCCTCCTTATAAGCTCTAATATATAGTATATACCACTTTATATAAAATTTAAAATGTTATATGGATTTTCTCACCAATATTTGACATTATTATTGTTATAAAAATAATCATCTTTTCATTTGCTATAATCTGCTATAAATAATATAATTAGACTATAAAGCTTAAGGAGGAAAACAATGAAAGAATATGGAACATTTGATATATTAGGACCTATAATGATAGGACCATCTAGCTCCCATACTGCAGGTGCTGCAAGACTTGGTAAGATAGCTATGGACATTGCAGGCCAGGACTTTAATGCTGTAGATTTTTATCTTCATGGATCTTTTGCAGAAACCTATAAAGGTCATGGAACAGATAAAGCATTGGTTGCAGGAATTCTAGGAATGGAACCTTCTGACCCAAGAATTAAAACTTCTCTGGAAATTGCTAAGGCTAAAGATATAGATATCCAGTTTATTGAAACTGATTTAGGATACGAGCATCCAAATACGGTTAAAATAGTATTTAAATACGAAGGGAAAGCTGATTATTACATCATTGGCTCATCTATTGGTGGGGGCAGTATTATTATTACAAATATAAATGGAAATGTAGTAGAATTTAAAGGTAATAATCCGACTATTTTACTTACTTATTCTGATAGAAAAGGTGTAATTTCTTATGTAAGTTCCGTTTTAGCAGATCATAATTTAAATATAGCATCAATGAGAGTTACAAGAGAAGGCAGCATAGCAACAATGATATGTGAAATAGATACAGAGGTAGCACAAGAGACAATAGATGAGATAGGAACTTTAGAGGGAATATCTTATATAAAGTTTATCAATCCAATTACGAGGTGAATAGATGTTTAATAAAGCAGCAGAAGTATTAGAACAATGTAAGGCTCAAAATAAAAGAATATCAGATATAGTTATGGAAAGAGATATTTTGTCCTTGGAAATAACTAAAGAAGAATTAATCCTTAAAATGAAAGAAGTTTTACAAGTAATGAAATCATCTGCAGTGGAAGCCTTAGATAAGGATATTATGTCAGTATCAGGACTAACAGGTGGAAATTCAAAGAAGATTGAAGATTATAAAAAGAATAATAAAACCTTAAGCGGTGTATTTTTAAATGGAGCAATGGCAAAAGCCTTTTCAACTTCAGAGGTTAATGCATCTATGGGTAGAGTTGTTGCAGCACCTACTGCAGGTGCTTCAGGCATAATGCCTAGTGCAATTTTATCAGCCCAGGAAAAATTAAATTTAACTGAAGATGACCTAATTAGAGGCTTATTTACGGCAGCAGGTATTGGTGAAATATGTGCTAAGAACGCTACTATATCTGGTGCTGAAGGTGGATGTCAGGCAGAATGTGGTGTTGCTGCAGCCATGGCAGCAGGTGCTATTGTAGAAATGGCAGGTGGCAGCCCAGAAGCAAGTTTTGTAGCTGCTAGTTTTGCTTTAACTAATATAATGGGACTAGTATGCGACCCTATAGGTGGACTTGTGGAATACCCTTGTGCCTTAAGAAATGCATCTGGTGTTGTAAATGCATTTATATCTGCAGATATGGCCTTAGCAGGAGTTCAATCCCTAGTACCATTTGATGAAGTAGTTGAAACAATGTATATGGTAGGTAAAGCTCTACCAGAATCATTACGTGAAACAGCAAAAGGTGGATTGGCCATTACACCAAGTGCAAGAAAATTATGTGAAAACCTATAAAAGAAACCAGCCCTAGGGCTGGTTTTATCTTATTGTTACATATTTCCATTTATTTGTTCTAAATCTTAATGTAATTAAAATCCATCTTATAAATTGATCTATTAATATTGCTAACCATGCTCCCATCAAACCCATACCTAATATCATTACAAAGTAATAACCTAATATTACTCTTACAATTAATATTCCTATAAAAGTGGAAACCAAGGTCCATACCGTGTCTCCAGCTCCTCTTAGCCCTCCTGATAAAACTAATTGAGAACATTGAAAGGGTTGTATGAAAGAAATTAATTTTAATATCCTACCCGCCTCACTAACTACCTGAGTATCATTTGAATAAAGACTGGCTATTGCAGGTCCTAGGAAAAATAAAATCAAACCCATACCTACTGCTATTATAGTTCCCATTTGTCTGCTTGTCTTAATATACTTCTCAGCTAATTCTGGCTCCTTAGCTCCTAGGCTTCTGCCAGCTAAGGTAGATGCAGCTATTCCAAATGACTGACCAGGAGTAAAGGAAAGGTTTAATATATTTATACCTATTTGATGAGTAGCATAGGCCACAGTTCCCAAACTAGCAATAATTTTAACAAATAATAATATTCCTAGTCTCATAACTATCTGTTCAATTGCAGCTGGAATACCTATTTTAACTAGATTAAACATTATATCCTTATTTATCCTAAACTTATTTTTCAAATTAATATAAATAGTACTTTCAGGTCTTAGTATATATCTCACAAGTAAGACACTTGCTACTACTTGAGATAAGGATGTTGATATACCTGCTCCTAATATTCCTAATTCTGGTGCTCCAAACAATCCATAAATTAATACTGCATTACCTATAACGTTAAATAAATTTGCAATAACATTAATCTTCATAGGAGTTTTTGTGTCACCTGCACCCCGTAAAGAAGCAAAGATTGAAAAGTTAAAAGCTTGAAAAATAAATCCTAATACTATAACTTTGAAATAGGTAGAACCTACACTTATAGTATCTTGATGTGCACCTAAAAATTTCATAACACTAGGTGTAAAAGTTAAAGATATGAATAATAGGGGGATTACTATAAACAATTGACTCATTATAATAATATGCTTAACAACTGGTTCCACCCTATCATGATTTTTTGCCCCTATGTACCGAGCTACCATTGCTGTAGCCCCTATGCTTAAAGATTGCACCAAGGAGAGACCTATAAACATTAATTGATTTGTAATACCTACAGCCGCTATAGAAGCTGTAGATATGGCACTAGTGCCATATCTACCTAACATTATCATATCAACCATTCCAAATAATGTACCTAATAAGAGTTCAATAAAAACTGGGCTGGTTATTTTTATAATCTCTTTCCTTACATTTGCCTTACTGTGTTCACTACTATCCATTAACAAAATACCTCTTTTCGCCGATTTAATTTAGACCCTCTAAGGATTATAACATAAATTAAATTTTTTGACAATTCTTACACTTATTTTATTTCATCCATCTTATCTCTAACTGTCTTTTCTATAAGATCTAATTTAAAAAGAGACTCCTCTTTATCCTTACTTTTTGTGTAAATATACAGCTTTATCTTAGGTTCGGTACCAGATGGTCTAATTGCATACCAAGAACCATCATCCAAGAAGTACTTCAATACATCGGATTTTGAATTGCCAGTATCATCTAGTAAATAATCTATAGTTCTTTCTAAATTCATATGACCTAGTTTTTGGATTGGATTAGATCTAAAGTAATCCATCATTCTGCCAATTCTTTTGCTACCTTCTAAGCCTTCTAAAACAATTGAAATTAACCTTTCATTGTAATAGCCAAACTCTTTATAGATATCTTCTAATAGTTCTAATAAATTTTTATCTTTCTTTTTATAATAAGCTGCCATCTCCGCAATAACCATTGCTGTAACAACTGCATCTTTGTCCCTAACATGAGTCCCATAGGTGTAACCTATACTTTCTTCATAGCCTAAAATAAAAGTATAGTCACCAGTTTCCTCAAACTCGTTTGCCTTCTCACATATAAACTTAAATCCTGTTAATGTTTCAAATGTTTCTACACCATACTTTTTAGCAATTGCTTTACCTAAATCCCCAGTAACTATACTTTTTACAATAGCTGAATTAGCAGGTAAATCTCCTTTTGCGGCTCTTTGAGATAAAATATAATGAACTATTAAGGCACCTGTTTGATTGCCATTTAAGAATACAAATTCACCATTATGATCTTTAACCATCATGGCTATTCTGTCACAATCAGGGTCTGTGGCAATTAATATATCAGCATCTTTCTCTTTACCATATTCAATAGCATAATTAAATGCCTTTGGGTCTTCTGGATTTGGATAGCCTACTGTAGTAAAGTTAAAATCAGGATTTTCCTGCTCTGGTACTACAAATATATTAGTAAATCCTCTGTCCCTAAGTACCCTTCTTACTGGAATATTACCAGTACCATTTAGAGGAGTATAAACAATCTTAACATCTTTATCTATGTCATCATTAATAGCCATATCTACTATTATTTGATTGTATTCATCATCTATTTCTTTACCTATATAAGTTATCAAACCATTTTCTAATGCAGTATCCAGGTCCATAAATTTAACATTAGAGAAATCTCCTACTTTATCTATTTCAGCTAATACATCATCTGCAATAATATCTAATATTTGTGCTCCATCTTCCCAATATACTTTATATCCATTGTATTCTCTAGGATTGTGGCTGGCAGTGACTACTATACCTGAAATAGTTTTTAATCTTCTAACAGTAAAAGATAAAACTGGTGTAGTACGAATTCCATCAAACAAATATACTTTAATACCATTTGCAGCCAAAACTCTAGCAGCAATCTCTGCAAATTCATCAGAGAACTCCCTAACATCATAGGCAATTGCCACGCCCCTATCCATGGCTTCCTGGCCTCTTTTAACTATAGTCTGAGCTAAGCCCTGAGTAGCTAATGAAACAGTGTATGCGTTCATCCTGTTAGTTCCTGCACCTAACTTACCCCTAAGTCCTGCAGTACCAAATTTTAAATCTTGATAAAACCTATCTTCTATCTCAGCCTCATCAACAATGCTCCTTAACTCTTCTTTGGTCTTAGGATCAAAATAGTCATTTTCTAACCAATTATTATACTTGTCCTTATAGTTCATAATATCTCCCCTTATTCTTTTATTAAATCCAAAAACTCTGCCCCAATAATGTTCTTTAATTGAATCGGTTCTAATTCAATTTGTAGTCCAATTTTTCCAGCACTAACAATTATATGCTCTAACTCTAGTCCTGATTCATGGATATATGTTTTATACAATTTCTTCATCCCAAAAGGAGAACAACCTCCCCTAATATAACCAGTTAATTTTAAAATATCTTTAACATGTATTAACTCTATTTTCTTTTCTTTTGTAGCATGAGAAGCCTTCTTTAAGTCCAATTCATGATGAACTGGAATAATAAACACATATATTTCTTCCTTACCCTGGCCAACCAAAGTCTTATATACCTGGTCCACAGATCTTCCAATCTTATTAGCCACAGAAATCCCATCAACTTCCCCATCAGAAGTATCATAGGAAATAATATTATAATCAACCTTATTCTTATCCAATAACCTCATAGCATTAGTCTTAGCTATTTTTGCCATAAACATCTCTCCATCAATATACTGTAGTGATCGGCGCCCTTGCCGTTCCGATGTTGTCCTATGAATCTAATATTTTAATTGTGAATTGTGCACTGTGAACTGTGCATTATTCTCTGGCCTTTTCCAAATACTCCATTTCTAAATCCCAATCCTCATAACCCTTAACCAGTAATTGGTAATAGTGTTCTGGAGGTGGTTGTATTGCTTTTTCTTCCATAATATAAGTAACAGCATCATATTTACTACCTAAATGATCCTCCACTTCAATAATTATTCTTTCATAAAGTAATGGATATCCCTCTAATCTGTCTAGTTCTTCAAGTTCTTGTTTTGAAATTACATATAGAGCACCTGATACACTATTGTTTTCTTCTTCAACAATATCAGCCAACTCATTAAAAACCAGTTTATAACCTTTTAAAACAGCTTTTTTAATAGGAGTTGCATTTGGACATCTAGATAACATGTATTCCTTGCTAAGATTACTTGCATATGCAAAATATAACATATTTCATCCCTCCAATTTTTTCTTTCTATACCTTACTGATACCCCTATTTTATCATAATAATACATAAAAATATAATCAAAAAAATTTAGAGAGAATTAATTGTTGATTAATTCTCTCTAAGATCGCAAAATCTTCTCCATGGCCTTTCCTTTTGCTAACTCATCGATTAGCTTATCCAAGTATCGAATGTCCTGCATTATTGGGTCTTCAATATCTTCTACTCGGATGCCACAAATTAGACCTTTTATCATATGCCTAGATGTATTTAATTTGGGAGCCTCAATAAAAAAGGTCTCAAAATCTGTCTCTTTTTCTATTTGAACTTCTATCTCCTCTTGGCTATATCCTGTTAACCAGCGGATGATTTCATCCACTTCTGCCTTAGTACGCCCTTTTCTTTCAGCTTTGGCAATATAAAGAGGATAAACTCTAGCGAAAGTCATTGTATATAACTTTGGTTTAGTCATAAGACACCCTCCTTAAATCTTTTTTTATAACTCTAATATCCAAACAGAGCCTACCACCTTTAGCAGTAGACTCCTTTTATATTTTATTTATTCTACCCACTTCTTGAAAAAATTCCAGTCACCTACCGTACCATCTTCATTTAGTAATTCTAAATATAGTCCATCTGAAATTCCAACTTGCCAAATGGCTAAAGCATCCTCAATATTTTGAGATATTTTGTGTTCTATAATATACTCATTGAACCTATCTTGACCTTGCCCATAAGTCTCTGACACATAAGCAACTAAGTAAATAGACAATACATTAGCTCCTAGTTTAAAAGGATCTGTTTTTAGAATATTATCTCTAACTAAATCAACCCACTTGTCTTCAGTAGAACGTCTTATCTTCTTTTCTATATTTTCAATACAATATGCAGCATAAGATTTTTTTTCATCCTGTTCTAAATAGGTGAAGTTGCCCTCTGTTTCCTTTAATTTGTTTAACATATCTTCTAATCTACCAACCGTTGGGATAACATCCTCAAATAAATTCCTACCCCTTATATTGTCAGGTAGATCAATAGGATTTGATTGATTTCTAGTAAAAGCACTTTTAGCCATTTTAAAAACCTCCCTCAGATGTTTTCTTAGTCTAAATCCAGTTTATTTAATATATCTCTCAATTCTTTAATTTCCTCAGCATTAAATGTAACACCTTTACTCATCATTTTGTGCTCAGGATCCCAGTCCCTTAAATCATATTTTGGTGCATAATTATTCCAAGCAACCATATTAAGCTCCCTAGTCCATCCCTTAGATGTTTCCCCTATTAAACCAAGATGTTTAACTATTTCATATTTAATATCTGCCATAATGAAGCCTCCTTTAATTGTACAGTCCTATATTATTATACCCAATAATTACTTTCCGCAACAAAATTTGTATTTCTTTCCACTACCACAAGGACATAATTCATTACGGCCTATTTTCTTTGTTTTAGTAGTTTCAGCTTGTGGAAAGGGTATTACATTGTCTTTTTTGCTTTTAATAGATTTACTCTTTTCTCTTGCCAATTCAACTGGCTTGTGCCCTTTTATAGCCCACTTTCTTGTAGTATTACTTAAATTCATAAACAATTGGGCAAACTCATTGACTTCCTCAAAGCTATCAAAATTAAAGCCTTCATCATTCATTTCATCCACAATATCCTGTAATGAACCATCAAGTGTAGCAGCAACTTCTATAGAAACTGAAATGTTTTCTCGAGCTCTAAGATCTAATTGGCCACTGTTTTCTAGAAATTTCATCATTTTTTTATAGTAAATATTCTCTTCATCAAATTCATTTTCCATATAGTAATTCAATTCTGCCTTTGTAGGAATATAATAGTCAACCTTGCTTCTATCTTTTAAATATTCTTCATATTCTCCATCATGCATAAAATAATCTGCCACAATATATGGTGGATCCCACCAGAAATAATTCTGCCTTCTTCCAACTGCATCCAAAAATTCATATGCTTCTGATATATCTAATTTATCTTTATTATATTTGTTCCATACTAGTAAAAGTTGTTCAATCTCAAAAACCCCATAAAGATGTTGTAAGGAAATTATATAATCTAATATCCTATTATTTCTCTTGATAGTATATTCATTATTAGATTCATAAGAAGTCATAAATCCATCAGCTATCTCATCTGGACATACTGCATAAAAATGAGAATTGTGATAAAACCAAAATAAATAGCCTAAGGCCCTTAATTTAAATGATCTTTCAATATTATTATCCGCTACTCCACCATCCTCAATAAATTTGGCAAGCATATCTCTTTCGGACATTGTAAAATATAAAGAATCACTTTCTATTCTAGAAATAAGTATTTCTTCTACAATATCAATAATATGATTTTTGAGTTTTGACATACTTATATACTCCCCATGTTCATAAGCAATATCAACTAATTGTTGTTTAGTATAAAATGATAGGCAATCTCTTAATTTATAGCTTGGTTTTTTCTTTATACTATATTTCATCCTAATAGGCCTTAATTCATCTAGAATTATATCATCTAAATTATCACTCATTGGTTTTCCTCCAGTTTAGGTTCTAGGTGTGCAGAATCTGGACATCTAGAATTTTAGTATTTAACTAACAGTTTCTATATTCCTTAAATCATTGTATACTGCAACCATCATCATAGACATAAAATTACTTCTAAAACTTTCATCAGTTAATATCTTACCATAAAACTCCTTATTCTTACCATATTCATTAATAACACTATCCATAAATACCTTTTCATAGGCGTATTTAAAATTATTTAATGTATTAGCTTTTGCTTGAACTTTCAGGTTTTCATTTGTTCTAAGATTGTGTTCAATTTGCTCCGAAGCTAATTTTTCTGAAGTTGAAAACTCTGTTCCATATTTTTCGTTTAAATTCTTCAATATACTACTTAAATAATCTGTCTCTGGTTCTTTAACAGTACCTCCACTAGGAATAATAATTCCTGTTTCTGCATCATCTTGGTCATCTAGTCCCAAATCTTCAGTTTCGCTAGTTTTTTGGAGTCTATAATATTCAAGTACTATCTTGTCAGTAATATCTACTCCTGTAGGGTCACTTATGTCTAACTTTTTTATTAGAAATCTAGAGTAAATAGAAAGTCTGTGTAGTTCGGTATCAATAAAAGGTGCTACCTGAATTATTAAATTATACAGACTCATAAACTTGTTTAATAAACTTCTAAATTCTAATAATTCTTCCCTAGTATAATCTTTTGTCCTGGCTACAGAATTATTAACACAATTATTCATAATTGCCTGGTCTTTTGAAGTGTGCTTATCTTTATATAAAATA
>CAZAGS010000018.1:0-25253 GCA_964484955.1 uncultured Tissierellaceae bacterium
TACAATTTAATGATAATAGTTTAAAAGGTCCTGAATCTTTAATGTTATTAGCCCATCCTTCTATGACCATATTAAAAGATTTAAATTGGGATGAAAACAACATATTGCAACTTATTACCTTAAACCCAGCAAAGGTATTAGGTAAAGATAAACTTTATGGTAGTTTAGATATAGGAAAGGATGCTAATTTCATAGTAGCAAAAAGTATTCCAGGATTAGAAATTACGGATACTAATGATATATTAAAAGTATTTTATAAAGGTGAAATGATAATAGATAAGCAAAATTAGTTTAGCTTCTCGAAATAATTTTGACAACTTGTTTAAAATTTGTTACCATAGTAGAGTACAAATTTTATAAAACATAAGGAGATGTTACAAAAATGAGACGTAAAAGTATAGTCATCTTGGTACTAGTATTAGCATTATCACTTTTTGCTACTGCATGTACTACTAAGGTAGAAGACAAAACACCTGAAGGATCAGCTGTAACTGATGGTGAAAAGGTTGAAGATGTTGTAGAAAGTGAAAGTGATTGGCCTGCAAGCTTTATGCCAACTGTTCCAGAGCTGAAAGGCGATATTGTATTAAATGAAGAAAGAAGCGAAGATCAAAGATACATTGGTTATGAATCATTAGATTATGATACAGCCGTAGCTTATGTAGAAGATTTAAAATCAGCTGGCTTTACTGTAAGCCCAGATGAAAAAATCGAAGATAGTCTTATTAAATACAAAGCTTTTAATAATGACCTTCAACTTGTGAAATTCTTTTGGGCTGCCAATGGACGTGCAGGGGTAGACCTTATTATAAAAGATGGAGTAAAGTAACACAATATAAAAAATCCCAGATTCCTGGGATTTTTTCTTGTTTAAGCTGTTTTTTCTTCATTATAATATTGCGCTTGTGAATGCCATAGTTCATAATATTTGCCCTCTATATCTTCTAATAATAATTCATGACTACCCTTTTGTATAATTTCACCTTGGTGAAATACTGCTATTTCATCACAGAATCTACAGGATGATAATCTATGGGAAATATAGAATGCAGTCTTAGTGCCTACTATTTCATTAAACTTTGAATAAATTTCAAATTCTGCGATTGGATCTAATGCTGCAGTTGGCTCATCTAATATTATAATAGGTGCATTACGATATAGTGCCCTTGCTAATGCAATCTTCTGAGCTTCCCCTCCTGATATTTCTACTCCATCTTCATCAAAGTCCTTATAAAGTGGTGTATGAATACCTTTATTCATGTTCTCTAATCTATCTTTTAGCCCAGCCTTTTCAAGTACCTCTTTTACCAATTTTTCATCATAATCAACAGATGCAGTTACATTTTGCCCTAATGAAAATGAGAATAGTTTAAAGTCTTGAAATACTATGGAAAATAAATTTAAGTATTCATCATAATCATATTTCTTTATATTAATTCCATTTAGTAATATTTCACCTTCATTAGGGTCATATAGTCTACTTAGTAACTTTATAAATGTAGTCTTTCCTGATCCATTCATACCTACAATAGCTAATCTTTCACCTATATTTAACTTCATAGAAATATTCTTTAATACATATTCTTCTGTCCCTGGGTATTTAAAAGATACATTTTTAAACTCTATTTCATATTCATCATCATTACGTTTTTCTACCGGTAGTGTTCCCTTATATTTTTGGCCTTCTATAGCTAAGAAGTCTAAATATAGTTGAAGATATTGATTGTTGTTTATTATGCTATTTATTGATGAAAATGTGTCTGCACTTCCTTGAATAAACTGGTTAATTGCACCTGTATATTGAACTATATTTCCAATACTAATACTTCCTGCTAGGGCTTTAAGTCCAACAAATATATATACTAATCCTCCCAGTGATGAACTTAGTAGGGACCCTATGCCAAAGTATTTGGCGCCAATTCTACCTGTAGTATCAAAGGTTTCTTTTCCAGCCTCATAAAAAAGGTCTAATTCTTTTTGGAAGATATCTTTTTGACCATATAATCTAATGGATTTACCTGAATTATAATCTAATGCTGTATTTATATAAAAGCCTAAAATCCTGTTCATATCCATAAAGTGGGACATATGGCTAAAGAATTTCTTTTCTCCAGTAGATCTAAGTTTTAAATTTATATATGTTACTGCAATAACTAAGACAATGAACCCGTAGGAAAATAAGGAATTATTAACAAATGATCCACTACCACCTATCATTCCAGTATCTTTGAATAATCCTATTGTAATTAAAATAGATACTATGAGTTTAGTCACTCCTTGAGCAAACTCTGTTGTATGATTAATTAACCCAAGTATTCCTCCCCCATTTATGTTTTGAGACTCTGATATCTTTGTGCGAAGTGTTTGGACTTCTGAATCTTCTACATGTTCATAATCCATACTGATTATTTTTTCATTCATAGCCATATCTTGATTTTGTCTAGCTATATTTCTATATCTAGTGCTAATATGATGAAAGCCTGTAGATAATAGATGAATCATTAGATTTGCTACCATGGTTATCCCTACTAACATAATAATTCTATCTATATCCTTAGTATTTATCAATTGATCAATTATTCTTGCTGACATATATATATTTACAAATGGGCCTATAGAACTGAAAAAACCATATATCAAAGTTGTTGGAAGGGCCCACTTATTTAATTTATGAACTTCCTTAAAACCTATCTTTAATGTTTTTATATTATTTCCCATCTTCTACACCCCCTATGTCATCCTTATAATAATGAGATTGCATATCATACATAGATTTATATTTTCCTTCTATCCTCATAAGGTCTTCATGGCTACCTTCTTCAATTATCGCCCCAGATTCCATAAATACTATTCTATTGCAAAACCTAGTTGAAGATAATCTATGTGATATAAATACTGAAGTTTTTTCTTTTGTTAATTGATTATATTTCATATATATTTCATTTTCAGCTATAGGGTCTAATGCAGCAGTAGGTTCATCAAGTATCATTATTGGACCATCTTTATATAATGCACGAGCCAGCATGAGCTTTTGCATTTCCCCCCCTGATAGTTCTATAGCTTCTTTATAAACTGATTTAACAAGCAAAGTCTGTTTTCCATTAGGTAAGGAATCAATTTTTTGCTTTAAGTCTGACATTTCAATCACGATTTCCATTCTTTCCTTGTCTATATCTTCACTATTCTTTGAAGCAATATTTCTCTCAATAGATATTGGGAGCAGGTGAGTATCTTGAAATACCACTGAAAAAAGACTATAGTATTCATCTCTATTATAAAGCCTAGAAGATTTTCCATTTATATAGATTTCTCCTTTTGTAGGAGTATACAGACCACATATTAATTTAACCAAAGTTGTCTTTCCAGCTCCATTAACCCCTACTAGTGCTAACTTTTCTCCTTTCTTTATTGAAAGGTTAATGCCATTAATAGTGTAATCTTCTGCTCCCTCATATTTATAATAAAGGTTTTTTAATTCTATATCACATGGTAATTCAAATTCTTTTGGTAATTCTACTCCATCTTTCCTATTCATCTTATCTTCTGTTTCTAAAAAACTTCTAAGATCACTTATATTTAAACTGGAACTATTTATCTCATTAACATTTTTCACTATACCTGAAAGCCATGTAGAAACTCCAGCAACTGCAGCAAAGTATAATACAAAATTGGAAATTTCCATACCTCTGTATAAGACACTATATATTAGAAAGCCATAGGCTATACCATCTCTTAAGAAAACAAGTATTCCATCTACCATATTTGCTAGATATCTTCTATAAATATCTTTCTTTTGAAAGTGTAGCCTTTTCTCTAAAAATATACCATACATATTTTGAAACCAGTCTGTCATATTGTATAGCCTCATATCCTTAGCAGATTTAAAATCCCCAGTCTTTTGCGTAATATATCTAAGTTTCTTTTCTATTGGTGTAAGATTATCTTTATTTTTATGTTCATACTTGTTTACATATGATCCTACAAAATAATTAATTATGGAGGAAATTAATATAAAAAATACTATTAGAGGATGTAGTATAGATATTATTCCTGCATATAAGATGAAACCTATTATATTTGAAGCGAATTCTATACTAAGCTTGACTATAGCTTGAGCAGGTGAACCATCATTACTTACAGCCATTATCGCTTTCATAATTTTAGTTTGCCCTTTAGGACCACCTACATTTTCAAAGTCTGTATCTATAGACTTGATCCCTATGTCATTTATATATCCTACTCTATACATTGAGCCTTTTCCATCTAGCATTTGTTCACTTGCACTTTTTATAAATGTAGATAAAACTATTCCAATTATTATTGGCAATACTTTTAATAAGACACTGGATATTTCCACCTTATACATTACACTATCTATAATTATCTTTGGAAGGTATATGCCAAGTAGTGGGATAATAACTGTAGCTGGAATTTGAATAGCTATTATAAAAAATAACCATTTATCCTTTTTCCAAATACCCTTAATTAAGTAAAACATGTTTTCAAACGACTTATATTCTTTATTTTCATTTGTTATAGCTTTTTCTGCCATTTCTATCACCTCTGATTATATAATATCAATCTACATATATTTATGTACAAAAATAGCACCAATGGTATGTTTTTTAACACCAATGGTACTATAAGGGTAATATTACTTCTGTTGCAAATACTCCTTCTTCATTTTGTCTATTTATAAATCCATTATATTTGTTTACTATACTATCCACTCTTTTTAATCCAAAACCATGGTTCAGTCCAAATTTTGTGCTTATGTACTCTAAATTTATCTTTTTAATTTCCCCCCCTACTGAATTTGTAACTGATATATATAATTGCTCTTTCATTTCTCTTAAATATACTCTTATAAATCTATCTTCAGGATTTTCTAACTTTATTGTGGCTTCAATGGCATTATCCATTAGATTTCCAATAATAACACATAGATCAATGTCAGCAATATTTAAAGTTTTCGGCACCATTCCTTTTGCATTAATGTTAATATCTTGGCTAATGGCCATAGATAATTTACTATTAAGTATTGAATCTACCATAACATTTCCAGTCCTAATTATGGTGTCAATGGAGGTTAAATCATTTGCAAAGTCATCTAGGTATATATCCATCTCTGAATATTTCCCTAATGCTAAATAAGCTTTCATAAGCTGTATATGATTATGATAGTCATGTTTCCATCCCCTCATTTGTTTGTAAATATTCTCCACTTCTTTATATTGCTTTGAAATAAGGTCATTTTGATAATTGGATATTCTCTTATCTACTAACTTAATTAAGATATATCTAATTAACAAGTATAAAATTATAATAAATAAAATAGCAAGTCCGATTATTAATATTATCCCACTCATCTACTCACCTCTAAAATATTTTATAAATGCCATATTAATATTGGAATATAATCTTCTACTAACAGGAATTATCTGATTGTTATCTAATAGTATGTCAGCTTTTCCAATTTTTCTTATATGTTTTAAGCCAACTATATAGGATCTATGACATTTCTTTAAAATAGTGTTATCCAACTCTTCTTCTATATCCCCTATATTCTTACGGGTAATATATTTTTTAGCTACAGTATGTATTTCTAAAAAGTGTCCAACAGATTCAATATATAATATATCCACTTGAATTATTCTATAATTTTCTCCCTCCATATTTATTATTATAGTCTTTTCTTCTTTTGGAATCTTTTCAATGGCTTTATTTAAGCATTCATATAACTTGCTTTCTATGATTGGTTTTATTAAGTAGTTTAAAGCCGATACATCATAACCTTCAGCTATATAGTCTGAGATTGCTGTAATAAATATTATATCTAGAATATCATCTTCTCTTCTAATTCGTTTGGCTAGTTCTACCCCGTTTATTCCTGGCATTTCAATATCTAATAGGAGTATGTCATATTTTTTATCCATACTCCATTTAAATTCAAAGCTTTCTGCATTGTAAAAACTCTCAATATGAACTATTATATTTTTTCTAGAAGCCCAAGATTTTACATACTTTTCTAAAAGCTCAACTTGTAATTTTTCGTCATCACATATAGCGATATTGATTATTTCAGGCATATTATTCTCTCCTTTTTAATGGGTAGACACATAGGTCTACCCCTACCATAATGCCCATAGGCTTGCCCCTATGGCCATGTCTTCAAATCTTCTAAATCAAAACTCCATTCTGGTGTTATTAATCTATCCTTATCTTTTAATGAATACCAAGGGCTCAGGGTTTTATCATTTGGGTTTATTAATAATTGAGTTTCTTGGGCTGGCATATAGGATTGGGCTAACATAAATATCTTTTTACCACTATTATTTACTGCCATATCAACTACTATCACTGCATGACCAGGACTTCCTCCAACTATAAATACATCTCCTATTTTCATATCATTTATATCTACAGCCTGTAGTTCTTGATTTAAGGACAATGTTCCAGAATAAGCAAAAACCATATCCATATATTTTCTAAAGCTTTCATATGTATTGGAATAATCTGTTGCCTTATAGTAATTTACCGAGTTACCATCTACCTTTATCCTATTGCCTTCCATCCACTTTTTGTATTCAGCCTTAAACCCTGAAACAAAGTTAAATTTAATATCTTCATACTTTTCTATGGAATATAAGTATTCAGCTCTGAGTAACATAATGGCATCTGCACATTGATGTAAGTCCCTATTACCTATATCCACTTGGAATACGCTATCATATACATTGCCTTTATTTTTTTCTCTACCATCATAATAAAGCACTTTTTCACCATAAGGCTTCAGTTTTTGATTTCTTAAGAATTCTCCAAAGCTACTCGCTTTTTCTTCTATTCTTTCAAAACCCATAGGTGTCGAGTATCTATCTTTTATTGTCATAGCTTCTTTGTTTAGAATATCATCTTCTAATATTTCTTCAATAGGTGCCGGTTCATTTGTTGGATCATCTATACTATTACAAGCTGACAAAGTGATGCTGATTAATAATATTATTAAGATCCTTTGCATGATTTAATACCTCCCTCACTTTTATTCTCTTTCATTTTATCATATTCTTCTCCAATAAAAAACTTATAACAACCTAAAGCATATTAATAATTTAAAAACCTTATTCATTATGATAGTATTAAGATAATACTTAATTGAGGAGGAGTTAAAATGAATTTAGCACAATATCCTAGAAGACGTTATACTGAAAATAAAACACCTTTAGAGTTTCTACCAAATTTTACTGCGGCACTTGGTGGACCAAATATCTATATTAAAAGAGATGACCTATTAGGTTTGACAATGGGTGGCAATAAAACAAGAAAGCTTGAATTCTTAATGGCAGAAGCTTTAGAGCAAGGCGCAGATACAATACTTACTTGTGGGGCAGTACAATCTAACCATTGTAGGTTAACCCTAGCAGCTGCTGTTAAAGAAGGACTTAAGTGTCAGTTAATTCTTGAAGAAAGAGTTCCTGGCAGCTATAACAAAGAAGCTAGTGGTAACAACTATCTATTCAACCTTTTAGGTGTAGAAGACGTTCACATTGTTCAAGGTGGAGCGGATATGATGGGTGAACTTGAAAAGCTTGCTGAAAAATTAAAAGCAGAAGGAAGAAAACCATATATTATACCTGGTGGTGGATCCAATGTTACAGGATCATTAGGTTATGTTGCTTGTGCACAAGAAATAGTGGAGCAAATGTTTGAAATGGCAGTTAGCTTTGATCATGTTATAGCTTGTAGCGGTTCGGGTGGTACACATGCTGGACTTGTTGCAGGATTTAAAGGTACTAATGTTCATATACCTATAATTGGACTTAGTGTAGGTAAAGACAAAGTTACTCAAGCAAATAATATAGTTAAACTTGTTGATAAGGTTTGTACTAAACTAGAATTGGATAATCCAGTGACTGAGGAAGATATAGTTGTACTTGATGATTATGTTGGACCTGGTTATGGTCTTCCAACTAAAGAAATGGTAGAAGCAATTCAACTACTTGCAAGAACAGAAGGAATTCTAACTGACCCTGTATATACAGGTAAAGTACTTGCTGGATTGATAGACTTAGTTAAAAAAGGAACTTTTAAAGATTCTGATAATATACTATTCCTTCACACTGGTGGTTCCCCTGCACTTTATGCTTATGAAGATGTAACATTACATGGAGTAAAATAAATTATAAAGTTACTAAGCAAAATTATTTTCACTTTTCCCTTGACATTCTCTCAATAAACCTTTAGAATATCCTTTAATACATAAAAGCTGCAAAGGAGAGAAACGTATCCTAGATTATTTACAGAGAATTGGTAAGGGTGAGAGCCAATAATAACAAGATACGATATATACACTCTGGAGCTGATTTGCTAAACGAATATTTCAAGTAGGCAAATCCGAAGGCCCATCGTTATAGGGGATAGGACTGTTAGGTCCGATTGAGTGATGACTTTGTCATAATTAGGGTGGTACCACGGAATAATCTTTCGTCCCTATAAATATAGCTATTGGCTGTATTTATAGGAACGGGAGATTTTTTTATTTTTGAAAAGGAGTGAATGTAAATGAGAAAAGTTATAATTGGTAAGTTCATGGCATTAGCAGTAGTAGGATTAATGGTGTTGTCAGGTTGTACATCTGGTATTAAAGCAAGTGGAGAGTCGCAAAATAAGTCTTTTACAATAGGAATTAGTCAACTTGCAGAGCACCCAGCATTAGATGATGCACGAAGAGGTTTTGAAGATGCCTTAAAAGAATTAGGAGTAGATGCTAAATTAATTAATCAAAATGCCCAGGGAGATATTCCAACTTCACTAAGTATAGCTCAAAAATTTGTTAAAGATGAAGTAGATTTAATATTTGCTATAGCTACTCCTGCAGCTCAAACTGCTAAGCAAGCAACAGATAGTATTCCTATTATATTTAGTGCAGTAACAGACCCTGTTATAGCTGAATTAATAGATTCCGTAGAGTTACCTGGAGGGAATATTACCGGTACCTCCGATGCTGCTCCAATAGAAGCACAATTAAGAACCTTTAAAGAACTTAATAAAGATATTGAAAAAATAGGAATTATATATAGTACTGATGAGGCTAACTCTCAAATTCAAATAGATATTGTTAAAGAATTGGCTGGTAAATTAGATCTTGAAATTATAACTGTTGGTATTTCTGAAATTAATGATATATCTCAAGCAGTAAGTAGCCTTTCAAAAAAGGTAGATGGTATTTATACTATTACAGATAATACTGTTGCATCTGCAATAAATGTAGTAGCTCAAAAAGCTATGGAAAACAACTTAATTACAGTAGGAGCAGAAGACTCTCATGTTAGTGGAGGTATTCTATTTTCAGATGGCATTAGCTACTATGAATTAGGCCGTCAATCTGCCAGAATGGCTAAGGAAATATTAGTAGATGGAAAATCTCCTGCTACTTTTCCATCAGAAGTTTCTAATAACACTAAAAAGTCTTTTAATGCAAGTACATTAAAGACCTTAGGCTTAGATGAAAATAGCCCTGTATTTAAAGATGCGACAAAGGTAGATTAGAATTGGGATATAAGAAGATAAATTAAAACTGCTGACATTTTATTGTCAGCAGTATATATTTTATAAAATAGGCCTATTATTTTGTTCTTCTATTAAAACATTTATATCTTGGTCTCTTCTTAAATCCTCAAGTGGGGGTTGTTCGGCCTGCAATCCAACATCACGCTGGATTTCATCTTCCATTTCATCTACTGGTGGATTGGAATCAGCCATAGTTATTTCTTCTTTGTCCATATATTCAACAGGTTCATTTGGTCTTACAATAGGTCCATAAGTTCCATCCTCATATACCTCAAAGTAACTACCATAATCTTTATTCACATACAAGACTATTTTCCCTTCTCTTACCTGATCATGGTAAAATTCTCTGTCTCCTTCTCCAAGACCCATCCTATGAAATGCGTCTATTATGGAATCCTCACCTTTCAAGAAACTTTTAAACTTGTCCCAAAGTGAATCATCATCTTCTTTAATTATAACATCAGTAAAACCTCTTAACATAGAAAAGTCATCTTCATCATTTGCAATGATATACATATCTTGTTCTGCATAGCCAAGGTCTTTTAAAACTTGTATTCTTGCTAATACATCTTCTTGATTATTATAAACTTCAATATTTTTATCATCCATTATTTACAACCCCTTATTTAATTTCTTATGCTTATTTAAAATTTACCCTCAATTTGCAGTAATCAAACATAGTAAATTAAATTTGGCCCATAAACCCTTGTACTAAAAAAGCTACAATAACAACTAATGCTGAAATAATAAAGCCATGGAACATTGGTAAAAATCCAGATTTTGAAACTTCCTTAAAGTTAGTTTTAAGGCCTATTGCTCCAAGTGACATAACCATTAAAAATTTGCTTAAACTAGATATTTGTTCACTTATTAATCCAGGAATTATTCCTGCACTCTTTAGACCTACCATGAATAAAAACATTAAAATAAACCAAGGAAAAATTTGTTTAAGATCTATTTTAGTATGCTCTTTATGACCTTCAATACTTCTTTTAGCGTTTAATCTTTCGTTGATAAACGAGAATATTAGTACTACTGGAACTATTGAAAGTGTTCTAGTTAATTTAACTATTATTGCAAAACTTCCCGCTGCATCAGAAAAAGCATAACCTGCCGCTACAACTGAAGAAGTATCATTAACTGCTGTACCTGCCCATAATCCATAACCTAAATCACTCATACCAAAATATTTTCCCATTATAGGAAATAAAATCACCATAATAATATCAAATAAAAATGTTGCAGATATGGCATAGGCAATATCTTTAGCTTCTGCATCAATTGTAGGAGCGATTGCGCCAATAGCTGAAGCTCCACAAATCCCTGTACCTGCTGATATCAATCCTGATAGTTTCCAGTTCATACCAAATAACTTACCAATAAGATATCCTCCACCAAATGCTACAACCAAGGTAAACATCATTACAAATAAAGAATATTTACCTACTTGAAATACTTGAGTAAAACTAAGTGTTGCTCCCATAAGAATAATAGCAAATTTTAAAATTCTGTTTGATACAAAATTTGTACCTTCTGTATAATTATCATTGTGAAATATTAATGGATTAATTAACATTCCTATTAATAATGCAAATACCCCTGCTCCTATAAGATTTCCGGGAACCATTTTGCTGATATTAATAGCCACATAAGCCACTATAATAGATAATAATACTCCACGTATATTTTTATTTAAAAACTTCATTTATTCATCTCCTCGTTCTTTATACATTGATTTTATCAACAATATGGTATAATATCAAATTATGATTTGTTATTTATCTATAACTATAATTTATAGAGTGGTGAAAAAGTGATTGATTTTAGAATTAAGACATTTTTAATATTATGTAAGGAACTAAATTATACAAATACAGCTAAAGTGCTTCATATAACCCAACCTGCTGTATCTCAACATATCAAGTATTTAGAAGAGGAATTTCAGGTTAAATTATTCCACTATGATGGTAAAAATCTTCAGTTAACTAGAGAAGGGAAAATACTTTATGACTTTGCTATTGCTGCAGAATCCTCCAGTTATCGAACTAAAGAACTTATGTCTGTACCAATAAACTCACTAGCACCTATTAGATTCGGAACTACTTTAACTATCGGTGAATATACTATGCCCAAATTATTAAAAAAACTCATCATTGACTATCCAACTATGAAAATTTCTATGGAAGTCAGTAATACAGAAACATTATTAGAAAAGTTGGAAAATGGTGAAATAGATTTCGCTCTATTGGAAGGGCATTTCGACAAATTTAAATATGGCACATATTTGTTTTCTCAAGAAAGTTTTATTGGCATTTGTTCGCCAAGTAATCCACTTAGTCTGGCCCAAGTTAGTTTTAAGGAAATTTTTAAGGAAAGATTAATGATTAGGGAAAAAGGTTCTGGCTCAAGGGAAATCTTTGAGCAGATCTTATATGAACATAATACTACCATGGAGAATTTTGATAAAATAATTGAAATTGGAAATATAAATATTATCAAACAATTAGTGAAAGATAATATGGGGGTTAGCTTTTTATATAAAGAAGCTGTGGAAGATGAACTGAAGAATAAAACTTTAAATAAAATATCGATTACAGATTTTGACGTAATGAGAGAATTTAATTTTGTTTTTTTAAAGGGTAGCCTACATTATAAGGAGTATACTAGATGGTTTGAATATTTTAAAACAAATAGAAACTAGCCTATTTTACTATTAGGCTAGTTTCATCATTTATCTTTTACTAATCAGCCCTTTATCAAAGGCATCTTCAATCATATGTTCTACAAACTTCCATAATTCTTCTGAGGAATCCTTAACCGGTGATATTCTTTTATAGATATCAGATTGACTTACATCGTATTTTTTCCAAGTACCACCTTCATTATGATAATTACTTAGCATTGGCTGAAGTCTGTCCATAGCTGTTGCGAATTTAGCCTCAGGTGTTTTTATTTCTTCAAACTCATCCCATAAGGCTCTTAATTCTTGCCCTTTATCCTCATCCAACATTCCAAATATCTTTTCTGCAGCGGCAACTTCTCTTTCTCTTTTATCAGCATTTCCTGCTATATCATAGCAAAAAGTATCCCCAGCAAAAATTTCTACTAAATCATGGGTAAGTAACATTTTAATAACTCTTAACAAATCAACTTTTTCATTTGTGTACTCTGATAGTACCATAGCCATTAAGGAAATATGCCAAGAGTGCTGTGCATCGTCTTCTCGTCTCTCTTCCCCTATAATAGAAGTTTCTCTAAATATAGATTTCATTTTATCTAGTTCAACAATAAATTCAATGTCTTTTAATAATCTCTGGTTTTTCACTTTGTCATCCCCCTATTTTTTATACATCAAATAATGATAACATCTCTTCTTCAGTTAATTTAGAAATTAGAGTTTCTCCTTCTTTTATTACCATATCTATCATTTCTCTTTTCTTTTCTTGCAATTTAAATATTTTTTCCTCTATGGTACCTTTAGTTATTAATCTTATAACTTGAACTGTATTTTCTTGACCAATTCTGTAGGCCCTATCTGTGGCCTGGTCCTCTACTGCTGGATTCCACCATGGATCATAGTGTATAACCATATCGGCACCAGTTAGGTTTAAACCTGTACCCCCTGCTTTTAAAGATATAAGGAATACATCACCTTCCCCATTATTAAAGTCTTTAACCATTTCGCCACGATTTTCCATACTTGTAGATCCATTTAAATACATATGGGGTATACCTTTAAGGTCAAAGCCTTCTTTTATTATATCCAGCATAGTTCTAAATTGAGAAAACACTAGTATTCTATGACCACTTTCTATGGCATCCTGAATAATTTCTTCAAAACTTTCTAATTTTCCACTTCCACCCCTATAATCTTCTACAAATAATTCAGGGTGGCAGCATATTTGTCTTAATCTTGTTATTGCAGCTAATATTTTAATATGCGATCTATTAAATCCTTTATCTTTTATTTCTATTTCTAAATCCTCTTTTAAGGCTTTTATATAGGCTAAATAAAGTTTCTTTTGATCTTGTGTCATTTCTACAATTATTTTTTGTTCTATTTTATCTGGTAATTCTTTTAATACTTCTTTTTTTATTCGTCTTAATATAAATGGCTTAATATGTTTATTTAAATCTTTAAGTCTATCCATATTTTCATCTCTAAAAATAGGTCTTTCATATTTATCAACAAAACCTTTATTAGATAATAGATATCCAGGCATTAAAAAATCAAAAATTGACCATAATTCCATTACTGAATTTTCCATAGGAGTTCCTGTTAATGCAAAATAGTTTTTAGCAGTTATTGACTTTACTGATTTTGCATTAAGAGAAGAGGCATTTTTAATATGTTGAGCTTCATCCAGTATACAGTACCTAAAAATAAAGTTTTCATATAGTTCCACATCTCTTCGTAAAAGCGGATAAGAAGTGATAACTAAATCATATTGATCAATATTTTTCAACAGCTCTATTCTTTCTGTTTTATTACCATAAATTAAGAGTAGTTTTAAATCTGGAGCAAATTTATTTACCTCTTCCTCCCAATTAAATACTAATGAGGTAGGTACTACTATTAAATTAGGTATACTACCTTTTTCTTTTTTCTCAGATAATAAAAAGGTTAGAACTTGTAATGTTTTTCCAAGGCCCATATCATCTGCTAATATTCCACCAAAACCATATTTTGCAAGAGTCTTAAGCCATTTAAAGCCAAACTTTTGATAATCACGAAGAGTACCCTTAATTTCAACCGGTATTTTATAATCTATTTCTTCTGGATTTTTAATATCTCTTACTAGTTTCTTAAAGTCCACATTCTTCTTTATAAAGTCCAGGCTCTTATCTTCCAGATATCTATCTAAATACATGGTAATATGCTTAGATCCTTGGATAATACCATTGTGCATATTATTACCTAGCCCTAACTTATCTATAAGGTCTGCAACATTTTCTAAGTCCTCATTGTCTAATGGTAAGAAGGATCCATCTTTAAGTCTATAGAACCTTTTCTTTTCTTTTATGGACTGGAATAATTGATCTATTTCGTAAGGCTCAATTCCTTCTATATTAAAATCAAATTCTAATAGATCTAATTCGTTATTTATTTTTAGTCCACCTGTAAAGTTGGAGGTGTCTCTTATCTTTATAGCTTTAAAAAGATCAGAATAATATATTTCTCCAAATTCTTGTAATTTGGGTATTATATTAGTCACTAATTCAAAGATATTCTCCTCATCATCAAGATATATTCCACCATCTAATACCTTGAAATCTCCTTCTTCCAATATATTTAGAACTTTATTTTCATGTTCTCTATCCCTTAGTAATATCTTATTATCCTCAATAATATCCTTATCTTTTGAACTAAAAGGATTTATTTTAATATCACCATATATAAAATAGATCTTGCCTTGGATGGATTCTTCATCCTTATCAAAGTATACTTCTACTTTCAATTCCGGATTGTAAATCGAATCTTCTACCTCTTTTTCCAATTCCAGATTTACTACATTTTTTACTCTGGTTAGAACATCTGAAATAAACCTTTCCTTATAATCTTCGGAAATTTTTATTTGCCCCTTACCTTTTACTAGTATTTCATTGTATAAAGGTAGAATTTTTTTTCTTTGCTCATTAGGGACTTTAATAATATTTCCATCATTAAATATATAATGACCATCAGAGGTCAACGGAACTATATCACCAGGTGATTTCATACTTACCAGTAAATCTTTATCTCTTCCCACTATTCCCATATTTAAAACTAATTCTCGTTCAATAATTTCAACTGGTCCATAATCTATATTGAATACACTTGCATTAAACTTTCTATCTTTCATAAGATTAAAAAATTGCTTTAGTGATGAATTAGTAAGATATATTCTCTTGGCTGAAAATATACCTTTTGAGCTTCTAGAAACCGTTCTATAATTATTCTCTGTATAATTCTCATGTAATATATTAAGAAAATCTAGAATCTTTTCATCCTCTTCCTTAAAGTAATGAATATTAGGGGTGTATGAAAAGTTCTTACCAAATTTAAGCTCTTCACTATTATTATAAGCGTCAAAGAATTGTGTAGCAGATCTAACAGAGTAAAGGCGTTCTTCACCTATACGCAAACTTAAATAAGACCCTTCAGATGCGGTCCTTGGGTTAAATTCATAATTGTATTCTACATTTAAAGGGATTTTTGTTTCTTTAGTAGTTTCCCCATAGGAGGATATCATATCTATTATTTCTTGTTCTCTTAATTGCATTCTTCTTTTATTCTCTTGAAAATCTCTTAAAAATAATAATAGAGCTACTATATGTTTACAATCACCATAATATTTTTCATAAGCTTTACAATCACATCTGGTAGATGCAATATTACCCATACTATTAAAATTTACGGATGATGTATATATAGAGCTACCATAAACAGATGATTGAAAATAATCATTTGTAGGGTTAGTTTTTACTTCTTTTACTCTACCGGCAAGAAAATATTCCCGGCCCTTATAGTAGGTCTGGTAACCCTCTACTCTGTCCATTAATATTTCGTCTTTTAGATTGAACATATATATATTCTTCCTTCCTAATTATCAACATTAATAATACCTATCACTTCATTATATAATACTTGACCTGAAAACAAAAGAGCAACAACTAATTATTATTAGCCGTTGCTCTCTTAAGAATGCACAAAGGTACCGGTTCCCTTTGTGCATTTTGTATTTAAATTGTCCATTGACCGTGTACTATTCCTACTAAATACCATAAACCTCCAACATCTTCAAATACTAATGTCAAACTTCTCCAATCTATACCTTCATATTGAGGATCAAATCCTGTGAAGTGAAATTCTACAAACTGTGCATTGGGATATTCTGTAGTTATATTATTTATAATATTACCTGAACCAATAGCTACATTGTTTCCTATTATATGTGGATTAATAAAATCTTCATCATAAATAAACTGATCATAATAGTCGCTAAAATCTAAGTCTATGGGATCTCCTGACCCATCATAGCTACCCCAAGTATATACCTGACTATCATTGGCTAAAGCCGCTACTTGACTTGGGTTAAATACTTGATCATTTTGTCCATCTACATATTCATAAGGAGTAAACCTCAGCCCATTTGTCTGATGAACAAAAGTGGCTAATGTATTCATATCCTTATTTTTTATACTATCTAATACATCCATTGCTACTGTTATTAAATTATTGGAGCTTAATGTTGGTGTCTGATTAGGAGTGCTTTCTAATTCTGCTATTTTATCTTCTTGTTCTTTTATCTTTATTTCTAGTTCTCCAATTTTTGTATCTTTTTCTTTGATTTGTTCTTCTAGATTTACCCTTTCTTCTGGAGTCTCTGCTGCAGGTTTCTCAGTTCCACAGGCTGATAAAAGAAATATTAAAACTAATGCCAGAGATAATATCTTCAAATATTTACTTTTCATGGTTATTCCTCCTCCGTAATGAATATTTACCCTTTTTAAAAACAGTATAATCATTACATCTTTATTACAATAATAACCAATAAAGCAGTTTTATATTCAAAGTCTAGGGCGAACACATAGATTCGCCCCTACAAATACAGATATATTAAACACCAAAACATTATGGTAGGGGTTGACCTGTGTAGGTGTCCCCTCAATAATTTACAAATATTTGCTCGCTTCTTTAACAATTGATTTTTGTAATGGGTGGTTTGCAATGAACTCTCTAACCCAATCAGGATCAGTTCTGGAATATGTCCTTAATGCTGTTCCAATTGCCTTGTTTTTAAATCTTTCCAATGTATCAGAGTTTTGAGCTATTGCATGACTTAAAAACTCTGTATCAGTTTTATCTTTAAATTTCACTTGAAATATTATAGAAACTCTATTAAGCCAAATGCTATTTGCATTTACCCACTTTAATAAAACTCCTTCCTTCATTTCAGGATATTTTAGAGCTATGTGACCTACTATATTGCTAATAGGGTCAATAGTATCCCACCATGATTTTGTTACTATTAACTTTTCAATATTTTTCATATCATCTGGTGTAAATAAGTTCTTTACTACCGCCATATAATCAATAGCTAAGTATTGGAATTCTCTTTCAGGTAAATCAAAGGCAGTAAATATAAAATTCCAATCTATTTCTTCGTCTTTTTTCCTTTCCTTTAAAAACTCTTTTGACAAGGCAGTTCTTTCTGGTTTTTTTATTCCTAAGAAAGGAAATTTGTCTTTCAAATACTTTGTCATTGGTACAGATGTATCATAATCTCTGTTTTCATAAAATATTTCAAAAATATTCATCTTAACCTCCTAGATTTTTTTATTATCTATATCACCGAACATTAATACGATATACTTTTTAAATGAAGCTAAGGATCCTCTTAATAGCCTATATACATTTAATACCCCAAAGTGTCTAAGCATATCCGTTTTTCTATTAGTAAAAAGATTTACATATAAATTTGTTTTTAATAATTCCCAATAATATGCTCTTAGGCTGATTTTAGATGGTTTAATCATGACCTGACCAAAACTCCATTTTTCATAGTCATCAGCTCTATATAACAACCTATCCTCATATTCTTTGTACAAAGGTAAGTTAGGGAAAGGTGTCAATGGATTTATGGATGATATTTGTGGTTTTAAACTATTAATATACCTTCTAAACTTTTTAAAATCCTCCTTATCCCAATCTGGATGAGCCATAAAAGATGCCCATACATCCACATTTAGCTCTTTTAATATTTTTGCTGCTGTATAATTATCATCAGTAGTTGATTTCTTTTTATATTTTACTAACTCACTATCTTTAAAACTTTCATATCCTACTAATACAGCTTTTAACCCACATTTAGCAAATTTTCCAATTATGTCTTTATGTTTAATTATTCCATTTACAGATCCGTATACTATAAAGTTTTTATTTAACTTTAGTTCTTTTATTAGATTTAGAAAGCTAAAAATCTTTTCTTCATTGGCAAAGAAGTCATTGTCTATAAACATTATAGTGGGCTCTTTAATTTGTATTAAATCCTCTTTTATAATATCTATAGGGATTAACTGTTCCCTAGCACCTTCTATTCTCCACCTCAAGCAAAAGTCACAAGTCTTTTCGCAACCTATACCATATTCCATAATAGCAGCTGGTCGATAACCAAAATAGGAATAATGGCTTCTATATTTTTCTGTAGAGCTCCTATCCGGTAGTAAGTATTCATTTCTGCAGTTCTTACCTGTTGATTTATAATTAAACTGTCTTGATAAGATACCATCAATTGGTCTAGATAACTTATCCAAGGCAATTTCACTATAAAACAAACTTAAGTTTTCTCTAGTAGTATATTGGAATATATGGTCAATAAATTTGTTATAGTAGGCTTCTGGGTTCAAATAACTTTGGCTACCACCTACTAGGGTAATAATAGTTTGGTCGAATTCCTTGATTTCCATTCCCAATTCATTGACTTTATTTACATCTATACAAAGACTAGTTATTCCTACTACATTTGCTTTATAATCCATTAGCTTTTCTTTTAAACTAATCTTCTCAATCATCATATCGAAGATTTCTACAGTATGGTCTACCTTTAGTATACCATATATCATCTCAAGTCCCAAAGGTTCAGAAAACATAAAGTCACTTACAGTTATTGATTGTCTGATTCTAGGGGGTCTAATTAAAAGTATCCTCAAATGTTTCCCTCCTTGATTAGAATATATTTGGTGTAATCTTTTGATGGATTTGATGTTTATAATATAAATTTATTCCTGTATAAAACAAGTACTTACCAGGTTGTTTTAAGAACTCTCTTCTAAATATGTTTCGTTTCATTATAGATTTTATAGTAAAAAGAGATTTGTATAATTCCCAATAGGCAGCAGTCAACTGATCTGGAGTCATATTCTTAGGCAAGTGAACTGCTTCTGTGCCATCAAAAGCATAGATATTATCTTTGATTAATCTGTTTTCTTTAACAATGTCTTTAAAAAACTTGGTTCCAGGTATGGGCGTTAAAATATAAAACCTTGGTACTGAGATCTTATTATCTTCAATGAAATCTTTGCTAGCCCTTATAGATTCTAATGTGTCTCCATCTCCACCTACTACCATTTCAGTAGATACATCA
Source organism: uncultured Tissierellaceae bacterium (assembly GCA_964484955.1). Lineage (GTDB taxonomy): Bacteria > Bacillota > Clostridia > Tissierellales > Tissierellaceae > CAYZDC01. The sequence goes on from CAZAGS010000018.1 coordinate 19,695, forward strand.
ATCCCATGAGATTGTATATTCCTAATTAACTTAGAATACTCCTCTGGCTTTGCCCATGCTTTATTCATACCCACTAAACTTTCTTTTGAAATACTTTCTAAGCCAAAACTAAGTGCCGTACAGCCACTATCACTTAAAGCTTTTAAAAGATCATCTTCTTTACCAATTCTAATATCACATTGACTCATCCATTCCATTTTTAGAGATTTTATTTCACTTAATAATTGCATTAAATACTTTCTATCTGAAAATATATTGTCATCTAACAATAAAAATTTTTTAAAGCCTAAGTCTTTTATTTGTCTAATATCTCTTACCACTTCTTCTAATGGTTTTTTTATATAATGTCCTTCATACAGACAGGCTACAGAACAAAAGCTACATATATTAGGGCAACCCCTTCCTGCTTGTACTGGTAAGAAATCACCTATATTTTTATGGACTATAAGGTCAAATCTAGGAATAGCCGTAGAATAGTAGCCTGTACTTAGATTGTTCTCATAAATAGACTTTAAAATACCCTTTTCATAATCTTTTAGCAACTCTTCCCATACAAGCTCTGCATCTCCAACTACAACAGCGTCACAATACTTGGTGGCTTCCTCTGCCATAATACTAGCCATATAACCACCTAATATGACTGTTTTGCCCATTTCCTTGAATTTCTTTGCTATGTCAATTGTTCTAATTACTCCATGCCCCATGGAACTTATTCCAATTAAGTCAGCATCCGTATCCCAAGGTATATCCTCAAGTATTTCCAATATAATCTCAACCTGATAATCCTTAGGCATCATTGCAGCAAGTAGCGGCATAGCAAGTCCTACGAAATAAAGCCGTTTCTTCTTTATAGGCATTCTATTTTGATCATAGGGTGTTGGCTGTATAAGTAATATTTTTTTCATAATTGTACCTCTCTTTTTCGGCTTTAGTAGGGGCAGTCCTGTGTGTCCGCCCAGGCTAGGTGTTTATAACGGATTTGGGTAGACACATAGGTCTACCCCTACAGTTTTAGGTTTTTTTGTTCACTGTTCACTGTTAGTTGTTCACTATCTTTTTAATATATTGCCAGCTTACAAAACTACTTCCCACTAGCATCTTCCAATTTTCTTTCCATCCATATTTTTTAATCAAGCCTATTATATGCTTGGGTCGCATTATCACTTTGTAATAGGCTTTTAATATTTCTATATAAAAACTTCTAATAGTCATATGTTCAGGTTTTAAGACTACATGTGCCATATCCCATACTTCATGGTCTTCTCTTTTCACTAATAGTTCATCTATATATTCATTAAATATATCTGTTCCTGGTAATGGTGTTAGGGGTTGCAAATTTACAAATCTAACATTTAACGATTTTAGCCATTTGCTTAAGTCATTAAAGTCAGATTTACTAAAATCTAAGGGGATTATCAATGTTGCATAAAGCTCTATATCTAATGATTGTAATATCATAATACATTTTTCATTTATTTCTTTGGTGGTGCCTTTTTTATAATCCTTTAAATCTTCGGCTCTTACAGATTCTATTCCTACTATAACTGCTTGTAGCCCGGATTTTTTTAACTTTTTTAATAAATCTGCATTTTCAACAATAAAATCTGCCCTACCATATACCAGGTAGTTCTTATTTATATTTCTTCTTTTTAGACCCTCAATAAATAATTCTAATCTTTCTCTGTTATATAAGAAATCATCATCTACAATATATATTTCCTTTTCATCAATATTTTGTAATTCATCCATTACATTTTCCATATCCCTAGCAAAATACTTTCCATCAGTTATTTCCTTACAAAAACAAAAACTACAGTTATAAGGGCAGCCAAATGAGGTCTTAATCAAGGCACAGGGATTATGAAACATATAATAATACTTTTTTCTATATTTAGCAGTAGCTTTCCTATCCGGATGATTATAATTAAAGCTGATCTTTTTTGGACCTATTTTTACTATATTGTCTTTAATCTCATCTACACTCTTCTTAGCTACTAATCCTACTAGTGTTTCATTAAAACTATCTATTCCATTTGAATTATATATAAAGTCAATATAAGGGGATTGAAAATCTTCAGGAACTACTTCAGCATGAACCCCACCTACACCAGTTTTAACATTATATAAAAGAGCCTTTGCAGTTTTACACATGTCTTTTATAATGTTTACATGTGTAATATATCCAGTAAATACTATTAATTCTGGTCTTTCTCTAGATATAATGCTTTCATAGCTATCTTCTTCCATGATCATATCTATAATCTTTAACTCAACCATATTAGAAATTGTCTTAGGCACATTAGATACTAAATATTCTAATTCTAAGGGCTCACAAATCATAACATGTTGAAGCCCTATGGTTTCTTTATCTGGTCTCGGTCGTATTAATAATACTTTCATCTTTTCACCTTCTTTATTGTATATATAGCTATTCTAGGCATGAAAAATCTCTCTTTAATAATTTCTACATTCTCCACATAGAAATATGGGTGTATAAGCTTTTTAAATTCCTTATCTGATGGATAATAAGCCTGACCTGTAGTTAATTTTACACAAGCTAAAATAAATCTATCATAAAAACTATTGCCACTGGCAAATCCTAAATATATCCTTCCATTATCCAATAAAAGATTATCCAAATCCCTCATTACCTTATTTGGATTTTTATAATATGGTAGAGAATGGGTACAAAATATTATATTATACTTATCATCTATTTTATTTAAATCTTCTACATTCATTTTAATGTGAATTGCCTTAGGATTTTTCTCCTTTGAAATATCTAACATCTTTTCTGAAAAGTCTATCCCCGTAATATGCAAATCATTATTCTTTTTATAAAGTTCTTCTATTAATTGTCCAGGGCCACATCCTAAGTCTAATATCTTTAGCTTATCCCCTTGCAAATTCAATTTTAATAAATACTCTCTAGTAGGTCTTAGAGAATACTTTTGTACCCATAATTTATTATATCGTTTTGCCCAAAAATCCCATATTTCAGATGTCATAATAAGCTCCTAACTTTTATTTCTAATATATTTCCAAACTCTTTTAGATCTTAATAATCTTAAATGAATAGCATAAAACAGTGCATAAAATATAATCTTTGGTAGTTTTGACTTTTTAACTAAATGTAGAAAATCAAACTTCTCAGGATTTACTGTGGTTAAATCTGATTTTTCCTTTTCATAATTCTTAGTTCCTTTTAAAGGTGTTAATATGGATATTGTAAATACTTCTATTCCATTCTTTTTTATAAATCTATATAGGTTAGAAAAATCCTTTAGTCCATAATCTGGTTGAACTATAAAAAGAGCCGTCAAATCTATATTATTATCCTTCAATAGGGATATGATTTGAGGGTAATCCAATGCATTTATGGATTTATCATAACTATCTAACTCTTCATTGTTAGTAGCCTCAAATCCTACAATAACTTCTTCTAATCCAGCTGTTTTAAGTCCAGCTAGTAAGTCTTGTTCTTTTAATATGAAATCCCCTCTTAAATATCCTATTATCTTTTTCCTAGGTTCAATACTTTCCATGGAATGGATAAACTCTAAGGCATCTATTCTATTTGCAAATAATACATCGTCTACTATCCAATAGTAATTAGCATTAAGCTCTTTTATTTCTTCTGCCATTTTTTTATAATTAGATCTTATATAGTGTCCATGATTAAGATCCTTACAAAAGCAGTAAGAACAATTATAGGGGCAGCCTATGCTGCCTTTAATAAGGGCTACTTGTCGCTTTTCTAAATACCTTAATCTATCCTCAAAGTTATAGAACAGACTTCTATCTGGTAATATGTTTTCTCTCTTTAATACTCTGTCTGCTTCACCTAGATGCCAATATCCATTATGATAATAATCTACACCTTTAGATACAGGTAATTTATTGTCTATAATATTTTCTATAACTGTTCTAAATATAGTTACACTTTGAGAATGAATTACATAATCTATATATTCCTTATGAAATACTTCCCTGTTTAGTTGGATATGGACCCCTCCTACTATTATTTTACAGTTTGGAAATCTTTTTTTATAATCTTTAGCTTCTTTTAAAATTTTATCCTCAGCTACATTATAGCCTGTCAATATTATTACATCCGCCACTATATCCTTAGGTTCTTCCAATAGAAAGAGTTCATCTATAAGGTGATTTTCTATATTCATATCATTAAGAACAGTTTTTAAATAAGATAATTCCAAAGGCTCAACTATTACAGGCTCAAATTTAGAAAAGATGGTGGATACTCTTACTTTTTTTAAGAATACTATCATAGGCCTATCCCCTTAGAATCTGACTTAAATACATGATGCCTTATCTTATATGGCTTATAGGAAAAGAGTGGCGCTAATAATTGTAGTACTTTATTTATAATTATATTACTATGATGAATATATAAGTATTTTGGCACTTCTACGCAGCCAATCTTTAATTTGCTCTCTTCAGCTGTTTGACCAAAATTAATAGTCTTTACACCTGCTTTAATTCCTATTTCTATTATCTTAATCAACATATTATAATATAGATCATACTTTTCATTACCTATCTTATTAAATCCTCCGAAGAAAAAGTAAAGACAGTCATCTATTTCTTTTAATTGAATAAATCCTACTAACTCATTAGAATCTGCATCTAAGAATTCATATAATTGGCTATCATAATTTATAAAAAAGTCCATAGGCAAAACTTCCAATGGATTTTCGGTTCTTTCCATTATAGATAGATATAGTCTATAATGTGTTTTTGTAAATTCGCATTTATTTATCTTTCTTATAACTAGTTTACTTCTATATTTTAGTGCCTTTTTAATTCTCCTTCTATAAGAGCATCTAAGTGCATCTAAATAATCATCAAATTCTTTAAATCTATTGTTAAACACAAAAGTAGATAATGTTCTCCCCGAAGTCCCTAAGTCCTCTTCAGCATTTAACACAATCTTTAAACCCTTTTTGCTGTGGATTATCTGTTTCACAGTATTTACATCTCCCCAATATCCCTTCTCACTTATAGAAATAGGCAGCCCTATTATTCTGGCTTGGATATGTATTGGAAACAGTTTAGTAAAATTAAATATATTTAGTTTTAAAGAATAACTTATAATATTAGCATGATCTGTGGAATCTAATTCTTGATTGCATGGATTTATCTCTTTTAATAAGTCTAGTAATGGATTTAAATCCTCTAGTGATAAGGACAATTACCTCACATCCTTAATATAAGCCCGATAATGTTTGTCCTCTCCATCCGACCATTTTATTCCAAAGCTTTTAGATTTAAAATTCTCTTCTAAGACCCAGCCTGATTCAAAGGATCTATATTTATCTTTTGTTAACTTAAAACAATGATTAAATAATGCAAGTATTGCTCCTTTACTTTGTTCCTCTGGAATCACTCCCATTTCTACGATCTTAAAGGTTTTAATTTTATTAAGAAATATCTTGTTTTTTATAACAGTTTTTAAGCCTACACTTTCACTTGGATTCATTAATTGATGAAAATCTGGATACCACAACATAAAACCAACAGCTTGTCCATTCTTTTCAA
>CAZAGS010000019.1:0-24539 GCA_964484955.1 uncultured Tissierellaceae bacterium
AAGAAAATTGTCCTATTTGCAAAGAAGGAAAAGAAATTGTAAAACCAGGAAGTAGAAAGATAAAATTATAAACAAACTATATGTAATAATTTGGCTATAAGCCTGTTTATCACTTTACTTTAAAATATGATTGTGTTAAAATATTAATTAACTATATAAGTCTCCGAGCATATTAACCTACAAACTATGTTTATGGTTGTATGCCGATAGGGTTTGACTGGAAACGGCCAAGCCTCCTGATGGAAAGGAGAATATTATTGAACAGCATTCTATCAGGTGTGCTGTTTTTGTTTTTGATTTTATAACAATATTAGAAGACTTGGTTAAATTAAAATTGAAAAGGAAAGGTGGATGTAATTATGTTTGGAAAAGGGAAAAGAATGTCAGTATTATTATTGGCAATTATATTGATTTTATCGCAATCAATGGTATTTGCAGAACTAACAAAAGAGTATGTAGTAGAAATCACAGGGGTAGGTGTAACAGACCTAAAGCTTACGCTTGAAGATCTAAAAAGTATGCCTGAAGAAGCTCAAATAGATGAAGCTTATATTTATAACAGCAAATCTGGCGAAAAGACAGTGGATGTAAAGGGAGTTAGTCTTGCATATCTATTAGTAGAAAAAGCTGGATTAACAGCTGAAAATGCTGAAGTGCATTTTACAGCAGCAGATGGATATCCTATTGATCCACAAGTACTTAAAGATATTTTAAATGTAGATTTAAAATATGTGTTAGCTTATGAAGCTGATGGAGAAGTTATATTAGATAAAGAAAACAATGAAGTAATTACAGTTTATAGAAAATTAAAAGAAGATGGAGAATTTAATACAGTCTTTAAATTTGTAAATAAAATAGAAATTGGAGAAGCTACTGTAGAAGCTGAGGAGCCAAAGGCAGAAACTGAGGAGCCTGCAGAAGAAGTAGATGTAATTCTATTTACTGATATAACAGAAGAATTCAAATTTGCGGAAACTGCTATACAAGAACTTGCTAAAAAAGGAATAATCAATGGTATTGGTAATGGATTATTTGCTCCTGAAGGAGAATTTACTCGTGCACAATTCTGTAAAATTGTAGTTGAAGCCTTAAATATTGAACAAGCTGAATACAAAGATAGTTTTACTGATGTTAAATCAGCAGATTGGTTTGCTAAATATGTACAAGCTGCTGTTGATGCAAAATTATTTGAAGGATACCCAGAAGGTAATTTTATACCTAACAAAGTAATATCTAGACAAGAAATGGCAGTTGTTGTTGCTAGGGCTGCTGTTCAAGCAGGCAAAGTTAAGCAAGAAAAGATGAGCAAGTTTACAATGGATAAATCTGAATTTGTAGATAAAGCTGATGTTCCTGCTTGGGCAGAAAATGAAGTAGCGTGGTTAGAGTCTGAAGGTTCATTTAGTGATATTGCAACTGAAAACTTCCAGCCTGCCAAAGTAGTAAATAGGGCAGAAGCAGCAACTGTAGTATATAATACATTATTTAAGTAATTAGAAATCAAGATAAGTGAGCGATGGCCTTGGCTTTCGCTCATTTGTATAAAATTAAGGAGGCAAATTAAATGAATAATATTATGAGAAGAAAATTAATAGTTTTTTTACTTATCTTAAGTATGATAATTTCTCCTCTATCAAGTTTATCCAGATCTGTGGAGGCAGCATCTACAGATTTATTGATAACTGGAATTGGTGTAAATAAAGATGTAGTAATAAAGGCTGGAGATTGGACAAAATACAAGATTTCAGAAGAATACTATTCAACAAATAATAGCCTTGGCTTTCATAAAATAGTAAAATCTAAGGGCTATGATTTATTTGACCTAATTGGAAAAGATAATTTAAAAATAGATAAAGATTATATTGTTAATTTCACCTGTGCAGATGGTTTTAAATTTAGTAAAACTATCAGTCAGTTAAAGAATACATACTATTATAAAGACTTCACAGAAGCTAGCAAAGTTAAAGCTAGAGCAATGATTGTTACTCATACTACTGTTTTAGCAGATTATCCTAAAAATGTATTTGCACCTCCTATAAAATGGAGCGACAAAGCTATTACTGACAAGGATAAAGAAAAGGATTTTCCTAAATTAACATTTGGACAAGTTGCTATTGATGATATGAATATGTCCAGTTGGGGGAAAGGAGTAATAAAGATTACTATTGGTGAAGAAAGGGCACTTGATAGTGGTGCTATAGATTCTCCATACAAACATATTAGCTATGATGGAGCACCATATGATATAGATGCAATAACTAGTGCTACTTTTACCATCGAAGGAGCAGGTGTAGAGGGATATAGGGCCATTTCATTAAGACAAATAGAAGAAGATGTTAAGGGGCAAGAAAAAGTAACTTATTATGAAAAAGTAAAAGATAAAATTGTAAAAAATACTTTTGAAGGTATAAATGCAAAGTATTTAATTGATGAATATGTAAAGGTTAAGTCTAATGCTGGTAATATAATATTTAAAAATAATTCACGACAAACTATTGCCACTGTTCCAATTGAAAAAGCGGGCGATTATACTATTGCATATGGAGTTAATGAAGTACCTTTGGTATATTTAGAAACTGATGTAGGCTATAGAGCTGATAAGTATAATGGGCAAGGCTGCTTTAAACTAGTATATGACCAAGGGACTTCTCCAAAAGAAGAGCTATCAAATGTAGCATATATATATGTAGAAGAAAAAGATGCTAAAAATATATATGAACACACCTATGCTCCATATAATGATCCACAATATACGGATTATGAAATAATTATACATGGAGATAAAATGAAAAAAGAAAAGAGATATAAAGTAACAGATATAGAAAATATGAAAGATATTCAATTTGAAGATGAATATAGTCTTTCAAATAGCGAATATTTTTGGTATTACAATAGATATAAAGGAGTAAAACTTTGGGAATTACTTCTTAAGGCGGGACTGGATCCTAAAATTGATGAATCCACAAGCTTACAATTTATAGCTGCAGATAATTATAATTTTGCACCTATGACTATAAAAGACATAAAGGATAGTTCTTTATATGGCTATTACGAAAAGGATGCAAGAGATACTGGGGATGGAACTTTTGATGGAAGCACAGTTGAGCCATTACATACAGGAATGCCTGTAATAGTAGCTTATGGATTCAATGGATATCCATATGTAAAGAGACCCACTGATGATGGTTATAACCCAGGATTAATGAATGCGGGAGGACCTTTAAGGGTGATTTCTGGAAAGACAAGTTATAATGATACAAATGGTTCCAATCAAGTACAATTTATAAAAGAAATAATTATTGGTGGTGGCAGTCCAATATCAACAGATGCATCTAATCAGGGAGATGGAGAAAAAACAAGCCAAGAAGTTTCAAAAGACTCCGCTTGGAATCATAATCATGGAGTTTATACTGAATACTTAGATCTTCCAGTTCTAAGAATTACAGGGTCACAAATTGTAGAACCTGTAACACTAACACTAAGACAAGTAGAATCTTTAAATCAATATGCAGCTAGAGATATATATAGTGGAGATGGAATCAGAGAATTTGAAGGTATAATTCTATGGGACCTTATATCAAAATTTGTAAAGTTAAAAGATGGGGTTGATTCACCAAGTGTTAGAGTATTTAGTGGACAAAATTATAATCAAATTTTAAGAAGTAGTGACCAAATAAAAAATGGTGTCCTAAATTCAAAAGGTAAGCTTAAACAAATAATTTTAGCCTATGCTGCAGATGGATATCCACTTGTTCCAAAAGAAAATAGTAATGGATATGTAAATAATAATGCTTTTGGCCCTTTAAGACTTATAATTGAAGAAAACAAATCCATGTGGATAAAATGGACAGACTGTATAGTTGTAGGTAGTGGGGATTATGAAGCCCCTGAAATGAAGGATGTAAAAAAGTTAGACTTACCAGAATTAGAAGAGCTAGGTGCAGTAGAAGAAAGGGTAAGCGAAAAGATATGGGTAACATATAAAAACAATACGGGTAAAGAGCTAACAGAGGCTAGTGCAAGAGTAATGAAGTATGACAAAGATGGAAACCTATGGGTAGGTACTAATAATGGTGGACTATCAATGAGAACACCTGAAGGTAAGTGGACTAACTTAAAAGAAATAACAACTGAAAATGCAGGTACAGTAAAAGTAGATACTTGTTATGCCATTGCTCAAAGGGAAAATGGTGAACTTTGGGTAACCCTGGGAAGCCCTGTAACAAAACAAGGAATACTAGTTAAATCAAATGATGAATGGAAACTGTTAAACACAGAAAATTCCTTACTACCAGCAAATTTCGCTCAGGAATTAGAATTGGATGGTAATGGAGGACTTTGGGTAGGTACGGAAAATGGGGCAGTTTATATAGATGGAGAAGATAAATGGAAAGTTTATACTCATGAAGAAGGTTTACTGCCTTATTCCATAGATGCAATGGTAGCTGATGAAAATGGCGGAGTATGGCTAGGTTATTATCCAGGTGATGATGGGGATGAAAGCAATCCTGCATATTTTGGTGGATATAATTATTTGGCTAAAGATGGAAAGGTAACAACTTATGAAGGTTTTGATAAAAATAACTTTAATATAAACTGGGTTAGAAGCATCTCAATAGACTCCAAAGGTGGCGTATGGGTTGTAAGGTCAGGAAATGCACCGGGATTTGGTCAAGGTGAAATTGACTATATTTATAAGGGAGAAAGAACTGTTTATCAAGCAAAAGATATTTATCCAGGAATAGCAGAAGATGATGACATAAGACTAGTAATGGCAGATAAAGAAAAAGATGGACTGCTATATATTGCCACATTAAAAAGTGGACTAGTAAAGACACAAGGTCTGGGAAAAGTTGTAGAAAAAATCAACTCATCAAATCACCTCCCCACACCACAATGGAATAGTGTCTATGCCTTAGATTCACATGGAGAACAAATTCTAATTGGAACAAATGGGGGAGTCGGAGTTCAAAAAAATGTAAAGACATTCCCAGATATAAAGAATCATTGGGCAAAAACAGATATTGAGAATATGACTACCATGGGCTATATAAAAGGTAGCAATGGACAATTTAAAGCTGAGGATAATATTAGTAGGGCGGAATTCTTTACTTTAATGGTTAGGATTCTAGGCATTAATGAGGTTGAAACTAAAGCTATGCCTTTTGAAGATGTAAAATCTACTGATTGGTTTGCAGATGACATAATAAAAGCTAAACATGCTGGATTATTAAAAGAATATGCAGGTAAAAACTTTGAGCCTAATAAAGCAATTAGTAGAAGAGAAATGGCTTTGGCAATAGGTAATTCATTAAATCATAAGTTAGAATCTGAAGAAATAAAAGAAATTTTATCAAGTTTCAAAGATAAAGTAGAAGAAAGGGATAAATCTTCCATTGCAGCTACATTAAAAGCAGGAATTATTAAAGGTTTCCCAGATCATACTTTCCGTGGAGATTTAAATTCAACTAGAGCCCAAGCTTTAGTAATGCTATTTAGATTCTTAAAATATTAATTAACGGCAATATGACTTGTCATATTGCCTCTCTTAGGAGGTAAAGATGAAAAAGTTTAATAATAGTAGTATCTTAATTATTGTCTTATTAATTATTGCTATTAATATTGTTGGATGTAGTTCAAAGAAAACTAATGTAGAAGAGTCTATTGCATTATTAGAAGAAAAAGTAGAAGAACAGGAAATAGAAAAAGAGGATGTAGAAGATAATAATGATTTAGATGAAGAAGAGATAGAACTAGCAGACAAGGGTGAGAATGAACCTGTATTACAAGCAGAGGAAGCAGTTCCAGATAAAGAAGCAGAAAAAGATAGCCCCATTGAAGTTGAGGAAAAAGAAGAAGTAGTAGAAAAGAAGAATGCTATCAAAATAAAAGGTAAGGTAGGAGTAGAAAGTACTTTTGCTTTAGATGATTTAAAAAAGATGACTGAAATAATATTTGAAGATGATTTTTATTCCTTAAATAACTTTGGTACAACAAGTTATACACATTTTAGAGGTGTAAACTTATGGAAGTTATTAGAGGAAAAGACTAAGATTTCACCAGATGCTACTTATATAAAAATTATAGCTACAGATGGATACGAAGTTGAATTTACAGTAGACCAGGTAAAGAGACAAGATTATATAGACGAAACAAATCCAGATAAAGCCTTCCCAATGATTATTGCCTGGGAAGAAAAAGGACAAGAATATGATTCTTCTGAAGGGCCTCCTTATAAGTTAATAGTAGGACAAGCCGAAGCAGGAGATGTTAACAAGCCACAATGGGTTTCAAAGATTGATAGAATAATTGTAGAATAAGGTAAGTGATAATATGAAAAATAGAAGACTGTATATAATTTTAATAGTAATTCTTATTGTAATAGTTGGAGTTCTATTTTATTTTAACGATACTACAAGCGAAGAAGAGCTTAAAGTAAGAAACTTTTATCCAAATGCTAAAAATATAAGTTTAATTAAGGATATATCTGATGATCTTTTTATTTCTATGAATATGCCAGCTGTAAGAAGGGCTTATGAAGTTGATGGTGTAATGAAAGCCTTTGTTGTAAATTGTGTTGGCTATATTGGGCCTATAGAAATACTGGCAGCCATAGATGAAGAAAATAACCAACTAATTGGAATTGAAATCTTAAGTCATACAGAAACCCCTAGATATGCTGAATATATAGATGAGGACTGGTTTATTAATCGATTTACAAATATTAAAACTGATAAATACCTAAATTTAGTAGTTTTAAATAAAGAAAATCCTGAAGATATTGTTCAAGTAACAGGAGCAACAGTAAGCTCTCAAGCAGTTATTAATGCAGTCAATGCTGCAATTGGAGCTTTTCAATATAAGGTACACAATAAAGAAATGGACAGGGTACTGGATGTTGTTCCTCAAGAGATGTGGCAGCAGGATACTAATAGTTTTTCAATAAATTGGGATGATGGCTCCATAAGGATAGATACTGATAAAATTAAAGAATATGAACAAATAGAAATGGATGTTGTATTAATAAATACTACAGGAACTAAAACTGAAATGAAAGTAAAAGGTCCCACTATTAGAGATGTTTTAAAAACAGAAGGAATAGATTTGGATTCATATGAAGGTATTGGAATAAGTGGTCGTGATGGCTACTATACAATGGTTGACAGAGACAAATTGGAGGCTGGTGAAGTAATTTTAGTATGGGAAGTAGATGGGAAACCGCTAACTGATGAAGAAAAGCCCATGAGAGTTGCAATACCTAAAGAATTAGGGCCTTATTGGGTAAAGATGGTTTCTAATATAGATTTATATGATAAAATATCTACTAAGGATATTGATAAGGTCCATATATTTGATGAGTTGATAGTCGATATTGAACCTTATGATTATGAATATTATGGAAATAGAGATAAGTCTATAGAGGTAGGAAAGATTCTTAGGAAATTTGATTACGTTGATGAAAAGGGACTTTTCACAATGGGCGCATCTGATGGCTTAATAAAAAACGAGACTATATCAATGGTTAGAAATAGGTATTTTATTAAATATGAAGGAGAAAATTCACCTATGAATATAGGTCCAAGTTTCAAACTTGGAATGAATGTAAAAGGAATGACACACTTTTCAACTACTAAGGATGCAGTTATTTTCCCGGAAAAAATGAAAACTGTTGTAAGAACCAAAGAAATACAAGGGGAAGAAGGGTTAAATTTAGAGGATGTACTATTAACAGCTGGTATGAGGTGGGATGATAATAGTAAATTTGTTGGCATATCCATAGATGATTCCCAAGTATCTTTAGATTTAAATGATTTACTGGACTCACATCTAATTTACAAAGATGGTAAAACCAGATTATATATTAGTGATTTAGAAGTTATAGAAGAATTACTTAGGATAGAAAAACTATGAAGCATAGAAAACGAAATGTTATACAATTAGCCACAACTATTTTAGTAATATTGAACTGTGTGATTTACTACCTTTATATTAAAGATCAAATATATATAAAACTTTTAGCTATTGGGGACCTTAATCCCTATGGTGGATGGAGTGCCTTAAAATCATTATTTACAGATGTATCCTATCGCTGGAGGGGAATAACCAGGGCTATAGCACTGACCATTTCAATAATTGTAACATCGTTTTTTATGGGTAGGATATTTTGCGGTTTTATATGCCCAATAGGGTCTATACAAGACTTTTTTAAGTATGTGGGAAATAAGATAGGAATTAAGGGAAAAGTCCTAATGAAAAATAAAATATTTAATCCCCAGTGGCTTAAATATTTTATACTTATCTTATTACTTATATTGACAACCATTAGACTTGGTAACTACATATCGCCTCTATCACCATGGCTAGCTTTTTTAAATATATTTATGGGGATTAAAATTGAAATAGGATTTATTGTTTTGATTATGATAGTAATTTTATCATTATTTTATAAAAGAATATTTTGTAGGATCTTTTGTCCCCTAGGTGCATTTCAAAGTCTAATATATGCTATTGGACCTTTAAAGATCAACAGAAATGAAACCTGTAATGGATGTTCAATTTGCCTTGATGATTGTCCTGTAGATATAGAATATAGCCAGGAATTAGACATATCTCCCGAATGTATTAATTGTCTTAAGTGTACAGGGACTAATTGTATAAAGAATTCAAGGGGTTACTCTATAAAATTTGCAGGAAAGAAAATTAAAAACAATTTATATATAAGTATAGGCCTGGGAATATTGTTATCAATATATGTGTTTGTCCCACTGTTATTTCCATATGGAGGACAAAATACCATGCTGAATATAGGAGATATAGAAAGCGGTGTATATCAAAGTGTTGGAGTTGGTTTTGGAGGGACTATGCTTATTGAGGTAACCGTTGAAGAAAATAAGCTTAGTAAAATAGAAGTAATAAAGCATAGAGAAACATCAGGATACTACGAAGAAGTATTTAAAAATATGGGAAGAGAAATAATCCAAAGTCAAAATTTGAATATAGATGCAATAAGCGGGGCTACAGTAACCAGTAGAGGATTCTTAAGTGGAGTGAAAAATGGAGTAAGTCAAGCTATGAATAAGAATTAAGGAGAAAGATGTGAATAAGAAAAAGATATTTTTAATATTTGTAACTATAATTATTATCATACTTATATTTCTAATTAAGGAAAAAGAAAATACCACCATAACTATTAAGTATGGTGAGCAGGAAATTATTTTAGATAGGGATTTTATTTATAATAACAGTGATGCAACTTTATTTCCTGTGGTTGTTAGGAGTAGTGGACATAAGCCAGTAGAAACTCAGTATAAAGGTATAGAGCTATTGAAACTTTTCCATTCCTTAGATTTAGATTTATCAAATTTTGAAAAGGTTACTTTTAATGCATCAGATGGATATCGGATAATATTAAGTATGGATGAATTAAAAGAGCCTAGTAATACATATTTGACTTTTGAAAGAGATGGGGAGTATCTGAAATCAAGAAAACGAAAAGGACATGGCCCTTATCAATTAGTAATAAGAAGGGATCCCTTTAGTCAAAGATGGATAAAACATGTAGATATGATATTAATAGAGTAATAAAACTATATTAGATAAGAGGTATATATGAAAAAGAGGAAAAATATATTAAGCAAATTTACAGCTTTTGATCTTGTAGTTATAGGAATTATCTCTGCTTTAGGTGTGGCTACAAAGCCTATAATAGTACCTTTAGTGCATATTATCACAGGTCCCTTATTTATCCCTGGTGGAGCTATAGCCGGGGGATTTTACATGCTATGGATTGCAATTGGAATAGGCTATGTAAAGAAATTTGGAACAGGTATACTTATCGGAATAGTACAAGGTATTTTAGTAATTGTTACTGGTACTATGGGTACCCATGGAATTATGAGTATAATATCATATACATTGCCTGGATTAGCCACTGACCTGGTGTTTCTTGTATCAAAAAATAAAGAGTATAATATCTTACATTATGTTTTCGGATGTATGGCAGCCAATGTAACTGGTAGCTTAATTTCTAATCTATTATTTTTTAGATTACCAGGTCTTACATTAATATTACTACTTTCAACAGCTGGATTATCTGGTGCAATAGGCGGAATTATAGCACTAAGCCTAATTAAAAGTTTAGAAAAGTTAAATATTGATTTATAAAGATATGGGGTGTAAAAAAATATGAACAAAAAATTTCTAATATTCTTATTGTCAGTAGTTATTTTTATCTTGATTCTTACTGCTTTCAATAAAAAATCAAAAATTGGGACTAGTGAATTAGAAGGTATAGCCATATTTAATAAAGATGAGAATTTGATATTAGATTATATACCAAGTGAAAAAATACAATTAAGGCAAATCTTAGAAAAGGAAATTACAGGTGAAGTTTACATTATTAATAGTTCTGGCTCAGTTTTTAATGTATCACCAGATATCTACTTGGATAGTGACTCTACTAACATTTACGCTATAGATAAGCTAATAACCATAAGTAAAGATATAGTAGGAATCTATTTGGCGGAGGATTATTATAGTATTACTGATTCATATTATGATGCCAGAACATATCTAGATAATAGTGAGAAAGTAATGCTAGTACTATTAGATGGATTTTCCTTAGGGCAATATAAATTAGCTGAGGAAAGGGGTACTCTTTCATTTTTAAATCAGCACTTCAAAAATGAAGCTTTAAGTGTATTTACCCCTGTGACAAATGCAGGCTTTGCTGCGATGATAACTGGCCAAACACCAGATATAAATGGAATACATAATAGAAATTTTAGAACTATGAAAGTAGACAGTATATTTGATTATGCAATTAAAAATCAGAAAAAAACTGCCCTACTTGAAGCAGATATAAAAATATTAAACTCTGAAATAGAACCTATATTACACATTGATACTAATAATGATGGAGATATAGATGATGAGATCTATGAAACTGCAAAAAAAATAGCAAGTGAAGATTATGATTTTATTTTTATTCACTTTCATGGAATAGATGATAGAGGTCATTCTTATGGACCTAAGGATAAGAGAACAATGGACTATATTGTAACTATTGACGGATATCTAGAAGAAATTAGCAATATTTGGAAGGGTCCAATTATTCTTACTGCAGATCATGGAATGCATGAGACAGACTATGGTGGTAATCATGGGATATGTATAAATGAAGATATGGTAGTACCATATTTTAAGAAGGAGCACTAGATATGGATAAAAAAATACTAATAGTAATTTTAGTCATGCTAGTATTAATGCTTATTATTTTTATTACTTTCAAATTAAATAAACCGTCAATAGAAGTCCAAAAACAGTTACTAGATAATGCAGAGATATTAATTATAAGTGATAATGAAGAGGTAATTATAAATATAGATAATATAAAATCAGCTGGCGAAGAGAAATTTCAAGCAATTCTAGATACATCATCTACAAAAGCAAGTATACATACATATAATGGGATTCAATTAAAAGAATTATTTTTGAATTTGAAAATCACAATAAGTAAAAGTGATATAATTATACTTAGTGGAGTAGACAGTTTTGCAGTGGCCTATTCGGGGGAAGAGGTATTAAAAGATGATAATGTTTATATAGCATATATGGAAGATGGAAAATATTTAGGAACTTTAGACAATGGTGGTACAGGTCCTTATGAGGTAATAGTAAAAGAAGATCAGTTTAGTAATCGTAGGTGCAAATGGCTTACAAAAATTGAGGTAAGAAGATGAAAGCAGTTGAAATAATTAATCTAAAGTTTAAATATAAAAACTCCTCTAACTTGATATTAAACAATATAAATCTAGAAATTGAATCGGGAGAAATTACAGCCATAGTAGGTAAAAGTGGTAGTGGTAAAACAACACTGTGTAAATGTATTTGTGGATTAATCTCTAAGGATAAATACAGTGATTTCAACGGTAAAGTCATAATATTTAATAATAATATAAGCCATATGGATTTAGGCCATCTTGTAACTACAGTAGGTATAATATTCCAAAATCCTTCCACACAACTATTTTCTCCAACAATAGAAGATGAGTTAGCATTTGGTCCGGAGAACCTATGTATTCATAGGGAAGAAATAGGAAGAAGAATGGATCGTATATTAAAGATTATAGGTATGGAAGACCATAGATATGATAACCCAAACAATCTATCTGGAGGACAGCAACAACTTATTGCATTAGGCTCAGTACTTATGATGGAACCCAAAATATTAGTATGTGATGAGATAATGTCTTGGGTAGATGATAATGGACGAAAGGCTATTAGAAGAATACTTCTAGACTTAAAAGAACAAGGCAAAACTATTATCATGGTAGACCATAAAATGGAGAATATTAAAATTGCAGACAAAATAATTTATATGTAGGGTGACTATGGATAATTATATAGAATTAAAAGATATTACTTATAAATATAATAAAGGCAAAACCATATTTAAAGATTTTTCCTTAAAGATTAATTGCCGTGAGACAACTATTATTACTGGTGAAAATGGAGCGGGAAAAACTACTCTGACCAAGTTAATTATGGGGATTTTAAAGCCACAGTCTGGCCATATCTTTATTATGGGAAAAAATAGCAAAGATATGTCATTAGGTGAGATTGGTAAAATTTTAGGATATGTTTTTCAATTTCCTGATTTACAACTTTTTGCTAGTTCAGTGATTGAAGAGCTTACATTTCCGCTGCTGTTAAAGAATAAGATCAATGTAGAAGAAGTTCTGTGGAAGGCAGAAGAAATGCTTCAAGTCTTTGAACTTGAATCTTTAAGGGATTCCTATCCAGCGTTATTGTCCTATGGTGAAAAAAGAAGACTGGCAATAGCGGCAATATTAATGAATGATCCTAAATACCTTATTTTTGATGAACCTACAGCTTCATTAGATAATGAAAGAATAGATAAGTTATCATTAATCTTAAAAGATTTAAAAGACAAAGGTATCGGTAGTCTTATCATAAGTCATGATAAGACTTTTATTGATAAAAATGGAGAAAGATTAATCCAGCTTGAAGGGGGCAAGATTATACTAGATGAAAAACTATAATTTAGATCCCAGAACCAAGTTAGTAATGGTACTTGTTATATCAACTTTGGCTATAATATATAATGATTTATTAAAATTAGCAGTTTTATTAATACTAGCTATAATAATTGCCATTGCTTTGAAAAGTGATTTAATATCTATTTTAAAGAGGATTAAAAAACTAATATTACTTATGCTAGCAATTGCATTTATACAGAGTATAACTAGCAAAACGGGAAATACAGTGTTTAGTATGGGTGACTTTATTTTAATTACAGATCATGGTCTTATTAGGGCATTGGAATTTATACTTAGAATAAGTATAATTATTATTTCATCTGTGATTATTACTACTTCAAATAGTAGAGAGCTAGTACAAGCTTTAGTACAGATGAAAGTACCTTATGAAATTGCATTTATGGTTTCCATTGCCATTAGATTTTTACCAATCCTTAGAGACGAAATGGTAGATACGATAATAGCTTTACAATTAAGAGGGGTAGACTTAAGGAAGATAAAATTCAAAGAAAAGATTAAAATATATAAGTATCTACTTTTACCTATAACTACTAATTCAATACTTAAGGCTAAAGAACTTGCAATTGCAATGGAAATGAGAGGATTTAGAGCTTACCCCCAGAGAACTAGTTTTTTGGTATTAAAAATGAGAATGATGGATTATATAATTATTAGCATTAGCTTAATAGGATTTCTAGGATTAATAATAACAAGATAAGAGGTGGAATATGAAAATAATATCGATTGTTGGAATAAGTTTATCAGGAAAAACAACAACTATTGAAAATATAATAAAAGAATTAAAAAGGAGAAACTACACAGTAGGGTCAGTTAAAGAAATACATTTTGAGAGCTTTACCATGGAAGTAGAAGGCTCCAATACAGATAGGCATAAGAAAGCAGGGTCAGAACTTGTAACTGCTAGGGGAATGTATGAAACAGACATATTATTTCCTGAAAAGCTAGATATAAATAAAATTCTCAGCTTTTATAATCAAGATTATGTAATATTAGAAGGAGTAAGCGATTCAATTGCACCAAAGATAATTGCTGCCCACGATATAGAAGGTGTTGAAGACAGACTTGATGAATTAGTTTTTGCCATATCAGGGAGGATTTCTTCAACATTATCTGAGTATAAGGGTTTGCCTGTTATTAATTCAATGACATCTATAGGAGAACTGGTGAATTTAATAGAAGAAAAGGCTCTTGTATATTCACATGGCGACAAGATATGATAGAAAAAACAAGGCTCAATAGCAAGAAAAATCAAGTCTTTAGAATAATTAAAGAAGGCAATAGCTACATAGAAAAGACTTTTACTGATAATTTTAGAATGAAAAAAGAAGTGGAAATATTAAAAATCTTAAAGCATAATGAATGTAAAGTACCAGAAATAATTGAAATCAATGAACAAACATTAATTCTAGAAGACTTAGGAATAATTACACTATTAGATTGGTATGAAAGCATTGAGAAGGATGGGTCAACTAATTATATAAAAATGATAGAGAAACTAGGTCAATGGTTAAGTGAATTTTACTTAAATATTAATAAAGTTTATAATAATACTATATTATTTGACGTAAACTTTAGAAATTTTGTTATCAAGAATGATGTAATTTACGGAATCGATTTTGAAGAATGTCAAATTGGAACTATAGAAAGAGATATAGGTAAAATAGCCGCCTATTCCCTGACCTACGACCCTATAATGACAGAATGGAAAATAGACTTTACTAGAGTATTAATAGAAGTTTTATCACGAATATTGAATTTGGATACAGAACTGGTAATACAAGAAAGAGACAAAGAATTAGTTAATATAAAGGACAGAAGAAATCTTTAAATTCTTTATTGATAAATATCAAATGGAAAAAGGAGATGTAAATATTATGCAAACTACTGGTATTGATATAGTAGACAATAATAGAATAAAAAAGATATTAGAAAATAGTGGTGATAGTTTCTATAATAGAATTTTTACTAGAAATGAACTCCAATATATTAGTGAAAAAAACCATAACTATAAAACAGTTGCAGGATTGTTTTCTGTTAAAGAAAGTATTAGTAAAGCAATTGGTACTGGCATAGGAAAAATATCTTTTAAAGATGTAGAAATTTATCATGATAAATTTGGAAAGCCACAAGTAAGATTTAATGTAGAGCATGAATTTTTAAAGGATATTAATAATATAGAAATTTCAATATCCCATGAAGCGGATTATGCAATTTCAATTGCTATAGTAAATTGGAATAATAAAGTTGATATAGTTATTCCCACTGAAGTGGAGGGAATACTAAGATCAAGAAAAAAAGACTCCCATAAAGGAACATATGGAAAAGTTGGAGTAGTGGCTGGCAGCCGTGGAATGACTGGGGCTAATTACCTTGCATCTATGGCTGCCTTAAGAACAGGGTCTGGATTAGTATATTCCTTTGTCCCAAGTGAATTAGTTGATATAATGTCCAATAAATTTATTGAAGTTATAGTCAAGGAAATATATGATGTAGATATGATATTAGATTTAGTTAAAGGAACGGATGGATTAGTAATTGGACCTGGACTGGGCATTGATAATAAAAAGACTAAGATGGTTAGAGAATTACTTTTATGTTATGATAAGCCAATAGTATTAGATGCTGATGGCCTTAACTGTATAGCAGATGATCCGGATATACTAATGGAGAGGAAAGGAATTACAATAATAACACCTCATCCAGGAGAATTGGCTAAACTATTGAATAAGAGCATAAAAGAAATCCAAGATAATAGAGTTTTCTATTCTAAATATACTTCTAATAAATATAATATTATAACCCTGCTTAAAGGGAATAATACAATTATAACTGATGGGGATCTAGTATATATAAATCCAACAGGAAATCCAGGCATGGCCACAGCAGGCAGTGGTGATTTATTAGCAGGTATAATTATTAGTTTAATATGTCAAGGCATTGGTGAAATGAATAGTGGAATTCTAGGAGCCTTTGTTCATGGATTAGCTGGAGATATGGCCAGTTTAGACTTTGGTGAATATGGCTTAATAGCCAGTGACATTTTAAAATATATACCTAAGGCCATGAAAAAACTCTTATAAGGGTGGGTATATTATGAAAAAGAAATTCTTACTTGTTTTATTTTCAATTCTTATAATACTATTGTTAACATCATGTATTAGAAGTGAAGATGAGAAATTGACTAGAAAAGTTAATAAAGCCTTTGAAAACTTTCAAGGCTATGAAACAGAAACTGAAATTAATATCACTATGGGACAATCAAAGAGCTATTATAAAACCAAAGAAAAATATAGTGAAGATGAGGATTATAAAATTGAAGTATTGGAACCAAAAGAAAGTAAGGGGTTAACCATTGAGTATTTGGGTGATGATATAGTAATCAATCATTTAACTATAAGTCAATCTTTAACAATAAAAAATCTAAAAACATTTGACAGGGGCTATTTAATAGGAGAGTTCTTCCAAAATTTAGACTCGGTAAAGTCCATAAGACAAGAAAAAATAGATGATAAAGAAGTCTATGTACTTCACTATAAGATAATGAATGAAAATAAATATAATAAAGAACAAATTATTTATCTAAATAAGAAGGACTTTACTCCATACATGTTGAATATATTAGATGAGGATAAAGTGCCTAGAGTAATAGTGAAGTATAAAAAATTTAAATATATATAAACAAGCCTATTTAAGGAGATAAAGTATGAATGAAAAACTTGAAAAGAAAGCAGTAAAACTAGAAATAAACCTGGACAATATAGCCCATAATTTTTTAGAGGTAAAAAGAATTATCCATAATAAAACTAAAATAATGTCTATAGTTAAGGCAAATGCTTATGGCCATGGGTCTATAGAATGTGCAAAAATATTTATAAAAAATGGTACTGACTACCTGGGAGTATCCACTTTATCTGAGGGTATAGAATTAAGAAAAGCCAAGATAGAAGCTAAAATATTATTACTAAATTATACGCCAAAAGAAAATTTTGATAAATTAATAGAATACAACTTAATCCCATCCATATATAACTATAAAGATGCAGAGGCGCTTTCAAAATTAGCTACTAACATGAATAAGACAGCTATGATTCATATAAATATAGATACTGGTATGACTAGATTAGGATTTTTACCAAATGAAGAATCTATTATGGATATAGAAAGAATTAGCCTATTACCGAATATTAGTATTGATGGAATCTACTCTCACTTTGTTAAGGCAGATGAAACAGACAAAACTTATAGTAGAGAACAATATAATAAGTTTTTAAAGGTGATTAAAAAACTAGTAGATAGGGGTATAGATATAGGGATTAGGCATATATCTAGTTCAGCTGCAATAATAGATTTACCAGAATATAATTTGGATATGGTTAGACCTGGAATAATGTTATATGGACATTATCCTAGCAATGAGGTTGATCAAAATATATTGTCACTAAAACCAACTATGACACTTAAAGCCACAATTTCAAATATAAAATCTGTTCCAAGGGGAACAGGAATTAGCTATAACCATATTTTTATAACGGAAAGAGAATCTATAATTGCTACATTGCCATTAGGTTATGCTGATGGTTTCTCTAGAAGGTATGTTGGCAAAGGAAAAGTTTTTGTAAAAGATAGATGTGTGCCAATTGTTGGAAGAATATGTATGGACCAAATGATGATTGATATAACAAATATATCGGATGTAGCTATAGGAGATGAAGTAGTATTAATTGGTTATGATAATTTAGAGTATCCAACTATCGAGGAGTTAGCCCTAATTTTTGGAACCATAAACTATGAAATATTATGCTCTATAGGTAGGAGAATACCAAGAGTTTATACAGAAAAACATAAGGTAATCAAAATTGTAGATTATTTAACTGACTAATAGGTTAATATCCTGATATTAGTTGACATAAAATGTACTAAGAAGCTATAATTATATAATACTATCTTTTCTTAAACTAAAACTTTATACATAAAACAGGGGGTGGAAATTTATGATAGAGGCAGAGGATTTATTACCTATGATATATGATGGGGAAAGCAATTTTATTATAGAAACGATGAAGTTCTACTTTAAGGAAAAATGGTTAAAGGATATCTATGATAACTTTGGAAACGGATATTCGGAAATGAGTCAAATAAATTTAACCCTTGCTGAAATAGGAATTGAACAGGATATGAGGGAATTAAAACTGTATGAGGCAAGACTATTAGGACGTGAGTTATTATGATGGTAAGAAGAGGAGATGTATTTTATGCTGATTTGAGTCCTGTAATAGGCTCAGAGCAGGGGGGAGTAAGGCCGGTTTTGGTTGTCCAAAATGATATAGGAAACAAGTACAGCCCTACAATAATAATAGCCGCAATTACCTCCCAAATCAACAAAGCAAAATTACCAACACATGTGGAGATTACAGCCCCAGAATATGGGCTACCAAAAGACTCAGTGGTTTTACTAGAACAAATTAGAACTATCGATAAGAAAAGACTAAGAGAAAAAATTGGTAGGTTCAACGACGACATGATGAGGTCAGTAGATGATGCACTAAAGATAAGCATTGGATTAACAGTACTATAGTACAAAATTCAACATACATATCAAAAATAAGCATTATTAATATAATAATGCTTATTTTTTATTGCTTTTATAGTATAATAGGTAGAGACAGTGAACAACTAACATGGAAATTTATTTCGTAGGGGTTGACCTATGTGTCAACCCGATTTGCTATGGTAATAAAAACCAGGGCGAACACACAGATTCGCCCCTACAAAAACGGGAGGAATATAATGAATACTAAAATAAAAAGATCATTAGTAGGCCTAGGTGCAGTTGTAATATTATGGGGTTCAACGGTTGTATTTTCTGAACCAGGGTCTGATAGGGATCCATTGGTCACACTATCTTATGTAAATAAAGCAGTAGACCAAATAAAGGTTTATATTGATGAAAAAATATCTAATATATCTGGTGGGAATGGTGGGACAAGTGTTTCTAATGAATTAGTTATAGTAAATGTAAAAAAAGGGGAATACTTAATAGGAAAGGCAGGAACAGAATTAATACTTAGAGGTGGTAAAGCTAAAGTTGTAGGAGGTCCACTAGGTGGATTGTCTGATGTAACTAAAGGTGATGAGTTAAATCACGACCAAGCTGTAAGTCACAATCATTTATTAATAATTCCTAGAGATGATGAAAGAGGAATATATGCCACAGAGGATGCTATATTCATGGTTAAGGGTGTATATGAAGTAAAATAATACATAAGAAATTGGAGTAAAGGAGGGAATTCTGCATGAAAGTACTTCATCTTATAAGTGGAGGAGATACAGGAGGAGCAAAAACTCATATTATCTCACTACTAAAAGGACTTAATAAGTTAATTGATGCAAATGTTATATGTTTTTTAGAAGATACATTTTATGAAGACGCTAAAGCTGCTGGTATAAATATTAAAGTATTTAAACAAAAATCACGTTCAGACATGTCTGTGGTTGGTCGATTGGTTGATGAAATAGAAAAAGACAACTATGATATTATCCATTGCCATGGGGCAAGGGCTAATTTTATTGCTATGTTTTTAAAACGAAAAGTAAAACGACCTTTAATTACAACCATTCATAGTGATTATAAACTGGATTTCAAAGATAATATATATAAAAAGTTTGTATTTACTACTTTAAATACAATAGCACTTAAGATATTTGATTATTATATTGCAATATCAGATACTTTCAAGGAAATGCTTGTAGAGAGAGGATTTAAAAAGGATGAGATTTTTGTAGCTTATAATGGAATTGATTTAGATGTACCACCAGAATTTCAAAGCAAAGATGAATTTTTAAAAACTTACAATATTGATTATAGGGATAAAATCATAGTAGGTATAGTGGCCAGATTAGACCTGGTAAAAGACCATGAAACTTTTATTAAAGCTGCTAATATTGTATTAAAAACTAATAAGGAAATAATATTTTTAATTGCAGGAGATGGCAATGATGAGCGGAGATTAAAGGATATAGTAAAAGAATTTAAAATTCAGGATAATGTACACTTCCTAGGATTTGTAAAGAAACCATATTCATTTTTTAATGCTATAGATGTCAATGTATTAACTTCAGTTAGTGAAAGTTTTCCTTACGTTATATTAGAAGGAGCGAGAATGAAAAAAACTGTAATATCTACTAAAGTAGGAGGGGTATCCAAATTAATTAAAGATGATTACAACGGATATTTAATTCCTATTGGGGATGAAAATGCACTAGCTGAAAAGATAAAAAGTCTTTACAATAATAGAGAAAAAATAAGAACCATGGGCGAAAACTTGTACCAAGATGTTGCAAATAACTTTTCGTCAGATTCCATGGCAGAACAACATGTAAAAATTTACAAAGAAATTACAGATAAGTGGAGGAAAAAATAATGAAAATTGTTAATGAAAAAGGAAAACTATTTGGACTAATTAATATTATAGATTTAATGGTTGTATTAATATTAGCACTAATAGTAGTAGGTGGGGCTAGTCGTTTAAAAACCAAACCTATAATTGTAAATGAAGATTCAAAAGCAGTTATTACTTTTGAAGTATCAGACGTTAGGATGGCAACGGTAGAAAATATAATTGTAGGAGATCCAATATATCATTATGATAAGGGTGGATTCATAGGAAACATAACAGATGTTAAAGTTGAGCCTTATAAAGAACCTGTAGAATCAAATGGACAATGGGTTAACGCAGAAATACCAGAAAAATATGTTGCAACTTTTACAGTTGATGCTGATGTTAGAGATAACCCAGATGTTATTATAGCGGGTAATGAACAAACTAGAATTGGAGTACAGTTTAGAGTGAAAAACAAGAGAATAGCATTTTTTGGAACCGTTATGAAAATAGAAGTACAGTAAATCTAGGAGTGGTAATATGTATAATAGCCTAGTTATTAGGTTTTTAGTTAAGATATGGAATTTATTTATATTTGGATACAATAATAGTCTTATTAAAAAGATAGCCGATTTTATGAAAAAATCAATTTCTTACTTATTTTTTGGATCAGTAACCAAAGATGTATTTGTATCCGATAAAAGTATTATAGAAATGAGTTTGTTTTATAAAATATACGTAAAAATTGTAGATACTATTAGCAAGTGGTTTAAAGGCATTAATAATTATATTAAAAGTATTGGAAACAATAGTATTATGTATAAATCGCTAAGTAGCCTTTTTAAAGATAATAATCAGCTTGCCAATACAATATTTAGTTTTATTCTTTTCTTTGGAATAGGAATTATTTTAAATAATGTCTTAAGAAGATTTTGGTCTGGTAGATCTTATATAATAGCTTTTACACTTATAATAGTATCTTTAATTGGAATGACTTTAAAGGATAGATATGGTGAAATATTAAAAGGGTCTTTTATATTTAGATTTCTAATAGGTCTATTCACTATAGATGAAGGGGGTATTAATTGGTGGTAAGCGGATTAAAGCGTAAAGAATTATTTATACCCCTAATAATCGGGTTATTATTTTCAGTATTATATTATTATTTACCAATTAAATACTTAGCAGCAGGAATAGTGGGAGTAATAGGCGTAGCTCTAATATTATATGATATAAAATTAGGATTAATGGCAGCAGTATTTTTAGTTCCCTTCCTTCCTGATACCTTAGCCTTATTATTTATGTTCTTTTTATTAGTTGTATTTGCATTTAAACAAAAATTTGGAGAATATAGTCCCTTGACTAAAGCACCCATAGATATGCCTATTGTATTATTTATAATAATTATTATTATATCTACCATAACTTCAATTAACTTTATGGGTAGTTTTAGAGATTTGGCACTTCATTTTGGAGGACTGTCCTTTTTATTTGTAATGATGAATAGTGTAAAAACCAAAGAAGATTTCAATAAAATATACACTATGCTAGTGTTTTCAGCTGCATTAGTTGCCCTTTATGGTCTTTATCAATATGTAGTAGGGGTAGAAATAGAGGCAGCATGGCTAGATGTGGAGAATAATCCTGGTATTAGAACAAGAGTATATTCAGTTTTTTACAATCCAAATATATTAGCTGAATACTTGATCTTTACTATACCCTTATCAGTTTCCTTATTATGGCATAGTAAGAAATTACACAAGAAAATTATATTCTTAGGAACTACAGCAGTAACTACCTTAGCATTAGTATTAACCTTATCCAGAGGTGGCTGGCTTGGATTTGCTTTTTCAGCTTTAATATTTATATTATTAATAGAAAGAAGATTATTACTATCTATAATACCTATAGTTACGGGTGGAGTATTATTTTTGCCTCCAGTCATACTTAACAGAATTTTGAGTATAGGTAACCTTAAGGATTCCTCAAATGCTTATAGGATTACTATGTGGGGGATTACCAGAGAAATCATAGGTGATAACTGGGTAGCTGGAGTGGGATTTGGACATTTGCCTTTTAAACAAACCTTTGAAACTTATATAAGAACCATGCCCATATATCACTCACATAACACTTATTTACAAACAGCAGCAGAACTTGGAATCCCAGGTTTAATAGCTTTTTTACTATTCCTATTTGTATTATTCAAATATGGGATAATCAAGCTTATAAAAAATGATGATAAATATATTAGAATTATGTCAGCAGGTGTAATTTCTGCATTAGGTGGAGTATTGCTTCATGGACTTGTTGAAAATGTACTTTATTTACCTAAGATAATATTTACCTTTTGGATTTTAGTATCATTCTTATTAACATTAGTAAGAATAAATGATCAAGAAAAAGGCTTATCTTAAAAAGGAGAATATATATGACTCTAGAAAAATCAGTTCTTTTGTCAGGATATTATGGCTTTGATAATAGCGGCGATGATGCTATTTTAAAAGCCATTATAAAAGACATAAGACAGGAAAATCCAAAATTAGATATAGTAGTGCTTTCAAATAATCCTAAAAAGACTGAAGATATGTATTCAGTTAAGTCGATAAATAGGTTTAAATTTGGTGAGCTTATTAAAGGTATAAAAAACACCTCATTACTAATTAGTGGGGGAGGTAGCTTGCTTCAAGATGTTACAAGTACTAGGTCTTTACTATATTATTTAGCAGTAATGACTTTAGCAAAAGTCTTTAAAAAGCCAGTAATGGTATATGCTAACGGTATAGGACCAATAAGTAAAAAGGGCAATAGGTTGTTAACTAAAATGGTATTAAACAGTGCCAATTTGATTACTTTAAGAGATGATGATTCAAAAACATATTTAGAGAAGATGAACATTAAAAATGATAATATAGTAGTAACGGCGGATCCCGTATTTACATTAGATGCATCACCAAAAGATGTTATAGAGAATATCTTCGCTAAAGAAGCTATTCCTAATGATAAAAAATTCATAGGAATATCTATTAGACCCTGGAAGCTGGCGGATAATCTAGTAGAGATAATATCTAAAACAATAAACTATATTACGCGAAAATATGATGTAAATATTATTTTAATACCAATGCATTACCCAGAGGACTTAGATATTAGCAACAAAGTCTTAGATAATGTAGATAAATCTTCTTGTTTTGTAATAAAGGATCAATATGCTGTAGAAGATATAATGGGTATTATTAAAGAGTTAGACATGATTGTTGCTATGAGGCTTCATTCCTTAATCTACGCAGCAACCCAGGAAATACCTATGGTAGGATTGGTATATGACCCTAAGGTTGAAGGAATATTATATTCCCTGGAAATGAATCATATGAGCAATGTTGAAAACTTAGATTATGATCATTTAATAGAAAATATTGATTATGTATGGAATAATAAAGAAAAACTAAGAGATATATTGAAACGTGGAGATGAAGCCTTAAAAATCAAAGCCTTATCTAATGTTACAATGGCTATGGAATTACTAAAGGTAGGTGATTAGATGGATAGCATCAAAATATTTGGGGTTAAAATACATAATACTACACTAGCAGATGTGACGGATTTATTAGGAGACTACCTTAAAGGGGACAAACTTTCAGTTATTTATACCCCTAATACGGAGATAGTAATGGCAGCTAAGGAAGATAAGGATTTAAGAAAGCTCTTAAACAAAGCTGATCTTATAATCCCGGACGGTATAGGATTAATATATGGCTCTAAAATCAAGAAAAAGCCTTTAAAAGAAAGAGTAACAGGCTTTGATACATCTATGAAATTATTAGATATTGCTAACGAAAATTCTTACAGTATATTTTTATTAGGTGGAAAAGATGGAGTATCTAAATTAGCTGCAGAGAATATAGAAAGAGATTATCCAAATATAAAAATTGCTGGCTTTCAACATGGATACTTTAAAGGAAGTCATTTAGGACTAGTAGATCATGAAGAAGAAAAAGAAATACTAAATAGGATAAATAAGGTAAATCCTGATATTATATTTGTAGGACTGGGATTTCCTATGCAAGAAAAGTGGATA
>CAZAGS010000020.1:0-12386 GCA_964484955.1 uncultured Tissierellaceae bacterium
GCCATTTTACTTAAGTTTAGTGCATCATATATAACTAATGCTCCAACTGATGTCATAACTTGAGTACCGTTTATTAAAGCTAGGCCTTCTTTAGAAGTAAGGTCTATTGTAGGTATACCAGCTCTTTCCATAGCCTCTTTACCTGTTATTCTTTCACCATTGTATATTGCTTCACCCTCACCAAACATTACTAATACCATATGGGATAGTGGGGCTAAATCTCCAGATGAACCTAGTGAACCTTGTTGAGGTATTATTGGTGTAACCCCTTTGTTTAACATATCCACAAGAGTTTGAACAGTTGAAATTCTAATTCCAGAATATCCTTTTGCAAGAGCATTAACTCTAAGAAGCATTACTCCACGAGCTTCTTCCTCGCTAAATACTTCTCCAACTCCACAGGAATGACTCATGATTAGGTTTTTTTGTAATCTTTTGGTATCTTCTTTGGATATTGATACATCACTAAACTTACCAAATCCTGTAGTTATACCATATACTACCTTTTCTTCTTCAACATATTTTTCTACTAGGTCCCTAGATCTTTGCATATTATCTCTTACTTCTTGTGGTAATTCTATCTTTTCCTTATGTCTAGCTACTTTTATAAAGTCTTCTAAAGTCAGACTATCCCCATTTATCATTATTGTTGACATATAATCCCTCCATCATTTTGATATTGTTTGTTGTGCGTAGAGAAAATCTAACTCTCCAACTTTCTCTACGCACTGTATTAATTTTAAAGTACCATTGCTGCTATTGTACCCATTATTAGTAATGGTATGTTATAGTGGATAAATGTTGGTACAACTGTATCCCAAATATGGTCATGTTGTCCATCCACATTTAACCCTGCTGTAGGTCCAAGAGTACTATCTGAAGCTGGTGATCCAGCATCTCCTAATGCTCCTGCTGTACCTACTAAAGCTATAATAGCTGGTGCACTAAAGCCTAATTCTAAAGCAAGTGGTACAAATATTGCTGCTAATATTGGAACTGTACCAAATGATGTACCTATACCCATTGTGATTACAAGACCAATAAGAAGCATTACTATTGCAGCTATTAATTTACTACCGCCCATAATAGATACACTGGCTGCAACTAGTGAATCAACTCCTCCAGTTGCCCTTATTACTGATCCATAACCTGATGCTACTAACATTACGAAAGCTATGAAGCCCATGATGCCAATACCGCCATTTACTATCTCATCCATTTCCTTCCAACCAAATGCACCAAAAACTAACATAATGATTAATCCAACTACTGCTCCCAATGGAAGTGACCCTACTAGGATTTGAATTGCAAAAGCTGCAACCGCTCCAAGTAATGCACCTATATGTTGTTTTGTAAAACCTGATTGAGCAGTATATACTGTATCAACTTCCATAACTTCTTTATCTTCATAATCACGAGGTTTTCTATAAGTGATAAATACAGCAATTAATAGTCCTGCTACCATACCTAGTCCTGGAAGAGTCAAGGATTTCCATACATTTGTGTCTATTGTAGGTAATCCATTATCTGTTAATGCTTTTGATATAACACCATGGAATATTAAACCAAAACCAACTGGTAACATAATATATGGTGCCTTAAGTCCAAAAGTTAAAGCACAAGCTACTGCTCTTCTGTCAATTTTTAATTTATTCATAACACCAATTAGCGGTGGTATAAGTATTGGTATAAAAGCTATATGAACAGGTATTAAGTTTTGTGATAAGGACGCTATACCTGCTAATAATAGAACAAACATAACTTTCTTATTTTTAATAATATTTCCGATTTTTATAGCTAATAATTCGGCAGCTCCTGTTTTACCAATAGCAAAAGCTAAAGCGCCCAGTAAGATATAGGATAAGGCAGTTTCTGCTGCTCCACCCATACCGCCAATTAAAACTTCCATAGTTTCAAACATGCCAATTCCTGCAAGACCGCCACCAACTAGAGCAGCTAATATAAGAGCTATAAGAACATTTACTTTTACTAAACAAAGGCCTACCATTACTAGTACAGATATTAATACTGGATTAGTTAACATTTGAACACTCCTTTATTATTATTATTATTGCAATTTGGTAAAGCGTGTAACTAGTGATCTTATCTATTTACCACATCCCTCCTTGTCTTGAAAAGGTTTGCCTGCACCACCTCCTATAATATCCTGCTAGACCATTACTAGACTAAAGTGATTCAAAAAAAGCTCCCAGAATTATTTTCTGTGAGCTTTTATATAATGTATTATTTTATTTTGTTGAGAATTAGAATTAATATTCATAGTATCCCCTAATTTGTATTTTTATTCTACATAAATCCTAACATACTTCTTGTCTTATTACAATATAATATATTTTATAATTAATGAAAAGCTAAAGTTAATTTGATATAATTAAAGTATCAACTTAAAAGGGGTGTTAAAATGAAGCTTCACTATGTTAAAATAAATCCTGTAGAAAATATGACTATTTTTGTCTTGGATCAGCTTCCTAGGAACAGGCATATAGATATTTCCAACAAACTTATGAATTATTCTAATTTACACGCGGAACAAGTAGGCTTTATAGAGTCTTCTAAAGATAATAGTTCTGTCATTAGACTTCAAATGATGGGGGGAGAGTTTTGTGGAAATGCCACTAGGTCACTGGCTGCTTTCATGGTTCATAGCCAATATCCACAAGTATCACAAGTAGGTGACAAATACATGGTGGCTTTAGAAGTATCTGGAATGGATGAAATTATAAATTGTGAAATAGAAAGTTTAGAAAAGAACAACTTATACCTGTCTAAGATAAAAATGCCACTTCCTATTTCTATTAAAGAGATTCTTATTCATTATGAAAATAATCCTATTGAAATTATAAGAGTAGACTTACCTGGTATAACACATTTTATTGTAGATAAAAATAAAGTTAATGATAAGAATGAATTTTATGAGATTGTAAAAAAGACCATGGCTGATGAAGAATATGATGCTTTTGGAATCATGTATTATGATTTTGATAATAATTTTAATGAACCATTAGTATATGTAAAGGCTACAGATAGTCTATTTTGGGAGAGATCTTGTGCTTCTGGAACTTGTGCCCTAGGTTGCGCATTATCATTTTTAGGCAAAAGATCTATAGATAAAGAAATACATCAACCTGGTGGTAAATTAAAGGTTAGTGTAGCTTATGAGAATGATAATATTTCTAGTTTATATTTAAATGGAGAAGTTGAAATTGTATCTGAAGGAATTGTATATGTGTAGTATATATAGTATATATAAGTGCACAAAGGTACCGGTTCCTTTTGTGCATTTATTTTCTTTGTTATTCTTTACACAATCCGTTTTTAATGCTAGAATAGCTATAGTAAATATACTTGTTTAATTGAAAATAAGGATAAACTAATAAAATAATACTTGGTTAGGAGGTATAATATGTTTGGTGGTAAACTTGGTATATGGGAATTAGTATTAATACTTATAATAGCACTTGTAGTTGTAGGCCCTAAAAAGTTGCCTGAAGTAGGTAAATCATTAGGGAAAGCTATTAATGAATTTAAAAAAGGCTCAAAAGAATTAACTGATGAATTAAAAAATAGTATAGACGATGAAGATGAAAAAGATGCCTAAGAAAAATATTGATGCTTCAACCAATAAGCAAACATTGGTTGAGCATTTAGATGATCTTAGAAAAAGGCTAATTTATAGTATTTTATGGTTAGTAGGCTTTACTATTGTCTCATATAATTACTCTGATGTAGTTGTAAGAGATATGGTCAACAAGGCGCCCAATATGAATTTTGTATTTATAGCTCCCGCAGAACTTTTTATGGCTTACATAAAGATAGCACTTATTTGTGCAGTAGCACTTTCATTGCCATTTATACTTTACAATGTATGGATGTTTTTAAGCCCCGGGCTTGAGAAAAACGAAAAAAGGGTAATTTTAATAGCCCTATTTTCAGGTGGAATATTATTTATACTGGGAGCTTTATTTGGTTATATGGTTACACTACCTCTCTCATTAAGATTCTTTGGTGAGTTTTCAATAGATGAAGTACAGGCTATGATATCATTTAATAATTATCTTTCCTTTGCAAGTACCTTAGTTTTAGCTTTTGGAATTGTTTTTGAACTTCCTATATTAATGGTACTCCTAGTACAATTTGGTATTGTAAAAACTAAGTTTTTGAAGAAAAATAGGAAGGTTATGGTACTGGTTATTTTTACACTTGCTGCCATACTTACACCTCCAGATGTAGTTTCTCAAACCTTACTTGCTATACCAATGTTATTTTTATACGAAATAGGAATTTTCTTTTCTAATATAGCTGAAAAAAGAAAACTAAAAAAGTCACAAGATTAAAGCTTCTTGATTTTATACAAGAAGCTTTCTTTTATTTATAATTTGAATATACAAGAATATATTATACTAACTTCTTATATGATATAATTACTCTATAATTTGGAGGTGATTAAGTTTGAACTATTTAATAGTTATTCTTATAGGCTATTTACTTGGTTGTCTGCAGTGGTCCTATATCTTATCAATGAAAATTAAAAAGCAAGATATTAGGACTTTAGGTGGAGGTAATGCAGGGGCATCCAATATGGTTGTAAACTATGGTTGGAAGATAGGAGTTTTAGTAGCATTATTAGATATATTTAAAGCAATTATATCAATATTTATTATCAAGTATTTAATCAATATTTCACTACTAGACAACAATATGGTATATCTATATTTGAATGGCCTTTTCGTAATATTAGGTCATAATTTTCCATTTTATATGAGCTTTAAAGGTGGTAAAGGAACAGCGTCTACCTTTGGAATGCTTATAGCTATAGACTATAGACTAGGAATAATAGGTTTTTTTGTTATATTAATAGTGACAATTATAACGGATTATATAGCTTTAGGAGCATTGGCTTTGGTCACATTTTTAATTATATCGACCATGTACCTTAATTTAGGCAATCCAAGTATTCTTATTGCAATCCTAATTACATTATTAGCAATTTATAAGCATATACCTAATATTAAAAATATTCTAGAAAAAAAAGAAGAGGGATTAAGAAGACAATTTAAAAAGAAGGCAAAAATTTAAAAGGGGATTGCATTTTGCAATCCCTCTTTTTATTTATACCTTTCTTCCAGTTATTAGTGATATAACAAATAACACTAAGAAAACAAAGAATAATATTTTTGCGATTCCTACGGCTGACCCAGCTAGACCTCCAAAGCCCAGAACTGCTGCAACAATTGCAATTACTAAGAATATCATTGACCATCTTAACATTTTAATTTCCCCCTAATTTTTTAGAATTCAATTTAATGTTTATATTCAAATTGATTTTCATATAGAAAAATAACTCTTAAGAGTTACTTTTAATTGCTTACTTAACTAACTTTTACCCACTTACTTAATTATAAAACAAAAAAGCCAGAATAATCTGGCTTTACTTTCTTCTTGGGTTAGCTCTCTCTACTTTAACTCGGCTTCCCTTTATTCTTTTATCTGTTAATCCATCTACTACTTGGTCAGCCATTTCTTCAGGAACTTCTACAAAGGTAAATTTGTCATAAATATCAATTTTCCCAACAAATTTCTTTGCTACGCCGCCATCTTCAATTACTGCTGAAAGTATATGCCTTTGGCTAGCACCTTTTGCACTACCTACGTTTACATACAATCGAGCCATACCACTATTACCCCTAGCTCTAGCGCCGCCACCACTTCTGTCGTCACTTATATTAGTAGGTCTTTGTTTTTTACCATAATCTACATTATCCAACTTTTCATGGCCATCTAATTTATTATCTTCCATATAAAACTTTAGTAAGGCAGCTGCTATATCTAAGGATGTATAATCATCTTGTAGTAAAGTATCTACTATCTGCTCATATTTCTTTAAATCCCCAGCTTCAATTGTTTCTTTTATCCTATCAAGCATACCTGAAGTATATATTTCTTGTATATCACTTAATGTAGGTAATTCATGTCTAGGAATCTTTGTGTTAGTATATCTTTGGATATCTCTTAATTTGTGTATATCCCTACCTGCTACAAAACTTAAGGCCCTTCCATCTCTACCAGCTCTTGCAGTTCTACCTATTCTATGAACATAATACTCTTCATCTTGAGGCATATCAAAGTTAAATACCAAATCAATATCATCTACGTCAAGTCCTCTGGCAGCTACGTCAGTAGCTACTAATATATCTATTACACCTGTACGGAATTTACCCATTACTGTATCTCTTTGAGATTGTTTTAAATCACCATGAAGTCCATCTGCTGTATAACCTCTAGATTGTAATGATGTAACTAATTCATCAACTTTTCTTTTGGTATTACAGAATACTATAGATAATTTTGGATTGTACATATCTATTAGTCTACTTAGTATTTCAGTCTTCATATGTTCTTTTAATTCAAAATAACCTTGTTCTACTTTTGGTACTGTCATTTCCTTGTGAACAACTTTCACCATAACTGGATCAGTTTGATATCTGGATGCAAATCTAACTATTTCCTTAGCCATAGTAGCTGAAAAGAATATGGTTTGCCTATCTTCATGTAATCCGTTCATAACCAATTCAATATCATCCCTAAAGCCCATGTCAAACATTTCATCAGCTTCATCTAATACCATCATTTTAATATTATCTGTTTTTAGAGTTTTTCTTTTTATATGGTCGATAACTCTACCTGGAGTACCTACTACTATATGCACACCTTTTCTAAGCACTCTTAGCTGCCTATCAATTGGCTGTCCACCATATACTGGAAGTACAGATAATCCTTTCTTAAACTTCCCTAATCGTCCGATCTCTTCTGCTACTTGGATTGATAACTCCCTAGTAGGGCATAATATTAAAGCTTGTATGCTTTTATTCTTTGTATCAATCATTTCCAATATTGGAATACCAAAGGCAGCTGTTTTTCCTGTTCCTGTTTGTGCCTGGCCTATTATGTCTTTTCCGTCTAATATTACTGGTATTGCTTGTGCTTGTATTGGAGACATCTCCTCAAAACCTATAGCGGATATACCTTTTCTAATATCATCCGATACATTAATTTCTTCAAATCTTAATTTTTCCATTAAACTACATCGTCCTCCTTAAACTTTAACTAACTAATTATATACCAAATGGGATATTATAGCAAGAAGTATTTAAATTAAAAACTTTGTCTAAATATACTATTTCCAAAACTAACAGTATTTAATCAATAAATAATATGTTATAATACTCTTTATGAGTTATTTTAAGAGTGAAAAGAGTCCACATCTGGTTTCTTAACTATTCACTATTCGCTATTCACTGATTATTTTGAGAGGGGATTTAAATGAGTATTTTAACAGTTACAAATCTAAACCACAGTTTTGGTGGTAGAGAAATTTTAAAGGATGTAAATTTTCGCCTTTTAAAAGGTGAACATGTAGGTTTAATAGGTGCAAATGGAGAAGGAAAATCTTCTTTTATGAATATAATTACAGGCAAACTAGAGCCTGATGAAGGCCAAATTGAATGGTCTAAAAGAGTTAGGGTAGGTTATTTAGATCAGCATACTGCCCTTGAAAAGGGTACAACAATTAGAGATGCCCTTAAAGGTGCTTTTCAATACTTATTTGACTTAGAGCAAGAAATTCAAGATAGCTATAATAAAATGGGTGAAGTAAGTGAAGATGAACTTGCTATTCTTTTAGAAGATGTAGGTACTATTCAAGATATTTTAGATCATAATGACTTTTATATTATTGATTCAAAAGTAGAAGACATAGCAAGGGGATTAGGTCTTGATGAAATAGGCCTGGATAAAGACGTACATGACCTTAGTGGTGGACAAAGAACTAAAGTATTATTGGCTAAATTATTGTTAGAAAAGCCTGATATACTCTTATTAGATGAGCCTACTAACTACTTAGATGAGCCTCATATTATTTGGCTAAAAAGATATTTACAAGAATATGAAAATGCATTTTTACTTATATCACATGATATTAGCTTTTTAAATAGTGTAATAAATCTTATTTATCATGTGGAAGATAAAGAGCTTTCAAGATATGTAGGGGATTATGATAATTTCCTTAAAATATATGATGCAAAGAAATCTCAACTAGAAGCTGCATTTAAGAAACAACAACAAGAGATTGCAGATTTAGAAGATTTTGTGGCTAGAAATAAGGCAAGGGTTGCTACTAGGAATATGGCAATGTCCCGTCAAAAGAAGTTAGATAAAATGGATGTCATAGAATTATCTCGTGAAAAACCGAAACCACAGTTTAATTTTAAGGAAGGTAAAACAGCCAACAAGCTTATATTTAAAACTGATGATTTAGTCATTGGCTATGATGAACCCTTAACAGAACCTCTTAATTTAATAATGGAAAGAGGTCAAAAGATTGCCCTAACCGGTGCAAATGGATTGGGTAAAACTACTTTACTAAAGTCTATTTTAGGACTTATACCATCTGTATCAGGTAATGTTCAACTTGGAGATAATTTAGAAATTGGTTACTTTGAACAAGAAATAAAGGAAAAAAATAATAATTCTTGCATTGAAGAAATGTGGCAAGAGTTCCCTGGAATGACCCAGTATGAAGTTAGAGCTGCATTAGCAAAATGTGGACTAACAACTAATCATATTGAATCTAAAGTAATGGTATTAAGTGGTGGAGAACAAGCCAAAGTCAGATTGTGTAAATTAATGAATAGGGAAAGCAATATATTGATTCTAGATGAGCCTACTAATCACTTGGACATAGATGCTAAAGAGGAACTTAAAAGGGCATTAAAGGTTTATAAAGGGGCTATATTATTAATATCCCATGATCCTGAATTCTACCAAGAGGTTGCAACAGAAATTTGGAATTGTGAAAACTGGTCAAGAAAATTGTTTTAAAAAATAACTTTGGGTTTTATCCCAAAGTTATTTTTAGTTGAATAATATTAAATACTTTTCGTAGCCTTCTTTTTCTAAGTCTTCTTTTTTAATAAATCTTAAAGATGCCCCATTAATACAATATCTAAGTCCACCCTCTTCTTTAGGTCCATCATTAAAGACATGTCCTAAATGGGAGTCCCCATGTTTTGACCTTACTTCTTTTCTAATCATTCCATGACTAATATCTCTCTTTTCTATTATATATTCCTCTTCTATTGGTCTAGTAAAACTTGGCCATCCACAGCCAGCATCATATTTAGTTAAGGATGAAAATAATGGTTCTCCTGAAACTATGTCTACATAAATTCCTTCTTCATCATTATTATTATACTCATGAGTAAAAGGTCTTTCAGTAGCATTTTCTTGAGTAACTTTGAATTCTATAGGGCTTAATTTTTCTCTTAACTCCTCTTTTGATGGTTTATTGTAATCTTTCATTGAAACACCTCCGACTATATTATTACCCAATTTTACATGGTATATATCCTACTACTAATGTTTTTTATATGTCACATTAGATAAATATTCCTAAGAAATCTTATAATTAATATTAATTATAGAATATTTAGAATTTCTAATCTTCAATATGTTATAATAGATTAGAGTATCGAAATAATATAAAAGGTGGAGATAAGATGAAGTGGAGTTTAAAAGAACTATATACAAGCTTTGATTCAAAGGAATACTTAGATGACTTAGAATCATTAGATAAGAAGATTTCGGAATATTCCAAGTGGGCAGATGACAATTTAGAATCACTAGATAATCCTATAGAAAAGATTGAAAAATATATCAGCTTTTCAATGGATGTGTCTAAAATCTTGTCTAAATTAATGAGTTTTGCACATTTAACTAATGCTGTAGAAGCTAAGAATGAGCAAAGTTTACAATATTTAGATAAGCTTTCAGTTAAGTTTTCTCTATTAACGAAACCTAATGTGCAATTTAAAAACTTTATTAAAAATATAGAAAACTTAGATGAACTAATTAATTCTTCACATCTACTAAAAGAGCATGAGTTCTTTTTAAATGAAATAAAAAAGGCAACGCAGTATATGTTAAGTGAAAAAGAAGAAGTCCTAATATCAAAAATGCAAAATACTGGATCTAGAGCTTGGTCTAGTTTGCAAAATATGTTAGCTTCTACTTTATTAGTGGATATTAATATTGATGGCCAGGACAAGCAACTGCCATTACCGGTTGTTAGAAACCTAGCACATGATAAAGATCCAGAAATAAGAAAGAAAGCCTATGAGGCTGAATTACAATCTTATAAGAAGATTGAAGAGTCATCTGCTGCTAGTTTAAATGGTATAAAGGGGGAAGTTATTACAACTTCAGAATTAAGAGGATTTAAATCACCTTTAGAAGAAACTTTGTTTAATTCTAGAATGGATAAAGAAACTCTTGATGCAATGCTTACAGCTATGAAGGAATTCCTTCCAGTTTTTCATAAGTATTATAGAAAGAAAGCAGAATTGTTAGGCCATGAAAATGGATTACCTTTCTATGATATCTTCGCTCCAATGGGACAAGTTAATAGAAGTTTTACCTATGGTGAAGCAATGGACTATATAATCGATAATTTTAGAACATTTAGTGATCGCTTGGCTGATTATACCCAGAATG
Source organism: uncultured Tissierellaceae bacterium (assembly GCA_964484955.1). Lineage (GTDB taxonomy): Bacteria > Bacillota > Clostridia > Tissierellales > Tissierellaceae > CAYZDC01. The sequence continues at coordinate 10,570 of CAZAGS010000020.1, forward strand.
CATATGATAAAAATTGGTTGGATATTGAACCTAGAGAAGGGAAAAGAGGGGGAGCATTTTGTTCCAACTTACATGCAATCGGTGAAAGTAGAATTCTAAGTAATTTTAATGGCAGCTTTTCAAATATGACTACATTAGCTCATGAATTAGGTCATGGCTACCATGGTTTTAATTTAAAGGATGAAACTGTATTAAATGCTGGTTATCCAATGCCCATAGCAGAAACTGCATCCATCTTTTGTGAAACCATAGTAGTAAATGCAGCACTTAAAGAAGCAAGCAATGAGGAAGCCCTAAGTATCTTAGAATCTTCAATATCTGATGCAGGACAGGTTATTGTAGATATTATGAGCAGATATATTTTTGAGACAGAGCTATTCGAAAGAAGAAAAACCCATGCATTATCTGTAAATGAATTAAAAGAAATTATGTTAGATGCACAAAAACAAGCCTTTGGAAATGGATTAGATCATAATGTGCTTCATCCATATATGTGGGTAAACAAAACACATTACTATTCAGCGGGACGTAATTTCTATAACTTCCCTTATGCCTTTGGTCTTCTTTTCTCTAAAGGATTATATGCAGAGTATCTAAATAGAGGCGAAGATTTTGTAGCAGAGTATGATGAACTTTTAAATGCTACTGGAAAAAATAATATTGTAGATGTGGCTAAAAGAATGGATATAGATGTTAGGGATCCTGAATTCTTTAGGAATTCCCTAAGACTTATTGAAAAAGACATAGAAAAGTTTATAGAATTGGCAAGTAAATAATATAAAATCCTCTAGGGCTACCTAGAGGATTCTTTTATTATTATTAAGCTTCTATCACTTCAATGGAATCTCCTTCTTTTATGATTCCACCTTTAATTACCTTTGTAAATATACCTTCTTTAGGCATTACACATTTACCTACTTTTTGAGATATGGCGCATCCACTATGGCAGGTCTTGCCTATTTGAGTTAATTCATGAATTGTTTCTCCAATCTTAAATCTAGTACCTACTGGTAATGTGAATAATTCAATACCTTCAGTAGTAATGTTTTCTGCAAATACTCCAGGAACCAAGCCCTCTATACCCAGATTTTCCATCTTATAAAAGCTTTCTATAGCTAATAGACTAACTTGGCGATGCCAATCACCACTATGAGCATCATTTTCTAATCCATGATTTTCTATAAATAAACCCTTTTCAATTGGCTCCTTTATTACACCTTTTTCATCTGAAATATTAATGGATAATACTTTCCCCACATTATTCTTTCTCACATAATCACCTGACTTTCCACCAGTTTTTTTAATCAACATTATATTTCCTATTTCCATATCCTTATCTATAGCTTTACACATATCATATATAGTCAGGCAAGCCAAACTCACCGCAGTTAAAGCTTCCATTTCAACTCCAGTTTTTCCTGTGGTATTGACCTCAGCCTCTACCTCTACCCCATTATGGATAAAATTAAATCTAATATCCGCGCCAGTTAAAAATATATTATGACACATGGGAATTAAATCACTTGTCTTTTTAGCTCCCATAATGCCTCCTATTTGAGCAACAGATAATACATCTCCCTTTTTTATAAGGCCATCTTTTATTCTTTGAAGGGTTTCTTTTTTCATGGTGATCTTACCTCTAGCAATGGCTGTTCTCTTGCTTTCCGCTTTATCTCCTACTTCTACCATATGAGCTCTACCATTTTCATTAAAATGTGTTAGTTTATCCATTCCTACCCTCCTATTTGATTCATATTTCTATCGATATATTGTTCATCTTCTAAATGGTGGCTTTCTTCTTTGGTCCATATAGAATC
>CAZAGS010000020.1:12486-17760 GCA_964484955.1 uncultured Tissierellaceae bacterium
TCCCCATCTAAAGTGTCCAAACTAATATTAACCCTATTTAAACCAGCTTCTTTTAAGGGTTTAGCCATTTCCTTTAATAATTGACCATTTGTTGTAAGGGATATATCTCTTACCCCTTCCAACTTACTAGTTTTATTAATTAATTGGACTATATTCTTCCTAACTAATGGTTCTCCACCAGTAAATCGGATTTTATCAATTCCTAATTCAACAAAAGCTTTAATTAATTCATACATGTCTTCCAGACTTAAAATTTCATCATGATGAATTTTATCACTAATACCTTTTTCTGGCATACAATAGATACATCGTAAATTACACCTATCTGTTAATGATATTCTAAGATAGTTTATTTTTCTTCCAAAGCTATCTAACATCTAATCACCTAGTCTCCTATTATTATGATTTCTCCTGTATCTACAAATTTATATCCACCTAATTCTTTTACACGTCGTTGAAATTCATCTGATTTAATCAATTCTATAAACTCTTTAACCCTAGAATCCTCTAAAAGTTCATAAGGGATTAAAAAGTCATAATCTTCAAAAGTAATATCCACAAAGTCTAATCCCATAGCCATGGCTGCAGAATAAACACCAAGTCCAGTAGTAGCCGAACCGGTTTTTACAGCTGTTGCCACTGCCATATGGGTATTCAATTCTCTAGTATAACCTATTACTGATTCCGGATCAATTTCATCTAGCTTAAGATGATAATCTAGTAATAACCTAGTACCGGCTCCTCTTTGTCTATTGGCATAGGTGATGCCTGGCCTAGATAAATCTTTAAATGCTTTTATATTATGAGGATTTCCATTTTGAACAATAAATCCTTGTTGTCTCTTTACACCTTTGATTAAGGCCATTTTTCTTCCAGGGAAATATCTTTTAACATAAGATATATTATATTGTCCAGTTTCTTCATCTAATAAATGTATTGGAGCTAAGTGACATTCTCCTCGTTTCATAGATAATATACCACCCATACTGCCTACGTGTCCCGATGATAAATCCATCATATCAGCAATTACATCCATAATTAAATCGTGACTACCAATTGATAGCAACTTGGCTTTAATAGTAGCTAATGGTTTTAATAACTCTACATCAATATTCCCACCAACATCTATACCTTCAACACTTCTAGGGATAATTCCTACACCATCAGCTTTTACCAAGCTCATGCTTACGCCTGCACCTCCACTTAATGGAGTGGCTATTAGTTTATCTCCTACATAACCTAAGTTTAGCCTAACTAATTCTTTATTCTTAAATGAAGATAGAATTTTACTTGAAAGTAGGGCTTGAATTGTATCTCTTTCTCTTTCCTTAATGCCTACATATCTTTCTATTAATGGTTTTACAAAAGTTTCAAATACAAAATATGCAGAAACAGGATAGCCTGGGATTCCTATTACAGGTTTATTATTTATAAGGCCTAAGATAGTTGGTTTTCCTGGTTTCATTGCTACACCATGTACTACAACTTGTCCTAATTCTCTAATTAAGTCAACTGTATAATCCATGGTGCCAGCTGAGGAACCTGCATTTATTAATAATATATCATTTTCTTCAACAGCTTTTGAAATAGCTGATTTCAACATATTATAATCATCAATTTGTGGTGCATATCTATTAGGACATCCACCATATTCTAATACCAGTCCTTGGAACATTCTAGAATTAGAATCTATTATAGTGCCATCTTTTACATCTCTTATATTTTCAACAATTTCTGTACCTGTAGGCAAGATACCTACCTTAGGTTTTCTATATACTTTTAGCCTTTCAATTCCACCAGATATAAGAGCACCTAAATCAATAGGTCTTACCCTATGTCTAGATGGTATTATCATTTCAGTAGCAACAATATCTTCTCCAATTTGCCTAATATGCTGCCATGGATAGGCAGGTTTTAAAATTTGATATTGCCCCTGTCCCAAATCAATTACATCTTCTATCATTATAACTGCATCATAAGGTTCTACTATTTGATTGCCAGTATTCACATACAAAAAATCCTTGCCTTCTAATAGGGTTTTTGGCGAAACTTCTGTGGCACCTATTGTATTAGCTGATGTCACGGCAATTCCATCCATTGCTGAAGCATTATAGTTTGGAGAATTAACTTTTGCATATACTGCTTCATAGGTAATTCTATTTAATGAATCCATAGGAGAAAGTTCTTCGAAGGAATCTTCAATATTTAAAATATCAAAGTACTTTTCCTTAGCTTCCTCCACTTGAATATTATCTATATAAGTGTTTCTATCCATTTATTTCACCTCAATTTTATAATAGATATACTTCTCTTTCTTCGCCTTTATTGATTCCTTCTTCATGGGCTCCTATAACTATATAGCCTTGTGACTTTGATAAGAGACTTATCATACCAGATTTACCGAATGTAGGACTTGCGTAATATTTGCCATCTTGCTCACTTAGCTTAACCATTTGATATGTTTCCCTACCTGGATTGGATGGGAAGTTATGATTTATAATGGCTTTTACCCTTGGAATAATTTCTCCAGTTTTAAATCTTTCTCTAATATAATATTCTATTAATACTTTAAAGACTATTATTGAAGATACTACATGGCCAGGCAGTCCAAGTATCATTTTTCCATTTGCTTCTCCCAATATAGTTGGTTTCCCTGGTTTTATAGCTAATCCATGTAATAAAATTCCTTTTCCCTGGAAAGAATCTATAACTTTATGAGTGTAGTCCTTTGTACCTACAGAACTTCCACCTGATATAAGAACTATATCTGCAATTTTCGATGCCTTTTTTACTTCATTAAGCAATAATTCATAATCATCTTTTACTACAGATTTTCCAACTACATCTCCACCAATATTTTGAATAAGAGCAGATAAGGTATATGAATTAATATCACGTATCTTTCCAATGGACAATTCTTCTTCTATGCTAATAATTTCATCTCCTGTAGAGATAATATAAAATTTAGCTTTACAGTAGACAGGAACTTTTGAGATACCTAAAGCGGCTAATACACCTAGTGCCTCACTACTTATCTTTTGCCCCTTTTCCAGAGCTAGTTCACCTTTTTTAATATCATCACCTTTATAGATAATGTTTTCCCCATGTGAAATAGGTTTGTATAACAAGAGTGTATTTTCATCCATCTTTTCAGTATTTTCTATCATAATAACACCGGTTGCCCCTTCAGGTATCATTCCTCCTGTTGGAACATAAAAAGATTCTCCACTCTTTATTGAAGATTGGATTTCTTGACCCATTTTCACTTCACCTAATATATTTATAATACTAGGTATGGATTGATTTGAGCCATGGCTATCTTCAACTTTTATGCCATATCCATCTACAGTAGAACGATTGAATTCTGGTACATCTATATTGGAATATATATCCTCTCCTAATGTTCTACCTAAACTATGTTCTATATCTACAAGCTCAGTATTAAATTCATAAGCACCAAAATTCTCCATTATGATTTTTCTACCCTCATCAACACTAACTACATTAAAAAATTCCATCTATACCACCACCTTACCTCTATCTAAATTAATAATATTATGACACAGCCTAATTGATTGCTCAATATTATGGGTTACTATTAATATGGTTGCTCTCCTTTCTTCGTGAAATCTTATAACTTCTCTTTCCATTGTTGCTATATACTCTGGATCGATATTAGATGTAAATTCATCTAATAATAAAATCTCGGGACAGAATATAAGAGCCCTTGCTAATGCAACTTTTTGAGTTTCTCCTCCTGAAAGCTTATGGGCCTTTTCTTCCATTAAATCTTCTATATCTAAATTCATTATTGTCTTATTTAGTAATTCTTTCATTTTAATTTTATCATATTTTCTTATCTTTAGTGGATAAATAATATTTTCATTTACTTTACGCCTAAATAAATGAGGTTTTTGAAATACGTATGTCATATTATCTCTAACTTCCTCACTTAAAACCTTACCATCATATGTAATTTTTCCTTCATACTCCAAATCTATTCCACCAATAATATTCATCAATGTAGTTTTTCCACTTCCATTATGACCTGTTATACCAGTAATTTTCCCACTTTCAATTTCTAAATAATCTATATCTAAGACTACTTTATCACCATATTGTTTTTTTAAATTTTCAATATTTATTTTCATTTTAATCCTCCTGACTATAGGAATAAATAAAACTATGTATTCCAAAGGATATAATCAACACTACTAACCCTAGGGCAATGGCCATTGGGTAGTCTCCCATAGAGTTCATCATAGAAATAGTTGTTGTAATAACCCTAGTATGATGTTTAATGTTTCCACCAACTATCATAACAGCTCCTACTTCAGAAATAGCCCTAGAAAAAGATGTGGCTATGTTTACAAGCATATCCACTTTTAATTCTCTAATAATTAGTACTATCGTATCCCATTTACTAGCCCCTAAGGTATATCCTGTCTTTTTTATAGGCTCTCCTCGGTTTTTAGCTAAATTAAATGTTAAGCCTAGTATTAGGGGGGTAACTAATATGGTTTGTGCAATAATCATGGCCTTAGGAGTATATAGGAGCTTTAAATGCCCTAGTGGGCCCCTTCGAGATAAGCCTATTGCAACTACTAAACCGACTATAACAGATGGAGTACTCATAGATGTATACAGAAGTCTAGAAAACAACCTTTTCCCTTTAAACTTCTTTAGACCTAAATAAATCCCTAGTGGAATACATATTAGGGAAGCTATAATTGTTGCTGATACAGAAACAAATAAGGATAATCCTACTATCCCCATAATCTCTTTATCAAATGAAATTAATAATTGTAGGCCCTCTTTTAAGCCTTGCAGAATATAATCCATAAGAACAACTCCTGTTACAATAATATAAAAATCGGGTTGACACACAGGTCAACCCCTACCATATGGTGTTTATTGTAGGGGCGAACCTATGTGTTCGCCCAAATTTATTATTTCTTATTTAAAGTTTGGTATAAATAATGGCTCTCCATATTCTTCTACACCAAATTCTTTAATTAAATCTTGCCCCTTAGCTGAAGTTATCCACTCCATAAATTCAATTGCACCCTCATTGTTTATATTTGCTTTATTTGGATCTACTGGTATTACTCCGTATTGGTTGTACATTACATCGTTACCTTCAATAACTATTTCTAAATCTAATGTATCTTTCATGCTTAAATAAGTTGCTCTATCAGTTAATGTGTAACCTTGCTTATCATCAGCAATCTTTAGAACATCTCCCATTCCTGCTCCTGCTTCTAAGTACCATTC
>CAZAGS010000020.1:17860-22384 GCA_964484955.1 uncultured Tissierellaceae bacterium
GCATGAACTAATAATACATCTGCTTCTCCATCTCTTGCCATTTGAAGTGCTTTACCTGTACCTACAGAAACTGTTTTAACTACTATGCCTGTATCTTCTGTAAATATTGGTAATAAGAAGTCTAATAAACCACTGTCTTGTGTACTTGTAGTAGTTGAAAGGATAATTTCACCCTTATCTTCAACTACTGGTTCATCTGCTACATCAGGTGTTTCTGGTTTGGGACTACATCCAACTAACATTGCAAACACTAGCAAAAAACTTACTACTAATACTAAGGTTTTTTTCATTTTTATACACTCCTTTAATATTTATGAAAAAAAGACAGCCCAAAGAAAGGCTGTCTCTTTATCTTCCTTTCCAAACACGGGAGACATAAGGATTTCTCCTTATACCTATAGGCTTTCATCCATGGCCATTATGACTTTAGAATTAAAAGCTGGGAAAATTACTATAAATATTCATTTTTTCTCCTCTAACAAATCCTACTAATGTTATATTTAACTCTCTGGCTAAATCAATAGCTAAGGATGTAGGAGCAGATCTGGATACTACTACTGGAATTCCCCTCTTTGCTGCTTTAATCAACATCTCTGAGGAGATCCTACCGCTAGTTAATACCATTTTATCTTTTAAGTCTATATTTTCTTCTAAGGCTCTTCCTAATACCTTATCTAAGGCATTATGTCTTCCAATATCTTCTTCAAAAATCATCATATCATACTTACTACATAATGCACAAGCATGCACACCTCCTGTAGATAAGAACAATTCTGATTTTTTATTAAAATCTCTCATTAATTCTATTATTTCGTCCTTATAAATTTCTATAGGGTCCTTTATCTTCTTGGATTTAAAGGAGTCCAAAACATTATAAAATACAGTTCCCTTACCACACCCTGAAGTAATAGTCCTCTTTCCCTGAAGCTTTTCATTGAAGGTCTTTCTATATTTTAAATAAACATATGCCCTGCCATTTTCCTCATCTATTTGAATATTGTCTATTGCAGAATAACTTTCTATAAAATCTTCAGAATGTAAAAAACCAATAGTTAAATACCTTAGAGAATTTGGACTACATAAAAGAGTTACTATCTCTTCATCATCTATAAATATTGTGAAGGGATACTCTTGGATAACTATATCGTCTTCTCTGTTTGCTATCCCCTTATTTACTCTTAGTATATTATAAGTTTTAGTTGAATTCATTTATATTATCTCCACCCTTTGACAAAAAGTCATTTAGGTCATCTTTTGTGTTTAGGTTTAAAAACATATCCCAATTAGGGCTAAACTTTCTAGCAATATTTTCTTCAATATAGCTAAATCCTATACTTGGAAGAAATCCATGGATAGATCGCTTATTTGTTGCCAAATACTCCTCAATATCCACAATGACATCCTTTGAATAATAACTTATAAAAGGCTCCAAGTAATTACCCAATTTAGTGGTACATCCATGGTTTCCAACTTGAGTTTTCATATATCTTATATATTCCATATTAATATTTGGCATATCACATGCTACTATGAGAGCATATTGACTTGAACAAATAGTTAGTCCTGCATGGATTCCGCTTAGTGGTCCCATATCTTCAATAATATCTTTAGTAATTTTGTGCCCTAGACCTATATAATGGTCAGGCTTATTGGTTACAATTATTATCTCATCAAATTCCTTACTTAGTTTATGAATCATACTATCCATTAAACTTCTCTGTTCTATTTTTAGGAATTGCTTATCAAAGCCCATCCTAGAGCTTTTTCCACCTGCTAATATAATTACTGTACCAAATTTTTTCATAAAATCACCTATTTTCTAGCACAATCACTAGTTTTGTTAGTTAATACTTCTAGGCCATGATGGATGCTGTCTAATGCATAATCTAATGCTTCTTTGACTGCCTTTGGACTGCCAGGAAGGTTAACAATTAAGGTATCCCCTCTAATTCCAGATGCAGCTCTAGAAAGCATAGCTCTAGGGGTAATACTAAGGCTATAATACCTAATAGCCTCAGCAATACCACTTGCAAGTCTGTCACAGACACTTAATGTAGCTTCAGGAGTTACATCTCTTTTACTAAACCCTGTACCCCCTGTAGTTAAGATTAAATCTACATTTAGTCTATCTGCCATATTGATCATTGCTTCCATTAATAGTTCTTTATCATCAGCTACTATTACTTGTTCTATTACTTCATATCCCTTTGCTTTGACTAATTCTGCTATAAGGGGTCCTGATAAATCTTTTCTTTCTCCTGTTGAACCCTTATCACTAGAAGTTATTATTCCTACCTTAAACATTTAACCACCCCATGGTAGATTCATATATTCTTTCATTAATTTATTGTATTCAGTCTTGAAAAGCAATTCATGACCAGCTTCCCAGGAAGCTAATTTTGTAAATATTGCCCTAGCATCTTCATCATTAGCATTCTCAGCAGCATTAGTATAAAACTCTTTAAAATCTCTTTCAATTAAATAAGCCATTCTCATAATAGTAAGGTCTGGGATATCCGATTCCCCTAATGTTGCTTCTAGGTGTTCTGATTCTTCTCTAGCTTCAAAGATATTTTCTTCCCTATTCATTGCTTCATCACTAGTATCAAAGGTTTTAGTTTCTCTATAAGTCTTAAGTTGATTTTCCAAATACTTGTAGTGTTCCATTTCTGTTTTAGCTAAATCTAAAAACAACTTCTTAGAAGTAACATTGTTAATCTTTTCTGCATTTTCTATAAAGAAATTATAGCCATCTAACTCCATTTGCATAGCATATCTTAATACTTGCTCATAATTTTGCATATCTTCACCTCTTTTTTCTTTTTCTATCCTTAATTGTGAATTGTGCATTGTGAACTGTGAATTGTTCTATACTTTAGCCATCTTAACTGCAGCAACCTTTAACTCAGGTATCTTAGCTGTTGGGTCAAGGGCTGTATTAGTAAGGTAATTAGCTGCTCCTTCTGCATAATGGAAAGGCATAAACAATACACCTTCATCTATTATATCCGTAATTCTAGCTGAGGTAATAATTTCTCCTCTTCTAGAAGTAAGTCTTACTTTGTCACCTTCATTTATGCCCCATTTAGCTGCAGTTATTTCATTTATTTCTACATAGGAATCTGGTGCTAGTGCATTTAATCCTTCTACTCTACCTGTCATTGTTCTAGTATGATAATGATAAAGTATTCTACCTGTAGTAAAGATAAATGGATATTCCTTATCTGCTATTTCTGCACTTTCTGTATATTCTGCAGGCATAAATAGTCCACGTCCACGAGCTATTGCAGTTTTGTGGAGAAACTTAGTTCCCTCATGATCAATATCTGGGCATGGCCATTGTATACCTTGCTCTTCTATACGTTCATAGGTAATGCCTCCATATTGTGGAGTCAAACTAGCTATTTCTTCCATTATCTCTGAAGGTTGGAAGTACTTTTTCTTATAACCTAAATGATTCATTATATCCATTAATATTATCCAATCCGGCTTTGATTCACCTATTGGCTCAATTGCCTTTCTTACTCTTTGTACTCTTCTTTCTGTATTAGAAAATGTTCCGTCTTTTTCTGCAAATGATGCTGCTGGTAACACTACGTCCGCCAATTCAGAAGTCTCAGTCATGAATATATCTTGAACAACTAAGAAATCCACGCTTTCTAAACAGTGCTTAACATGGTTAATATCTGGATCTGATACCATAGGATTCTCTCCCATAATATATATAAATTTAATATCCCCCTTGTCCGCCCCATCAAACATTTCACTTATGGTAAGGCCTACTTCTAAGGATAGTTCACTTCCCCAAGCCTTCCCAAATTTGTCTGCTACTTCTTTTTTAAATACCTTTTGATAGCCAGGTAAATCTGATGGTAATGCGCCCATATCACAGGCACCTTGCACATTATTTTGACCTCTAAGAGGATTAACTCCAGCTGATTCTACTCCAACATTACCACACATTAGGGCCAAGTTAGATATACTCATAACAGCAGCTGTACCAGTGGAATGTTGAGTAACACCCATGGTATAATAAATTCCAGCTTTTTCTGCTTCTGCATAAATAGTGGCTGCTTTTATAATGTCTTCAGCCTTTACTCCACATATTTCTGCTACTCTTTCTGGAGTATAATCTTTTACTACTTCTACTAAGTCTTCAAAGTTTTCGCATCGTTCTTCTATATATTTTTCGTCATATAACTTTTTCTCCAAGATAACATTCATCATACCATTTAATAGAGCAATATTAGTACCCGGCTTTAATTGAAGAAATACATCTGCATATTCTGCTATTTCAATTCTTCTTGGGTCTGCAACTATTAACTTTGCCCCATTTTTAATTGCTCTCTTCATAACTGTCCCTATAACCGGATGATTTTCCGTAGTATTAGAACCTATTACAAACATTGCATCAGTGTTTTCTATTTCTTGGATACTATTAGTCATAGCTCCGCTTCCCAGTGTAATTGCAAGACCTGCAACTGTGGAAGCATGTCAGAGTCGTGCACAATGGTCTACATTATT
>CAZAGS010000021.1:0-21277 GCA_964484955.1 uncultured Tissierellaceae bacterium
ATATTAGCTGAATTTGCAGAGAATATTAAGATATTTGATTATACAGCCTATTGGACTAACAAAGTTTTATTTGATCCTAGTCCAATAGGAATAATACCAGCAAGTAATGAATGGACTGGTGAAAGGATAGAATGGTTTGAAGAAAATACCTCTATTGCAAAAAATATGATAAAAAATCAAGGTTATGAATTCTTACAAGGGAAAGGTGTTGTTAAGGGGCCTTTAATTGGTGGTTGTATTGAAGTAATGGAGATGATGAAAGGAACTTCTCTATGGCCTTCAAAGGAAAAATTTGAAGATGCTATTCTATTTTTCGAAACATCAGAGGATATGCCAGAACCAAGCTATATGGAATATTGGCTTAGAAATTATGGCAGCCAAGGGATATTACAAAAAGTAAAAGCAATAATTTTCGGAAAGCCTTATCAAGAAAAATATTATGAAGAATATAAGGATTCTATTATGAAGATTATTTTAGAATTAGAACTATATGATTTACCTATTGTATATAATATGACTTATGGACACAATCAACCAATGACATGTCTTCCATATGGTGCTATGGCAGAAATTGATTGTGGAAATAAGACATTTACTATACTTGAATCAGGAGTAATATAATTATTATTATAGTGAAATGTATAATTAGTGTTAAGAAATATTCTTGATAAAGTATGAAGTGTAAATATTTATATTGAGGAGTTGTTAAAAATAAAGATATTATCAATTAGAGATAATCCGGAATTTAAAGATTTAGCAATCGAATACTTTCAAAGTAAATGGGCAAATGAAGATAGTAATATGGTTTATGAAGACTGTATTACACATTGTATTAATGCAGAAGCACCTTTGCCACAGTGGTATTTATTAATGGATGAGGATAATATAATTGGATGTGCAGGTTTAATTACTAATGATTTTATAAGTCGGATGGATTTATATCCTTGGATTTGTGCATTATTCATTGAAAAAGAGTATCGAGGTCATTCATATGGAGCCTTGTTGATTGAAAAAGCCAAAGGAGATGCTAGACAAGCAGGTTTTCCAAACTTGTATCTTTGTTCTGATCATGTAGGTTATTACGAAAAATATGGATTTTTAAAAATTGGAACAGGATATCATCCATGGGGAGAATCATCTGGTATATTCCAAATAACATTATAAAGCAAAAGGTAAGTGAATAAAATATTTAGTCTAATATGACTTAAGTCTAAAATACATCAATATATGCATAGAAAGAGGTGGATTACATGAAAAGGTTAAAAGAATTATCTAAAGATAATAAGTGGATATTTAGTTTTTGGGGATTATTAGTAGTAATTGCAATCCTTAATGTATTTAATTTTTCCTTTATCTCAAATGTAATTCAATATATTTACTATGGATTATATATTTTATCTACATTTATAATTTTACTAATAATCAAAAAAAGTGAATTCAAAATGGGTCAGCTAATCATTATTTTAATAAATTTAATAGCAATGATTATAGCTGTAAAAAATGAATTTATTGCATTACCTTTGCTATTAATTTATCCATTTTTAGGCTTTAAAAAGTTGAATTTCATATCAATCATACTATCTACCTTTACATATTTTATAGCATTTATATGGATAGTGTTATTCTTAACTTTTGGTAGAATGACTTTCTCGATAAATGAGGAAATAGGAAACATACCATCACCGAATGGTGCTTACAATCTTGTGATTATAAGTAATAATCAAGGTGCACTTGGAGGAGCGACCATAACTAATCTGGATAAGATATATCTAAAGATATTTAGACATAGAAAATGGGTGTTTCATGATGATTGGGGAGTAGAGAATCAAATTAAGTGGATTGACAATAAAAATTTCAACATAGATGGGCATATAATTAATGTAGATACAAAAAAAGTTATATATGGAGATAGATAGTTTTAAAACAATAATAAAGGAAGTAATTGAAGAACAAGAAAAAGGGTTAGTATATATGTATTTGATAATAGATGATTATGGCAAGATTATTGCTAGAGTTAATCTAGTAGCAATAATTAGAGGAGCTTAAAATAAAGCTGAACTAGGCTAGAGAATAGGTGAAAAAGATCAGGGGTGAAACATCTTGAATATTCCTAATAAGATAAAAGAAATAATTGGTGATATGTCATATTCAATAGATACAATTGGAATGTCAAACTCACAAGTGATTTACTTTGATGATATGGTCCTAAAAATTGAAAAGCAAGGAGAAGAATCTGATAATGAGCATAAAATGATGGCCTGGCTTGCTAATAAACTTCCTGTACCAGAAGTTTTATACTCTCAAAGTGAGGATGGAATAAATTATTTGCTAATGAGTAAAATTAAGGGAAAAATGGCATGTTCAACAGAGTTGCTTGCTAATCCAAATCAATTAGTGAAATTGCTAGCGAATGGTTTAAGAATGCTTTGGGAAGTGGATATATCAAAATGTTCTAGCAATAATTCAATAGATAATAAACTGAGATTGGCAGAAATTCTTGTTCGTGATAATCTCTGCGATATAGAAAATGTAGAGCCTACAACATATGGGGAAAATGGGTTTAAAAATCCTGAAAAACTGTTACAATGGCTAAAGGAAAACAAACCAGATGAGGAGCTTGTTTTTTCACATGGTGATTATTGCTTACCTAATATTTTTATTAGAGACGACCAAATAAATGGATTTATTGATTTAGGGCGAAGTGGTGTAGCTGATATATATCAAGATATATCTCTTTGCTATAGAAGTCTTCAACATAATTTTGGTGGAAAATATGGCGGAAGTATGCAAGAGGGATTTGATGCTGCAATGCTTTTCGATGAGTTAAAAATGGTGCCAGATTGGAATAAAGTGAAATATTATATTTTGTTGGATGAATTGTTTTAGACAGGGAGATCTTATAAAAATGAAATTGGAACTCCTTATAAATCAAAGGTTCGAGATTTCAAGCGGCTATGTAATTATTAAAGACAAAATTAAAAGCTCAATGTTAAACTGAGAAAATCAGGGGGAGATTTAATGATAGACTATATAAAATATATGCGTAACCTTATTGGGAATAAACCTTTACTTATATGTGGTGCAGGTATTATTGTACTTGATTCCAACAATAGGGTACTAATGCAACTGAGGAAGGACAATAATAGTTGGGGATTTCCAGGAGGAATAATTGAATTAGGTGAAAAAGTTGAAGATGCTGCAGTAAGAGAAGTTTTTGAAGAAACAGGTTTAATGGTAACAAATTTAAAATTATTTGGTGTGTTTTCAGGTATGGATTTGCACTATATTTATCCAAATGGTGATGAAGTTTACATTGTAGACACAATGTTTATCTCAAAGAATTACAAAGGTAGTATAATCATTGAAGAAAGTGAGTGTAAGGATGTGAAATTCTTTGATATTGATAGCCTTCCCGAAAATATTAGTCCGCCAGTCAAACCATCAGTAGAAGAATTAATTAGGAGACATAAAGATAAGAGTTTGTATAAATTATTTGATGATTAGATGGAGTATCTCTGGGATCCGCTTCAATAACGTCGCAAATGCGTAGACATTATAAGACCCCACGATATTTATATCATTTTAAATTAAAAACATTTAATATGAAGTAGGGGGAATAAAGAACAAATGGTGCTAGAAACTAATAGAAGCAAAATAATAAAATTACAGAAGAGTGATTATGAAATTGTTAGAGAGTTATATTTTGATGAAGATGTTAGAAGATTTCTCGGAGGAATTTCTAGTATCGAAATGTTCAATAATAGTTTTAATTATATGATTCTTACTGAGGACGATTTTTTCTATTGGGTTGTACGACTTTAGGATGGTAATGAATTTATTGGTTTAGTATCACTAGATAAACATCATGATGGATCAAATACAGAGATATCCTATCAATTTAAGTCTGAATGGTGGGGTTATGGTTATGGAGAAGAAGTTATTAGAAGAATTATTGATTATGCTTTTGATGAATTAAGGTTGAAAAAACTTTTTGCTGAAACACAATCCGCAAACAATAGGTCTTGTAATCTTCTGCTAAAGGTTGGAATGAGCTTAGAACAATTGTTACAAGGTTTGGTTCAGAGCAATATATATTTAGTATATCTAGGTAAATAATGAGGACTCTGTAACTGGACATTGGTTTATTACTCTTAATTTTTTTAAATATATTGATAAAACAATATTTGATGCTATTCCACACTCAAAGGTAAAAATGGCCTTCTCAAAAGCAACAGAGTATATTTCAAATCAAAAATTTATAGTAAATCTAGATGAGGAGTATTTTCATTTTAGAATATTATTGCCATTATAAAAGTTACTGGAGGAAAGTATATGAATAATAAGACTGAATTAAGCAAAAAGATAGATAAATACGCTGAAGAATATGGAGCGGTTGGGGCAGTAGCTGTTTATAAAGATGAAGAATGTTATCATAAGAATTTCTATGGTATTGCAGATAGAGAGAAAAACATACCTATAATCGAAGATAGTACATATCTTATGTCTTTTAACAGTAGATTTTTAATGGGATTATGTATAGGTGTGTTGATTGATGAAGACAAACTAAAACTTGAAGATAAATTGGACAAGTATATTCCTGAATATACTCATGCTTCAGAGATTACAGTGAATCAACTATGTATAAAGCAGAGTGGTATTCCTGATTTTTTTAATGGTGGAATAATGAAAGAGCAGCAAACAGATACCGGATATCAAGCTCTAACTGACGAGGGGCGTAATTTAGCAGATAGAAAACTATTTGTTCATCCATGGACATTTAAAGATGCTATTACTTATGCAAATGGAAAAGACTTAACCTGCTCACCAGGAACTGAGCCTACAGATGATCTTGATAATATGGCAGAAACTCTGTTTATGCGAGAGGTTATTGAGAGAGCATCGGGAATAAGCTTACCAGACTATGTAAGAAGTAAAATCTTTGCTCCCCTTGAGATTGTTGGAGAATATTCAACAGTCAATACTAAACCTTATGCAGTTTTTGGAATGATCAATTATATTAATAGCCAATATGAAGAGGATAGTGAATATACTTTCTCAATGAATTATGATGAAGCAGAGAAATTACTAGTTGCTGTTTTGAATAAGAAACTGTTATCAGAAAAAGCATGGAAAGCAATTACTAGACCAGCTACATTTGAACAAAGTATCGCATTTAATTCGGTGTCTGGATGGTTCAGTTCAAGAGACTTTGGTTATGGTAATCTAGGATGGAGTTATTATCTTTATATTGATTGGGATGCAGGAATAGGTCTTATTCATTTAACTAATAGTGAACTTATTGTACGTAATATAAATGGAAGTTGGCATCAATTCCGCAAAGCGTTTCGTGAAGAAGTTGCTGCCACATTTGTATTTCCTAAGAATACTAGCCTAGTCCCTTATGGTAAAAACAATTATTGGGATGCAATGCAGTTATCAATAAATGATGAACAACTTGAATATATGAGTAATGCAAAAGAAGCAATTTGTTTGGCATATGCTTATGAACATGAACTGTTTATTCTTACGGAAGGTAATCGCTCTATAGGTTTGGTGGCATTTAGCCTAGATAATACAAATGAAAAATATTATATTGAAAGTGTACTAATAGATAAAAAATATCAGCAACGTGGTTTTGGCAAGATTATGATGATCAAAGGGGTTGAATACTTAAGATCTCTTGGATGTAAACATCTAAGTATTGGAGTTAGTAGGTTTAATATTGCTGCTCAGAAATTGTATAAGTCAGTAGGTTTTATAGAGAAAACTGTATATGAAGATTTTATTGAGTTGGAAACATATTTTGATTAAACAATTAATGAATATTTGTTGTAATATGTGGTGTTGATAATCGGGCAGGGATGGAACCCTGCCCCTACGACGAGAATTGAAATATCAGTTGTAGGGGCAGTTTCCATAGGTTTTTATCTTAGTTTAAAATTCAAAACATTTGACAACTCTGATATATCATCTTTAAATGGAAAAGATATCAAATTGTCTTTTGTTTCAAAAACTAAGAAAAAGGGTTGGTCGTTTTTAGGAATAATTAAATATACTTCGTTTACAGTAGTTTTTAACCACTGATTTTGAACTTAAATAGAAGGATTAATTGGAAATTTCATAGCATACCCATCATCTTTTATAGGATCATTTACTGAATAAGATCCATCTATTCCATTAATCCAGCCAACAACCATATTATTGATATCTTTGTTCCACTCAACTACTTTTACTACCTTTTCTTGTACAGGGTTAATGATTTCAATTTGTTGATACACTTCTGCATGATGCATTTGTGGATGAAGTAATATGGTGAACTACCAACTACCCTAAAGGGTAGTGGCTTTAAAGCCTAAGTTCACCAGATTAAGCTAGTAGAAACACTAGCTACGATAGAATAGTTATGACACCTACAATTGACGCACTAGATTGTTGCTCTGTCGTATATTATTAAGAAGAGTTGATGGAAAGGCTCGGTGTAATATGCATGTAAGCTATTTTATCATTGTCGAAGTGAGGACGGATTCTTATTGTGGTCACAGCAATAAGATACGCATAACCTACTTTATAGTAGAGCATTTATTAGGAGGCTAATTTATGGTTTATGTAATATCTACTGAAAACAAACCTTTAATGCCTTGTAGTTCAGTAATTGCAAGATTATTATTGAAACAAGGTAAGGCAAAATGTATCAAAAGAAGTCCATTTACAATTAAATTACTTTATGAAACAACTACTTATACTCAAGAATTAACTTTAGGAGTAGACACTGGTAGCAGTAAAATAGGTAGTGCTGTTGTAAATCATAGGGAAGAGGTTGTATATATATCAGAAGTAGAAATTAGGAATGATATCGCAGACAAAATGACACAAAGGTCTAAATACCGTAGAAATAGAAGGAATAGAAAGACAAGATACAGGAAACCAAGATGGCTAAATAGAAAGAACAGTATTAAGAAAGATAGATTTTCACCAACTATGATTAGTAAAATTGACAGTCATATGAAAGAAATTAACTTTGTTAAGTCTATTTTACCCATAACTAAGATAATAATAGAAACTGCTAAATTTGATCCTCATGCCTTAAAAGATCCAGATATATTAAAAAACAAGTGGTTATATCAAAAAGGCATTAATTATAGGTTCGCAAATACTAAGGCATATGTTTTGGATAGAGACAAACATACTTGTCAAAGCTGCAAAGGTAAGAGCAAGGACAAGAGATTAGAAGTGCATCATATTGTATTTAGAAAAGACGGTGGCTCTGATGAACAAGAAAATCTAATTACGCTATGCAAGGTTTGCCATGATAGTTTGCATAATGGAGATATAGTACTAAAGGGTGGTAAAGTTAAAGGACAATTAAAACATGCTAGCCAAATGAATAGTATAAGAATGCAGTTACTCCAGCTACTGCCACTATCAGAAGAAACTTTTGGTTTTATCACAAAAGAACATAGACGAGTAATGGACTTACCAAAGGAGCATTATATGGATGCTGTAGCTATTGCTAGTCAAGGAAATGATGTTAGGTTTAAAATAGGTACAGTAATATTTAAAAAGTGTATTCCTAAAGGTGATTACCAACAATCAAAAGGAGTTAGGAGTCAACAAAGAATACCTACAGGTAAAATACAAAATTTCAGGAAATTTGACAAGGTGAAATATTTAGGCAATGAGTATTTTATCAAAGGTAGAATGTCGACTGGATATGCAATACTCATGGATATAGAAGGAAACAAAATTGATTTTAGTGATGCCCCAAAAGGGATGAAGATACCTAAGATGGCTAATATGACTAGGATTAATGGGAGAAAATCATGGATTATTCAAGCAAAAACCATTCCAAGTATCTTTTAATTGTGCATTTAATATTTGTAACGGAGTATAATTGGAAGTTGACAAAGCCCACATTAACTTACTAGTAAGTTATAATCCCATGTTATCGGTGTTAGAGGTAGTCAGGCATTTAAAACAAATGTCCACGTATAGAATATGGAGGCGAAATGATAATCATCCTCATTAAGCCAAGCAATTCTGGAAGGAGAAAACATTATGGAGTGATGGATTTAACTTATTAAGCTATTAAGATAATTTCAATTTTGAATGGAGGACAAAAAATGGAACTAGAATTTGAATTATTAGAACAAGATTATATTAACTTTAATATAGATCACGCTAAAAAGTCATCTTCGTTAAAGAAAAACATATTGACGCAAAGAATACTAGGTCCAATATTATTTTTAACAATTCCATTTGTAATTAGAAGATATACGGAAATACCTCTTTGGTATTGGCTTACACTTTTTGGTCTAGCTAGTGTAGCTTGGATTATATTTTATCCAAAATATTTTAAATGGGAAATGGCTAGAAGAGTTAAGAAAATGCTTAAAGAAGGGAATAATGAAAGTATATTTATAAAGAGAAAGATAACACTTTCTGATCAGGGTATATTAGAAACAAGTGCTATTGGTGAGACTAATATAACTTGGGAGAAGGTGGGCAAAGTAGAAGAAACTGATGACTATATATATATTTACATTTCATCAATATCAGCTCATATAATTCCTAAAAGAGTATTTAAAAATGAAGATGAAAAGCAAATGTTTATTAAAGAGATTAAAAAATACCATGTTATGGATTAGTTAACGGGCCAGCAAAGCTAGCCCCTACGGAACCCATTGTTATCAATAAGATAATATAACAGATAGTAAATTTTATATAATACATATAAAAGCAATAAGGTTATTACATCCTTGTGCTTAAGGAGGAAATTTAATGAAAGAAAATATATTTATATTTGGTCATAAGAACCCGGATTCGGATTCTATATGTGCTGCATTAGCTTATGCAGATTATAAAAATGGTAATGGGGATGTAAATGCTATACCTGTTAGACTGGGTAATTTAAATAGAGAGACTGAGTTTATATTAGATTACTTTGGAGTAGAAGCTCCTGAACTTATGGAAACGGTAAGATTAAGTGTTGAAGATTTAAACTTTGATAAGCTAGCCCCAGTTAGTCCGGAAGTTAGTCTTAGAATGGCATTGGATTTAATGAAAACCAATAATCTAAATAATCTACCTGTTATCGATGAAAGCGAAAAACTAATTGGAGTTGTAACTATATCAGATATTATTCAAAGTTATATTGATGTTTGGGATAATTCTATTTTAGGTAAATCAAATACTTCTATAGATAATATTATTGATACACTATCTGCCACCCCTATTTCCATAGCTAAAGGGATTAGAGAGCTGACAGGCAAGTTAGTAGTTCTTGCAATGGAACCAGATAATATAAAGGAGTATATAGAAGAAAATGATATAGCTATATGTGGAGATAGGAAAGATGCCCAAGAGATTGCTATTAATAGTAATATTTCTTTACTAATAGTAACTGGTAATAAAAAACTAGATGAAGATTTAATAAATAGAGCAAGGGATAAGAATATAACTATAATTTCCACACCTCATGATACTTTTACAACATCAAGACTTATAACTCAAAGTATTCCAATTGGCTATGTAATGACTAGAGAAAACCTAGTACTATTTGCACTAGATGACTTAGTTGACGATGTAAAGGTGCAAATGTCTCAAACTAGGTACAGAAGCTATCCTGTTATTGATGATAATAATAATGATAAGGTAGTTGGTTCAATATCTAGATATCACCTGATTTCAAGTATGAAGAAAAAGGTTATTCTAGTAGATCACAACGAAAGAAGCCAATCTATAGATGGGTTAGAAGAAGCTGAGATCTTAGAGATAATAGATCATCATAGGGTAGCAGATGTATTTACAGGTAGTCCAATATATTTTAGAAATGAGCCTGTTGGTAGTACTTCTACCATTATTGCCTCAATAATGTTTGAGAATGGAAGAAGACCGTCTAAAAAAATAGCTGGAATTTTAGCCGCAGCAATTATTTCTGACACCTTATTATTTAAATCTCCAACTTCTACTCATACTGATAAAATGATTTTAGAAAGATTAGCTAGAATAGCAGATCTTGATGTAGAAACATTTGCTTTGGAAATGTTTAAAGCAGGTACTTCTTTAGTTGGAAGAACACCTCAAGAATTATTAAGTTCAGACTTTAAAGCATTTACTATAGATAATGAAAAAATAGGAATCGCCCAAGTATATACTATGGACCCAGATAGTTTGAATAATATGAAAGACGATTTAATCCTTTTAATGGAAGAAAAGGCCAAAGAGCAAGATTACTCTATATTTATTTTAATGTTAACAGACATATTTAATGAAGCATCTGAAATGGTAGTGGTAGGTCATAATAAGGAGTATATAGCCCAAGCTTTTGGAAAAGAATTAGAAAACAATTCATTTTATGCACCAGGTGTATTATCAAGAAAGAAACAAGTTGTTCCACCGATTACAAATATGTTATCAAATGTTGGAGAGTTAATGGATTAAGAAGGGGGCTTTGTTATGGGTGTTATAGAAACTAGAAACTTAACCAAGTATTATGGAAAGGCTAGAGGAATACAAGATGTTAGTATTAATGTAGAAGAAGGTGAAATATTTGGCTTCATAGGCCCAAATGGGGCTGGAAAATCTACAACTATAAGACTATTACTAAGCCTTATTTATCCAACATCAGGTGAAGCTAAATTGTTTGGAAAAGATGCAATAAAGTATGGGTCTGAAATTAGAAAACGTATAGGATATCTTCCTTCTGAAATATTTTATTACGACAAAATGAAAGTAAAAGATTTATTAAATTATTCGGCTAGCTTTTATGACAAAGACTGTAAAAGTAGAATAAAAGAATTGTCAGAGATTATGGAACTTGATTTAGATAGACGTATTGAGGATTTATCCTATGGTAATAAGAAAAAAGTAGGGATAGTTCAAGGACTATTACATGAACCTGACCTTATTATATTAGATGAACCTACTGGAGGGCTTGATCCTTTAATGCAACAAAAGTTCTTTAATCTTATTAGAGAAGAAAATAAGAAAGGGACAACCGTATTTTTTTCATCTCATATTTTGGGTGAAGTTCAAGAGCTATGTAATAGAGTGGCAATTATAAGAGATGGTTCTATAATTGAAATTGAAGATATAAAAATATTGAGAGAAAACAACTATAAAAAGATATCCATCCTCGGTGATAATTTAAATCAAGATATATTTAATATTAATGGAGTAACAAAATTAATAAAGGAGAATAATGGACTTAATTTCTTTTATAAGGGTGATATAAATATAATTACTAATGCAATAAGCTCTGTTAAAGCTATAGATGTAAATATAGAAGAGCCAACTTTAGAAGAAATATTTATGCACTATTATGAGTAGGAGGTGGACAAATGAATATATTTAAACTAGAATTCAATATGAAGATTAAATCTATAATTATTTGGTCCCTATCCTTGGCTGCTTTCATGATATTCTATATGGCATTTTTCCCTAGCATGACTAATGATTCGCAAGCACTTGATTCTATAATGAATAGCTTACCCAAGGAGATGCTTCAAGCTTTAGGCCTTAGAGAAGGATTATCCATTTCTTCTATAATAGGATATTTTTCTTTAACCTTTACACTTATACAACTTGCAATAGCAATACAAAGTGCAAATTATGGTTTTTCTATTTTAAGCCAGGAAGAGCGAGAATTAACTGCAGACTTTTTAATGACCAAACCTGTATCCAGAAGTAAAGTTTATTTTAGCAAATTTATTGCTGCCTTCTTAAGTCTAATTTTTACAGCTATAGCTTTGGCTGCTGGATCTTTTATTGCTCTAGAATTATTTAATGCAGGGCAAAGTTATGACACTATAAATGTGATTAAATTGCTTATAACAGTGCCTATTTTTCAGTTACTATTCTTAAGTTTGGGAATGATCGTCTCGTTATTTTTTAAGAAGGTTAGGTCTGTGCTTAGTCTTTCTATGGGTCTTGCTATTGGACTTTATGTTATAAATTCAGTAAGAGGTATTGTTGATAGTAATATCTTAGGATATTTTACTCCTTATTATTATTTTGAACCAGGTACCATCCTAATAAGTGGAGAATATGATTATGAGTTATGGATATTAGGACTTGCTATAATAGTCATATCACTAATTTCAAGCTATATAGTTTACAATAAGCGGGATATACATTCCCTATAGGAGGTGTAAAATGAATATTATAAAAAGAGAACTTAGAGCAAATTTAAAATCTATGATTATCTGGAGTATTTCAATAGCATTTTTAGTTACAGTATGGATGATAGAATTTGAATCCTTTGCAAACAATCCCTATATTGATGACTTTATGAAGTCAATACCTGAAGGCATATTAAGTGCTATGGGAATGTCGAATTTGGATATTAGTAGTTTAGATGGTTTTATTGGTACCATATCATTGTATCTTTATTTATTGCTAGGAATTCAAGCTGTGCTATTAGGTAGTAGTATTATTTCCAAAGAAGAAAGGGATAAAACTGCAGAATATTTGTTTACACTACCTGTTTCAAGGAAAAAGGTAATAGGCAGTAAAATCATATCAGCTATTTTAAATTTGATAATATTAAATATAATAACAGCAAGTTCTATGCTTATAAGTACTGTAAGCTATAATAAAGAAGTAGATTTTTATAGATTTATAGCCTTAATGTTTCTAGGAGTATTTATAATTCAATTAATTTTTTTAAGTATAGGTATGCTAGTAGCAGCTGTGGATAAAAGATATAAGAAATCAGGAAATATTTCTGTGGGTATATTAATGCTTACATTTATTATTGCATCTCTTATTAATATGGTAGATAGTTTAGACTTTTTAAAGTATATAACACCGTTTAAATATTTTGATGCTTCTTATATATTAAATGAAAAGAGTTTAGAGCCTATTTTTATTCTTATTTCATTGGTTATTATTATAAGTGGCATTATAGGAACATTAATAATTTATCCAAAAAGAGATTTGCATATATAAAAAACGGAAGAGTGAGGCCACCCTTCCGTTTTGTTAATTCATATTTTATCTATTCACCTTTAACTAAATAATATAGAGTCTTTACATGAACTCCTGTTGCTCCTTTTGGTAAATATCCTAATCCTTTATCTAAATATGATGTTCCTGCTATGTCTAAATGAACCCAAGGGACATCATTTACAAATTCACCTAAGAATAATCCTGCTGTAATAGTTCCAGCTCCACGTCCAGCAGTGTTCTTCAGATCTGCAAAGGTACTCTTATATTGTTCTTTATAGTCTTCATTATTAGGTAATTCCCATATAGGTTCACCAGCTAATTCAGAAGCTTGTTTAACTTCAGCCATTAAGCCTTCACTATTTGTAACAGCACCACTGGTTACACTACCTAGTGCTACAACACATGCACCTGTAAGAGTTGCTAGGTCTACAATCTTATCTGCTTTTACAACAGTTGCTGCATACCATAATGCATCTGCAAGTGTAAGTCTTCCTTCTGCATCTGTATTTAATACTTCAATAGTCTTGCCAGACATTGAACCTATAATATCTCCTGGCTTGTAAGCTCCACCTGATATTAAATTTTCACATGCAGCAACAATTGCTACTACATTTCTTTTTAGTTTTGATTTAGCAATTGACTTCATTGCCCCAATAACTGCAGCAGAACCTGCCATATCTGTGTACATTGTTTCCATACTAGCTGCAGGTTTTAATGAATATCCACCTGAGTCATAAGTCAAACCTTTACCAACTAATGCTAGTTTTTCTTCAGATTCTGGGTCTCCATTATAAGTCATTACAATAAATTGTGGTTCTTTGTTTGAACCTTCAGCTACTGCTAAGAAAGCTTCCATTCCTAATTCTTCAATTTCAGCTTTACCGTAGACTTCAACTTTTACATCTAGACCATATAAATTATCTTTAGCTGCCTTAGCTAATACTTCTGGATACATATTTATTGATCTTTCATTAACTAAATCTCTAGCTAAAAACACTCCTTCTAATACCACTTGGGTTTCTTCAATAACAGATAATACTTTATCTTTTTTATCTTCTAATACATCAAAATAAACTTCCTTTACGCTAGGTACAATTTTCTTTGTAGTAAGATATTTTTCAAAGCCATATTCTGATTGAAGAAGTCCTTCTGTTACAGATCTCATAGTTTTACCATAGCACAAGTCTCCAAATCTTGGTATAGTAACACCAAAACTTTCAATTTTAAACTTCATTAATTCACGACCAAGTTTATAAAAGGCTCTTCTTATTGAATTAAAACTTAGTTTGTCTACTTGTCCAAGTCCTAATAGTATAAGGTTGTCGCCTTTAGGAGTTACATCTGAATAAACTTCTGAAAGATTCCCTTTAAACAATTCCTTTTCTTTTAAAAATTCAAATAGCTCATTACCTTTTTCTAACTTTGCGGATTCTCCAAGTACTAGTAGTACTTCTACATCTCCGCCTTTACCAAGATTAAAATTCATACAATCCCTCCTAATAAATTCCATACTACTTTATTGTATCAGAATATTAAGACTATCTCAACAAAACTATTTAGTAAAACGAAAGAAATCCTCCATTAATGTTTGAGGATTTCTTTTATTTCTATTCTAAATTTTCTAGGTCTTCGTACTCAGAGAATTTTCTATATTGTTCTAAGAGATCAACTTTATTTACATCAGGTGAAATAAATAAATCTGAGGGTAAGTTAGTGAAACTTCCACCAGGTGGGAAAACCTGATTTATACCACCAAACTCAGTATTATATAGGTCTTCAATCTCATAATATTCGTCAAATTCTGCATCGATTTTGTTTTCAAAAGGCAAATCATAATTTTTGTTATTTTTATTCATAGCTTTTATACCTCCTTTTCTGTAGTTTTTCCAGTATTTAAAATCATATTCCAATATTTTATATTAGAATGAGGAAAAAAGTTCCAGCATAAAAAATGGTTTTTAGGTCATGATAAATTGTAGAATTAAAAATATTATGTTTTAGGAGGAAAATCATATGGCATTAAAAAACACTATAAATCTACAAAACCTTTCTCAACAAGATTTACAAACTGTAAGAGAAATAGCTTCTGCACACATTATGATGAGTAATAAATTTGAATTCTATTCAAATCAAGTTCAAGACCCGCAACTAAAACAAATGTTTAAACAATCTAGTACAGATGCACAAACAACAGCTACAAATCTGACAAATTCACTATAGGAGGATATTAAATAATGAAAGAAAAAGACATAGTATATGATATATTATCTGGTTCTAAAGCTAGTATAAGCAGTTACACAACTGCAATAACTGAATGTTCGAATCTACAATTAAGAAGTACATTACAAACACTTAGAAATGAAGCAGAAACAGCCCAATACCAACTATATCAAATAGCTTCACAAAAAGGATATTACGTTCAACCCCCAGCTGCAGACCAAAATAGTGTAAATCAAGTAAAATCAGATTTAACCGCAACAGCTAATTATGGAAGTACCAATATGAAATAAGAAAAATGGAGAATTGTCTCCATTTTTTTTATTGACAATAAGGTTTAATTATGATAAATTATTGTGAAATATATTTTTATAGATTCACAAAAAGTCTGTCTTCCACTAGGAAGACTTTTTTAAGGGTAAAAGTTACTTAAGGAGGAATAAAATGATAGAACTAAGGCATTTAATTGATCCACAAGACTTTTCTACAAATGAAATTGAAGATTTATTTAAACTAACATCAGAAATTATTAATAAACCTGAAGAATTTGCCCACTCTTGTGATGGCAAAATATTAGGTACCCTATTCTATGAGCCTAGCACTAGAACTAGATTTAGCTTTGAATCCGCAATGTTAAGATTGGGAGGAAAAGTAATCGGGTTTTCAGAGCCGGGCTCTAGTTCTGTCTCAAAGGGGGAAAACCTACCTGACACCCTAAGAACAGTTGGCGCTTATTCAGATATTATTGCCATGAGGCACCCTAGAGAAGGTGCACCAAAATATGGTGCTTTATACTGTCCAGTTCCTTTAATCAATGCAGGAGATGGTGGACATCAACATCCTACTCAGACTTTAGGAGATTTATTTACAATATTGAATTGCAAAGGAAAGTTAAGCGACATTACCATTGGCTTTTGTGGTGACTTACAGTTTGGACGTACAGTTCATTCTCTAATAAAGGCTATAACCAGATATGACAACATAAGGTTGATGCTTATTTCTCCCAATGAATTGAAAATTCCAGATTATATAAAAACAGAGATATTAGATATGAAAAATATTGATTATATAGAAGTGGAAAGACTAGATGATGTAATCCATGAATTGGATATTCTTTATATGACCAGAGTTCAAAAAGAAAGGTTTTTCAACGAAGCAGACTATATAAGACTTAAAGACAGTTATATATTGGATATGGAAAAACTCCAAACAGCAAAAGAAGACTTAGCCATACTACATCCCCTACCAAGGGTTAATGAAATAAGTATGGAAGTGGATAATGATCCACGGGCCAAGTATTTTGAACAATTAAAATATGGAATGTATGTAAGAATGGCATTAATACTTAAATTGTTAGGGGTGAAATAATGTTAAGTATAAATAGTATTTCTAAAGGTATTGTAATTGATCATATTAAACCGGGATTTGGATTTATTATATTTGAACATTTAAAACTAGATACAGCTAATTTCACAGTTGCACTGATTATGAATGCTGTTAGCCATAAATGTGGGCGTAAGGATATTATTAAAATAGAGAACGAAATAGATTTGGACTTAGCTATGCTTGGATTTATAGACCCAAACATAACAGTTAACATAATTGAAAATGAAATAATTACTGAAAAGATATGCCTGACCTTGCCTCAAACTGTAGAAGATATTATTAAATGTAAAAATCCAAGATGTATATCCACTGAAGAGAGAGGATTAATTCATAAATTTGTATTGATAGATAAGTCTAAAGGGATTTATAAATGCGACTATTGTGATCATATTTATTCAAGGGAGAGATAATATGGGATTATTGATTAAGAATTCTAGAATAATAGATGAGGAATTGGATTTAATTGGTGATGTGTATATTGCAGAGGGTAAGATAAGTGAATATGGGGAAAATCTTAATTATGATTGCGAAATAATTGATGGAAAAGACTTGGTATTAATGCCTGCGTTTATAGACCTACACGTTCATTTTAGGGAACCAGGATTTACAAACAAAGAAGATTTATCTACCGGTGGACATGCTGCATTAAAAGGTGGATTTACATTTGTAAATTTAATGGGTAATACTAAACCCATTTGCTCATCTATGGATATTGTAGACTATGTACTAAATCGAGCTAAAGAATTAGATTTAGTCGATATTCATCAATGTGTAAGTATTACTAAAAACTTTGATGGACATACATTGGACCATTTGGATCAACTAGATAATAAAGTGAAGATAATTACAGATGATGGTATGGGAATAAATTCAAATATTGTTATGTATAATGCAATGGTAAAAGCTAAGAAAAAGAACTTAACGATAATGACCCATGCTGAAGATAAAGACCTAACCCCTATAGATTATAGAATATCAGAAAATATAATAACTGTAAGAGATATTTATCTGGCAAAGGCTACAGGTGCAAAATTACATTTAGCTCACGTTTCTACTAAAGAGGCCATAGAGGAAATTAGAAAAGCTAAAAGAGAAGGGGTTAATGTAACTTGCGAAGTAACTCCTCACCATATTAGCCTTTGGGATAATGACTACCTGGTCAATCCACCTATTAGAAGCAAAGCGGATGTAGATGAAATAATTTCTGGGATAATAGACGGTACAGTAGATACAATCGCCACGGACCATGCACCACATACAAAAGAAGATAAGGAAAAGGGAAGTCCAGGCCTTAGTGGATTAGAAACAGCATTTTCTATTACTTATACTACTTTGGTTAAAGGCCATAAAATTTCTCTAAATAAATTATCTCAATTAATGTCTGCAAATCCAGGAAGAATAATGGGAATAAATAAAGGTAGGATCAAAGCAGGTTACGATGCAGATTTAGTATTAGTAGACTTAAATAAAAAGGTAATAATAGATTCAAATACTTTCCTCTCAAAAGGAAAGAATACACCCTTTAATGGTAGGGAAGTCTATGGTGATCTTGTTATGACTTTAAAGGATGGAAAGAGAAAATATAAAAGTAAATAAATAATGGGGTGAGATAATGATAATTGATAGACTGTATAAAGAAGTAGAAAATAAGGGAATGGTTTGTGTAGGACTTGACACTAATTTAGATTATATACCATCAGAAATAAAGACCAAGTATGAGAAGATTGAAGAACAAATATTTCAATATAATAAAAAGATAATAGATTGTACTATGGATATATGTGCTATTTATAAACTTCAAATAGCCTATTATGAAGCTTATGGGATTAGTGGTCTAGTAGCATATAAAAATACAATGGAATATCTTAAAAGCCTAAATTTATTATCAATAGGTGATGTAAAAAGGGGAGATATATCTGCAACAGCAGATATGTATGCTAAAGCTCATTTTGAAGGAGATTTCCAAACTGATTTTATCACTATAAATCCATATATGGGATATGACAGTATAACACCATATTTAAAATATTTAGAGTCGGGTAAAAAAGGAATATTTGTACTTCTTCGAACCTCAAATCCAGGGGCTAAGGATATAGAATACTTAGATGTTCAGGGCAAGAAACTATATTATCATATAGGTGATAAATTAGCTCAATTAAGTGAAAAGTATATAGGTAAGTCAGGCTATAGTTCTTTAGCTGCAGTAGTTGGAGGTACCCACACAGATGAGGCTATAGAAATCCGTGAAAGATATAAAAATATGTATTTCTTAATTCCAGGATACGGAGCCCAAGGGGGAGATGGTAATGGGGCTAGCTTATACCTTAATAATGGAAATGGTGGAATTGTAAATTCTTCTAGGGGCATAATTACAGCATATAAAAAGCATGAGGATGGCTATGAAAGGTTTGAATATTATACAAGACAGGCAGTTTTAAGTATGAGGGAGGACATTGGATTTGAAAAAGGGATATAGTGATGGTCTTATAATTTCAAATATAGAAATAAGCCCAAATATTTATGAATTAGTACTTAGCGGAGACTTCCAAGGACAAGCTGGCCAATTTTATATGGTTAGGGGATGGAATTCTCTGGATCCATTATTAGCTAGGCCTATTAGCATTGCAAATTTAGAAAATGGAAATATAACTTTTTTATATGAAGTTAGGGGTAAGGGAACTCATATTATCTCTAGGTTAAATATTGGAGATAAATTAAGTGTATTAGGCCCACTAGGCAATGGATTTGAGATTGGGGAGAATAAAAAAGTAGCTCTAGTATCTGGTGGGATTGGAATAGCACCAATGCTATATTTATCTAAAACACTTAAATATAAGCCGGATTTATTCTCAGGATTTCGAAATGAGATATATTTATTAGACAAGTTTTTACCTCATACAGAAAACATATATGTATCAACAGAGGAAGGAACATTTGGATACAAAGGATATATTGTAGATATATTTGAACCTGAAAATTATGATTTGGTAATATCCTGTGGACCAATACCAATGATGAAAGCTCTTGTGGATAAATGTAGGGGAATAGTACCAGTGCATATATCAATGGAAAGCAGAATGGCCTGTGGGATAGGAGCTTGCTTAGGCTGTACAGTAGAAACTCTTAGAGGTATGGAAAGAGTATGTAAAGAAGGACCTGTATTTATTGGTGAAGAGGTGTTCACATGGCTAGAGTAAATATTTGCGGCTTTGAACTTAAAAATCCAGTTATTGCAGCCTCAGGTACCTTTGGATTTGGAAGGGAATTTGATGAATACTTTCCCATAGAATCATTAGGTGGTATTTCAACTAAAGGTCTAACACTAAATAAAAAGGATGGTAATAAAGGAATAAGAATTCATGAAACTGCATCTGGAATAATGAATAGTATCGGCCTACAAAACCCTGGTGTAAAGGGATTTATTGAAACAGAACTACCATTCTTAGAAGAAAAGGACACCATTATCTTAGCCAATTTAGGTGGAAGTACCATAGAAGATTATTTAGAAGGAATACTATTATTAAATGAAACAGATGTGCATATGATAGAACTTAATATTTCTTGCCCCAATGTACGGGAAGGCGGAATGGCCTTTGGAATTAAATGTGATACTGCACAAGAAGTGGTTAGACAAGCAAAAAAGCTATCCAAAAAACCAATGATAGTAAAACTATCTCCTAACGCAGAAAACATAAAGGAAATGGCTCTTGCCTGTGTAGAGGCAGGAGCTGATGGATTATCTTTAGTAAATACATTTAATGCATTAGCTATAGATATTTATAATAAAAAACCAGTTTTCAATAATATAACAGCAGGCCTATCAGGACCAGCAATAAAGCCTATAGCCCTTAGAATGGTAAGAGAAGTAAGCCAGGTAGTAAATGTGCCAATTCTAGGTATGGGTGGTATAATGACCTGGCAAGACGCCATAGAATTCATTATGGCCGGAGCCTGGGCAATTCAGGTAGGAACAGGAAACTTTATAAAGCCAGATATAACTTTAGATATAATTAAAGGAATAGAAGAATTTATGATTAAAGAAGGAATTAAAGATGTGGCTGAGATTAGAGGAATAATATAAAACCGGGCGAACACACAGATTCGCCCCTACCAAAAATATCTTGGGGTAGGGGCAGACCTATGTGTCTGCCCGAGGAATTACAATTATAAGGAGGAAAACCATGACAATAGAACTACTTAAAGAATCAGGCGCATTACTCGAGGGGCATTTCTTATTATCATCAGGCAAACATAGTGATAGATATGTCCAATGTGCAAAATTACTTCAATATCCAAAACTAGCAGAAAAAGCACTAAAGCCAGTGGTGGAAAAGTTAAAAGGATTGGATATCGATATAGTAGTAGGACCAGCAATGGGTGGAATTATTGTGGCTTATGAATTAGGAAGACAATTAAATAAGCCAGCTATCTTCACGGAGAGAGAAGAAGGGCTAATGACAATCAAGAGAGGATTTAGTATAATAGAGGGCCAAAGAGTTTTAATAGCAGAAGATGTAGTTACTACAGGTAAATCTGCTTATGAAGCTATTAAAGTTGTTGAAGAACATGGCGGTATTGTAGTAGGGATAGCTTCGATTGTAGACAGATCTAATGGAGACATAAGATACCCATTGTATTCGGCAACTAAATTAGAAATTAATACTTATGAAAAAGAAAATTGTCCTATTTGCAAAGAAGGAAAAGAAATTGTAAAACCAGGAAGTAG
>CAZAGS010000022.1:0-1373 GCA_964484955.1 uncultured Tissierellaceae bacterium
AGGTTTATTATGGGGGAAGGTTATAAATTTCTAATTGGTAAAGGTGATGTTAACACAGAACTTCTATCTAAGATGTCAAATAGACATGGTCTTATAGCAGGAGCTACTGGAACTGGAAAGACTATAACACTTAAGGTAATGGCAGAGCATTTTAGCTCAATTGGTGTACCAGTATTTTTAGCAGATGTTAAAGGAGATTTAGCAACTGTTGCTGAGCCTGGGGTAATGAATATAAAAATTCAAGAGAGAATAGACAAGCTAGGACTAGAAGATTTCAAATTTGAAAACTATCCTACTAGATTATGGGATGTATTTGGTAAATTAGGGCATCCTGTTAGGACTACAGTATCTGAAATGGGTCCATTACTTCTTTCTAGAATATTAGACTTAAATGATACTCAAGAAGGGATTTTAAGTATTGTATTTAGATTAGCTGATGATATGGAAATGTTACTTATTGACCTAAAAGATCTAAGGTCAATGTTAATTTATGTTGGTGAGAATGCAAAGGAAATTACCCTTCAATATGGTAATGTTACAAGCCAATCCATAGGTGCTATTCAAAGGTCCTTATTAAGACTTGAAGACCAAGGTGGGAACTTGTTCTTTGGAGAACCTGATTTAGATATAATGGACTTTTTAGCAACGGATTCACAGGGGAAAGGATATATTAACGTACTTGCAGCGGAACAATTATTTAATTCTCCTACACTTTATTCTACATTTTTACTGTGGATGCTATCAGAACTATTTGAAAGACTTCCTGAGGTTGGAGATTTAGATAAACCGAAAATGGTATTCTTCTTTGATGAAGCCCACCTTTTATTTGATAGTGCTCCAAAGATCCTAATGGAGAAAATAGAGCAAGTAGTTAGGTTAATTCGTTCAAAAGGAGTAGGAGTATTTTTTATTACACAAAACCCTATAGATATTCCTGATAGAATATTAGGTCAATTAGGTAATAGAGTACAACATGCACTAAGAGCATATACACCTAGAGATGAAAGGGCTGTTATTTCTGCAGCGGAGACCTTTAGACAAAATCCTAATTTTAGTGTAAGGGAAGTTATTACTGAATTAAAAACTGGTGAAGCCTTAGTAAGTTTTTTAGATGAAGAGGGAAGACCTTCTGTAGTAGAAAGAGCTACAATTGTACCACCAAGAAGTATGATTGGAACTATATCTGAAGAGCGAAGATTGTTCTTAATTAATAGTTCTCCTATGTTCCAAAAGTATAATACTATGATAGATAGAGAGTCTGCATATGAAATACTACAAATGAAAAATCAAGAAAAAATGGATGAATTAAAGATGGCAGAAGAGGAGAAGTTAAGAGCTATAGAAATGAAAGAAGAAGAAAAACAAAGAATTGC
>CAZAGS010000022.1:1473-6230 GCA_964484955.1 uncultured Tissierellaceae bacterium
AACTTAATACGTGTTGGTTCTTGTGGCGCTTATGATAAAAATTTAAAACTATATGATATTATACTTGGTATGGGAGCTAGTACAAATTCAGCTTATGGCCATCAATACAAACTTCCAGGTGTGTTTTCTGCTTTAGCTTCTTGGGATTTATTATATAAGGCAAAGCAAGTTGCAGATGAAAAAGGTATTGAACTTCACGTTGGAAATATATTGTCTAGTGACGTATTTTATAACTTCTATCCAGAAGAATATGAAAAATGGGCTGCTATGGGAGTTTTAGCTGTGGAGATGGAAGCTTATGCATTATATTGTAATGCTGCAGCAGCTGGAGTAAATGCATTAACTATTTTAACTGTTTCTGATTCTTTGGTTACAAAACTAGAAACCACATCAGAAGAAAGAGAAACTGGCTTTACAAAGATGATGGAAATAGCTTTAGAATTAGCTTAATTTCAAATTATAAAGGTGGCGAAGGTAATGGCTGTATTAGTTTGTGGTGGTGCTGGTTATATTGGTTCACATTGTGTATATGAATTAATCGAAAAGGGTGAAGAGGTAGTAGTAATTGATAACCTTTTAACTGGATTTAAATCATCAATACACAAGGATGCCATATTTTATGAAGGTGACATTAGAGACATAGATTTTTTAAATAAGGTATTTAAAGAAGAAGATATAGATTCGGTTATACATTTTGCAGCTAATTCACTGGTTGGTGAAAGTATGACTAAACCATTAAAGTATTTTGGTAATAATGTTTATGGTACAGAAGTCTTATTAAAAGCAATGGTAGAGAATAATGTAGATAAAATAGTGTTTTCATCTACTGCAGCAGTTTATGGTGAGCCGGAATCTGTACCTATAAAAGAAACAGATAGGACCAATCCTACTAACCCTTATGGTGAGACTAAATTGGCAATGGAAAAAATGATGAAATGGGTTGATATGGCTCATGGTACTAAATATGTAAGTTTGAGATATTTTAATGTTGCAGGAGCACATCCATCTGGACTTATTGGTGAAATGCATAATCCAGAAACACATTTAATTCCATTAGTCCTGCAAGTGCCTCTTAAAATAAGAGATAAGATAATGATCTTTGGTGATGATTATCCTACAGAAGATGGAACTTGTATTAGAGATTATATTCATATTATGGACTTGATTAATGCACATTTACTAGCTTTAGATTATCTAAGGGCTGGTAATGATAGCGATATATTTAACTTGGGAAATGGTAGAGGTTTTTCAGTTAAAGAAATCATAGATACATCTGAAAAGGTTACAGGATTAAATATTAAAAGAGAAACTGGATCTAGAAGACCAGGAGACCCAGCAGTTCTTGTAGCATCCTCAGATAAAATTAAAAAAGTACTAGGTTGGGAGCCTAAACATCCTAATGTGGAAGATATTATCCAATCCGCATGGAATTTTCATAAAAGAAATAATCAAGGGAGCTAAAATGATAGATATTAATATAGAAATAAAAAAACTAGTAGATTATGCAATAGATAAAGGTTTATTAGAAGAGAGAGATAGGATTTATGGAAGAAACAAGCTATTAGAAGTATTAGGATTAGATTCTTATGAAGAAGTAAAAGAAAATCTCAAAAAAACAGATAGTGTAGAAGATATTTTAGGGAATATAAATCAATGGGCAGTTGATAATAAATTAGTAGACAGTGATAGTGTTCAATTATTAGATTTATTTGATACAAAAGTAATTGCACAACTTATTAAAAGTCCTTCAGTAATTGAAGATGAATTCTATAGACATTTTAATAATTCACCTGAAGAAGCTACAAATTATTACTACGATTTTGCTAGGAATTCTAATTATATTAGAGAAAAGAGAATTGCTAAGGATGTTAAATGGAAGTATCCTACTGAATTTGGGACTTTAGATATTACTATTAATCTTTCTAAACCTGAAAAAGACCCTAGACTTATAGCAAAAGAAAAAAACATGAAATCATCTAACTATCCACTATGTCTTTTATGTAAAGAAAATGAAGGATATGAAGGCAGAATAAATCATCCGGCTAGAGGAAATCATAGAATTATAGGCTTAGAATTAGCTGATGAAGAGTGGTATTTACAATACTCACCCTATGTATATTATAATGAGCATTGCATAGTATTAAAATCAGAGCATGATCCTATGAAAATTACTAAAACGACTTTTAGAAGATTGTTAGATTTTACAAAAATGTTTCCGCACTACTTTATAGGGTCAAATGCAGATTTACCCATAGTAGGGGGGTCTATTCTTAGTCATGACCATTTTCAAGGTGGAAACTACGAATTTGCTATGGCAAAAGCTAAAGAAGAAAATCACATTCAACTAAATAATGGAATTGAAGTATCTACATTAAAGTGGCCAATGAGTGTTATTAGAATTAAAGCTAGTGATATAGATATTCTAGTAGAAAAGGCCTATGATATATTTTTAGGATGGAAAAACTACTCAGACCCAGATGTAGAAATATATTCGCATACAGACGGGGTAGAGCATAATACCATTACACCTATAGCAAGATGTAGAAATGGGATATTCGAATTAGATTTGGTATTAAGAAACAATAAAACTACAGAAGAAAGACCATACGGTCTATACCATCCAAGACAAGAGTATCACAATATAAAAAAGGAAAATATTGGATTAATAGAAGTTATGGGACTGGCAGTATTACCCTCTAGATTAAAGTTAGAAATTGAATTATTAAAGAAATACTTACTAGATAGGGATATTGATGGAATAAAAAACCATGCTGATTTAGAAAAACATAGCCATTGGGCCCAGGATATCCTGGCTAGAAATAGTTTAACTGCAGATAATATTTCTGATGTATTAGATAATGAAATTGGAGAAGTGTTCCTTAAGGTATTAAAAGATGCAGGCCTATTTAAATATACAGAAGAAGGCAAAGCTGCATTTGCAAAATGTAGAAAAAAATTGTTATCTAATTAAAAATTTTGACTTAGGTCATATTTTATTAACATTATACTGATATAATATAGATGTAATAATTTTTAAAACTATACAATTAGGGTAGATTAGTTATATAAGTATAAATATGGAGGGATAATATGAGTAGTTTAGATTCAAAAACTGTTGCAGAATTAATGGACCACTTAACACTAAAGCATCATGAATATATGCAAGTAGAATTACCAAGAGTAACCAAACTTTCCTATACAATTAGAAGGGTACACGGGAATACTCACCCTGAATTACATGAAGTTGAAAATACATTTAAAGCTATTGCTGAACAAATAGAAGAATATATTCAAGAAGAAGAGCATCTTTTCACGCTTGTTAAAGATGCAGAAAAACTAAACCTTGAAGATAATCTTCGAGTTATAGAAGAAGTAGCTAATAATCTTAAAAATAGGCAAATAATGATTAAAGATGGTTTTGAAAAATTAAGATGCCAAACAAATAATAATGTTGCACCAGATGATGGATGCCAAACTTTCGACTTAACTTATGAACTATATACAAAAATAGAACAAGTATTGAGTGAACAGTTTGAAATAGAAAATAAATACTTGTTTACAAAATTAATATAATAATGTAGGGGTAGACCTATGTGTCTACCCGAATCTGTATATCTACAAAGAAATGGGCGGACACACAGGTCCGCCCTTACAAAAATATATTCTGTTAAAGCAAATGTTTTTCAAAGAAGGTTTCTGCATTTTTATACATGATACCTTCGGCTTCTTCCTTACTTAGACCACGAGCAATAAAATACTGGTATAATCCAGCAGCATCTTTTGGACTACTAAGACTTTCAGGCAATAGAGCACCATCAAAATCTGAACCTAGAGCTAGAATTTTTTCAGCACCTAAAGAGAAGAAATGCTCTATATGGCTAAATAAATCATCTAGACTTTTAACATCCCCATCATCTTTAATAAATTTTACAAAGTAATTTAATCCAATGAGACAATTACCTTTTACCATTTCTTTAATCATTTCATCAGTCAGGTTGCGCTTATGACTGCATATTGATCTTGCATTAGAATGGCTTGCCATAAATGGTTTTTTAGCTATTTTTAGAAGGTCAGCGAAACCAGAATCATTGAGGTGGGAGACATCCACAATTATTCCATGCTTCTCCAGTTCAGGAACTACATCTTTACCAAAATCTGACAGGCCATGATCTGTTGTATGGCCAGAACCTAACTCGTTTTCTCCATTCCATACCAAGGTAAGAGCTCTTACCCCTTCATCTGCCAAGACTTTTACTCGGCTTAAATCACCAGCTAAAGCTGAACCATTTTCTACAGTTAAAAAGGCGGCTGTTTTTCCTAAGTCCCATGCTAATCTCATATCTGCGGCAGTTCTGCAAGGAGCAATGCGATCATTAAAGAGCTCCATTTGCCTATAAAAGCTATCCCTATTAAACTGGAAATAATCTATTGCTGCTTGGCCCCGTATTTCATCGGGAATAAATATTGCGTAAAATTGTGCCCAATGTAGACCTTGTGGAATGGAAGTTAGAGACAAGACTCTTTTAGGATCATCTAATGTGTCTGGATTACCCGTACTTGTATACTCCCAGTCAGTAAGTGTATCACAATGAAGGTCTATTAGAGCATAAGGTTTTATAACTTCATTTATTTTCATTATATCTCTCCTTAACTTACAGTTTTTAAAGCATTAGTTACAGTTCCTCGAATTCAATGACTTCCTTAGAACTGTGGAATTCAAAATATGTCAATCCACGGTGAAGAGTTTCAATTTCACC
>CAZAGS010000022.1:6330-8299 GCA_964484955.1 uncultured Tissierellaceae bacterium
CTATCATTTCTTCTTCCCAGAATATAGTACGCTGTGGAGCATCTTCTGGAGAAATTTGTCCACCATAAGGTTCTATACTATCAATACTGATTTCACTTTGTTGCGGACAGTTACATGGAATGGGCAAATGAACTCGGACTAATTCACCAGGTTGAAAATACTCATCCTTAATTCTAATGCTTGCTCGTATCTTAATACGATTCGAGATAGATCCTTTTTCTCTCATTATTCTAGATGCATAATCTAGTAGATTTTCTTTATTACTACCATGGCTTAAAAGATTTTTAATACCAGCTCTTTTAGCAAATTCTAGGTCTGTTTTTATTAGAGTCTCATAAAATCGGTCAAAGTAATGGGGAATTCCTTCAATGTAAATCCAATCAATTTCTCCATTCATTTCTCTTTCAAGAAACTCTTCTTCAGTAAAATCTAAAATATGATTTTGTACTTTTGCTATAGCCTCATTTTTCGTATATGGATAACTTTCTGGTAAACGTAGGATTATCTCTCTTTGAACAATCAAGTTATTTCTCATGGCTTGAGATAGATTTTCTAATTTTAACTTTCTGTCAATAAGTTCAAGAGCACCTTTAAAATCCCCATACCACTTACGGCGTAATATATCATCTGATAAGCCTAAATGTAAATATTCAAACTTGTGATTTTCATTCATTGTATTCTCACCTTACCTTAAACTAGCTTTAATTTATATAAAGATTTTCATAATATTTGCAATTAACAATCCAAAAACATTCCCAACAGCTGCACCTAATACACCCATCAAAACACCAATACCTGCGTAGGAAGGATCATATGCAGATGAAACTATAGGAGCCGATGCTGCACCACCAATACTTGCCATAGAAGCTGTAGTTATCATAGTTAAGTCCCACTTAAATATCTTGGAGAATACTAACATTAACACAATGTGAAGAATCATTACGATAATACCAGCTAATAACCACATAGGTGCAGCTAACAAGTCAAACAATCCAGCACGAGATGCCAATAAACCAATTACTACATATAAGTATACATTTGACATTTCCTCTATTCCAGCCATTTTGCCAAGGGGAGATAAAGCGGCTACTAAGCCCACTGCAGTAACTAATAAAACAGTCATAGTTCCACCAGTAAATATATTACCAAATGCAATTTTAGGGCCTATGGTTTGGCAAAGAGCAGAAACAAGAAGGGATAGACCTAACAAAGTAAGTATAGAAGAAAAATCTAAACTCTTCTTTTCAATATCTACTTCAGCACTGGTTGCAGCAGCAACAGCTTCTAACTTAGAAGTATCAGCTTTCATTACTTTATTAAATCTAGCTGCAAATGGAGTTAATATTAATAAAAATGCAAGCCATACTGAATAGATAACTGTGTCAACAATAAGTGCAGCCCCGAAATCAGCTGGAGGCACTGCTAATGCATCTTGCATGGCTGCCATGTTTCCAGATCCACCAATCCAAGAAGCTCCCAAAGCTGCTAAACCACGCCATGAGTCAACTCCTAAAGACCCTTTGAAAAGTGGATATACAAGAATAAATGCTATAGAAATAGAAACCGCACTACCCATAAAGATAGCAATCATACGACCACTTAATTTTGCCAATTTACGGAAGTCACAACGTAATAGCATAACAAAAATCATGGCGTATAAAAGATTGTTCTTTACTGCAGAATAGGCAGGAGCTGTAGCTTCCATATCCCACAGATTAATAGTAGAGAAAAGCATGAAGAATAAGTATACCATTACTATTGGTGGAACAAAGTCAAAAATCTTCCATTTTGTCTTATCCCTTACCACAACAAGCATAGCTGCAAAGAAAATTAAAAATGCGATGTAAGTAAAACCCTTTGTAATCATTAATCTCTCTCCTTTTTTAGTTGTATTTATTTTATAAACGGGTCTCCCAGCCCGAATTATAAGAAAAAATAAACCCAACAAAAGCCAAGCGTGAAAACACGC
>CAZAGS010000022.1:8399-13016 GCA_964484955.1 uncultured Tissierellaceae bacterium
TTTACTTGGAACTATTCAAATGAATTAGGTGAAGGAGCAAGTGGAATTTTTGGTGATAAATCGCAGACTGTTTCTCCTAAAGGGCTTACAAAGTTGGGACGACAAGTAGCAAAAGAGATGAATAGATTAGGAATGATTATAGATGTATCCCATATGTCAGAGGAAACTTTCTTTGATATTTTAAAAGTTTCAAAAGCCCCAATAATGGCTTCTCACTCAGGTGTGTATAATCTAAAAAAACATGTTAGAAATTTAAATGACAAACAATTAAAGGCAT
This sequence comes from uncultured Tissierellaceae bacterium, assembly GCA_964484955.1. Classification (GTDB taxonomy): domain Bacteria; phylum Bacillota; class Clostridia; order Tissierellales; family Tissierellaceae; genus CAYZDC01. The sequence goes on from CAZAGS010000022.1 coordinate 8,677, forward strand.
TAGCTAAAAACGGAGGAGTAATAAATATAGTATTATATCCAACATTTTTAACAAACAAAGAAGAGACCTACATAAAGGACTTTGTAGATCATATTGACTATGTAGTAAGGCTAATAGGTATTGATCATGTTGGTATAGGGTCAGATTTTGATGGAGCAACTATGCCAATGGATCTTAAAGATAGCTCTGAATACTACAAGATTATCGATGAATTAATATCAAGAGGTTATAGTGAGCAAGATATAAAGAAGATACTTGGTGGCAATACTCTAAGACTATTGAAAGAAGTCCAAGATTTAGGACAAAAGAATGTAAATAATAATGATTTGGGAATATATATGAAACCTAACTTTGATATGGGTCATATTATTGACCACAGAAAGCCAATATTATCAGCTAGGGTTGAAAGTGAAAATGGCCATGAAGCCAATAATTTAAAATTCAGGATTATAATAGATGGTATAGCCTATACACCTGTATATGATGGGTATAAATCCACTGTCTATTATCAGCCTATTAAGCCACTAGATGAAAAATTTCATGTAGTAAGTTTTGAAGCAGAAAATAATAAAGGTCAAGTATATAGAAAGACAAGAATATTTTATTGCCAGTAAATCTAGCTTTCATAAGACATTTGTATAAAAGATAGAATTATTTAGTTTCCAAATTTTAATTAGTTTAACCACCCGCAACTTTAAGTGTAGGTGGTTATTTTTTGTCTGGAAATACGGACACTTTCCAATTTTGTACTAAAATTAGTACAAAATTAATACTAAATTAAGTATTATAGTTTAACCTGACATACTAAATGGCTAATTTAGTATGTTCTGAAATTGGCTTGAAAATTGCATAACTTATAGACTGGAATATTGAAAATAAAAAAGAAAGGTGGGTAGCAAATAACTAAAATATCTGAGTTGAAAGGGAGATAATTATGTTAAGATTTATGGTAAAAAGGATATCTTATTCCCTAGTAACATTGTTTTTAATTACTACTGCAACATTTTTTATTATTGCTGGAGCTCCAGGGGATCCAATTGCAGCAAAAGTAGGACAAATGCCAGAACAAGCTCAAGCTGTTATTCGGGCTAAATATGGATTAGATAAACCTGTTACCCAACGATATGTAATATATATGAAGAATTTAATCTTAAAGGGTGATTTTGGAGAATCTATTATTTATACTGGAAAAACAGCAAATAGTGTAATTAAGGATAATACTTGGGTTTCGGCCAAAATAGGGCTTATAGCTTTAGCATTACAAATGACTATAGGTATATTATTAGGCTTAATATCCGCATTGAATCGGGATAAGTTAGGAGACCATATTATTAGACTCTGGGTGGTATTAGCTATATGTATTCCAAGCTTTGTATTTGCCGCACTGCTACAGTACTTTATTGCATTCAAGTGGAAATTGGCTCCTGTATTTGGCTGGGGTCAGTTAAAACATTATTTTTTACCAGTATTGGCATATACAATTGGTGGAATAGCAAGTTATACAAAATACATGAGAAGTAGCACCTTGTCAGTGATTAGTGAAGATTACATAGTGACAGCCAAAGCTAAAGGCTGCAAACCATCTGGAGTTATTAGAAAACATATTTTACGAAATTCTATGATTCCTATGGTAACAATGATTGGGCCAGCAGTTGCAGGAATATTTGCAGGATCTTTTATTCTTGAGAAAATGTTTGCAATACCAGGACTTGGTTCATATTATGTTAAAGCGGTCTCAGATAATGACCATACTATGATTTTAGGACTTACAATTTTTTTCGCCATACTATTTGTAGCATCTTTAATAGTAGTAGACATACTGTATGGTGTTGTTGACCCAAGAATCAGAATTGCAAAATCTGAATAACAAATTATAAGTGAGGTGTAACTATGGAAAGCACAGGTACAAATATTGGTAATTCAATAGAAAATTTCAAATTAACCCATGACTTATTTGAAAGAGTTGGTACAGAAGGGTTATCTGGTGAAGATATAAATAAACCATCTTTAACATATTGGGCTGACGTATGGAGAAGGTTTAGAACCAATAGGTTAGCGCTTGTTGGATTAATTCTTTTAGTTTTAGTGGTTTGTACAATATTTTTAGGACCCATGATTTCAGGTAAAAACTATCAATATATGGACTCCTCAGTTAAAAGTTTAACACCAAATAGTGAATATTGGTTTGGTACTGATGATATGGGTAGAGACATTTTTACTAGAGTTTGTGTAGGTGGACGAATTTCTATATTTATAGGACTAGCCTGTACCTTCGTAATGTTTACAATTGGTTCCTTATTGGGAGCGTTCGCAGGATTTAAAGGCGGTTGGGTAGATGATGTAATTATGAGAATATGTGAATTTGTTGGAAATTTACCATATTTGATAATAGTTGTTATTCTATCTTTAGTAATGGGGAGAAGTGTATTTTCTTTAGTATTTGCAATGAGTCTTACGTCTTGGGTAGGGACCACTCGAATGGTAAGAGGACAAATACTTCAAATAAAAGAGCAAGATTATGTTGAGGCGGCGATTGCATTAGGTGCAGACACTAAAAGAATTATTATGAAACATCTTATTCCAAATACTCTAGGAATAATTATGGTAACAGTAACTATGTCCGTACCAGGTTTTATTTTTAGTGAAGCTTTTCTGAGCTATATTGGTTTAGGTGTTAGAGCTCCACAAACAAGTTGGGGTGCTTTAGCATCTGCAGGACAGCAGAGATTGATGTTTTATCCTCATGAATTATTATTTCCAAGCTTAATGATTAGCATTACTATATTAGCCTTCCATTTAATTGGAGATGGACTTTCAGATGCATTAGATCCTAAGTTAAGAAAGTAGGTGTACTATGAAAAAAGACAAACTTTTAGAAGTAAAAAATTTAAGAGTATCCTTCAATACTTATGCTGGTACCTCCCAAGCTGTAAGAGGTGTAGATTTTTATGTAAATGCAGGAGAAACATTAGCTATAGTAGGAGAATCTGGTTGTGGAAAGACAGTTACTTCCAAGGCGATTATGGGTTTATTACCTAAACCCCAGTCAATTGTAGCTAAAACAGATACTTATATCAAATATAATGGACAAAATCTTCTAGATTTAAATGAAGATGAGATGTCAAAAATTAGAGGTAGTGAAATTTCTATGATATTTCAAGATCCTATGACTTCACTAAACCCAACAATGACTATAGGAAACCAAATAGCAGAAAGTGTTTTAATACATAACAAGGTATCAAAACGGGAAGCTAGAGCAAGAGCCCTTCAAATGTTAAAGCTGGTTCAAATCCCAAATGCGGAGGAAAGGATGGATCAATATCCCTTTGAATTTTCCGGTGGAATGAGACAAAGAGCAATGATTGCCATAGCTCTTGCATGTAATCCAAAAGTATTGATTGCAGATGAACCAACTACGGCATTAGATGTTACTATACAAGCTCAAATTATGGAATTAATTGAAGATTTAAAGAAAGAATTTAATACTGGCGTAATCTTAGTTACACATGATTTAGGGGTAGTAGCCAAAGTTGCTGACAGAATAATTGTTATGTACGCTGGAAAGATAGTAGAAAGTGGAACAGTTGATGAAATATTTTACAGTCCGAAACACCCCTATACTTTTGCATTACTAAAATCAGTACCAAAGTTAAGTGACCGAAGTGATGAAAAATTATATTCTTTAACTGGAACACCCCCAGATTTATTTAATCCACCAGTGGGATGCTCTTTTGCTGCAAGATGTGAATTTGGAATGAAGATATGTAGAATGAAACCTCCGGAAACAAAAACATTTAGTGATACTCATATAAGTGGATGTTGGATACAGGATGAGAAAGCAGATACTACTGGAGTTCCTTCAGTCTTATTAGGAGGAGGTGTTCCTTATGAAAAATAGAGAAGTTCTAGTTGAAGTAAAGAATTTAGAGAAACATTTCAAAGTTGGAAGAAACTCTGTATTAAAGGCTGTTGATGATGTTAGTTTCAATATATACAAAGGAGAAACCCTGGGTCTAGTTGGCGAGTCAGGATGTGGTAAAACAACTTGTGGAAAGACTGTTATGGGTTTATATGATGCAACAGGTGGTGAAGTAATTTATGATGGTGTTGACATCCATGAACTAAGTACAAGAGAAAAGAAAGAACATACAAAGCGAGCTCAAATAATTTTTCAAGACCCCTATTCTTCTTTAAATCCTAGAATGACTATTGGAGACATTATAGGAGAGGGTATTGATATTCATAAGCTTTACAAAGGTGAAGAAAAACAAAATAAAATATTTGAATTACTTGAACTAGTCGGCCTAAACAGAGAACATAGTTCTAGGTTTCCTCATGAG
>CAZAGS010000022.1:13026-20723 GCA_964484955.1 uncultured Tissierellaceae bacterium
AAAGAATTGGAATAGCTAGAGCACTTTCAGTAGAGCCAGACTTTATTGTTTGTGATGAACCTATTTCAGCTCTAGATGTATCTATACAAGCGCAAGTTGTAAATTTATTAATGGAGCTTCAAAGAAAAAAAGGATTAACTTATTTATTTATTGCACATGATTTATCAATGATCAAGTATATTTCAGATAGAGTAGGTGTAATGTATTTAGGATCTTTAGTTGAATTTACTTCTAGTAAGGATTTGTATGACAAACCACTACATCCATATACTCAAGCTTTATTATCTGCAATTCCAATTCCTGACCCAAATGAGGAAAGAAGCAAGGTAAGAATACCTATAGATGGTGAGATACCTAGCCTCTTAAACCCTGCTCCAGGATGTAAGTTTGCTTCTAGATGTAGTCATAAAATTGATATATGTGATCAAGTTAAACCGGAACTTATAGAAGTTGCGGAAGAGCATTTTGTAGCTTGTCATTTAGTAAAATAAGGTCTTAATAGCTATAGCTATTGATACATAAATAAAACAATCAAAGGGAGGATTATTAATTATGAAAAAGAAGTTGGTTTTAATTATTTCCATTGTGCTATGTTTAAGCTTATTAATCGGATGTGGAATTGACTCAAAAGAAACTGGAACACCTGCTAATGATAAAGTAGCATCTGATGTTGGAGTAGGAGAAGCACCAGAAGGAACTGAATTAGACGTAGAACAAGTTTTCACATTTAGTTCAGGAAGTGCTGTTTTAGGTCTTAACCCATTACTTAATACAACGGGACCAGATAATGGTTTACATCACATTATTCTTGAAACTCTTGTAGTAGGAGTATCAGATGAAAATGGTCATGCAATAGTGAAGCCTGCTGCTGCTAAAGATTGGACAATTAGTGAAGATGGTACTGTATATACTTTTAATATTAGAGAAAATGCTAATTGGAATGATGGTGTTCCAGTAACAGCTCATGACTTTGTTTATACATTTAGACAAATGGCTACACCAGCTGTTGGTTCTACTAATGCATGGCTTTTTGATGGTATAATAGCTAACTTCTCTGAGTCACTATATAATGATGGAACAAATCCAGAATACAATAAGAAGCCTGAAGATATAGGTGTAAAAGCTATAGATGATAAGACTGTAGAATTTACATTAGTTAAGCCATATGGTTATTTCTTAGATTTACTTGATGGTGCTAAACCTGTTAGACAAGATAAATTTGAGGAATGGGGTAATGAATATGGTTCATCATTTGATAAAGTTGTAATGAATGGGCCTTTTGTAATTGAAAGTTGGAACCAAAATGTTCAAATGACTTTAGTAAAGAATGAGAAATATTGGGATGCTGATAATATAGTATTACAAAAGATTAATAGAAAAGTTATTCAAGACCCTGCTACAGCTGCTCAAGCATTACTTAGTGGAGAAATAGATGTAGTAGGAACAAATGACCCTGATTGGAAGGGTATGATTTTAGCAGATGGAAGATTTAATGCTATTTCTGCACCTGGTAATGCCCCTGAATTTTACGGATTTAACTTAGCTAATAAGTATCTAAAAAATGAAAAAATTAGAATAGCATTATCAATAAGCATCGATAGAGAAAAGTTTGTAGAAGATCTAAGAAATGGTGAAGATGAACCACTTTATTCTTTAATGCCGGCAGTTACAAATGTTGGAGACCAATTATATAGTGAAAGAGTAAATGGTAAGAATGAAATAGTAAAAAGACTACAAGCAGAATATCCAGACCCTAAAGCATTGTTAATTGAAGGCCTTAAAGAAGAAGGATTAGATCCAGATCCAGCTAAGGTAAAACTTAGATTTGCATCAAGAGGAACTTCAGAGTTTTCAAAGAAAAATGCTGAATGGTTATTACAACAATGGAAAGAAAAATTAGGAATAGAAATAGAAATAGATTTAATGGAATGGAATGTAATGTGGGATAAAGTTGATGCAGGAGACTATGATATTTGTACATCTGGTTGGGGCCCTTATTATAATGACCCTAATGCATTATTAACTATTTATGACCCTGTAGATGGTTACTTTAATGGTTCAAAAACTGGTTGGACTGGTCCAGATGCAGAAAGATATACTGAATTATTAGACTTAGCATCAGATTCTGCAGATAACCAAGAAAGGGCGGAATTATTCTTAGAAGCGGAAGAGTTATTAGTTGGAACAGGAGTAATAGCACCTACTTATGTTGGTCGTTCTTCAATTTTCTTAGCAGACTATGTTTATGGATATTATATTAATCCTCATGCACAATTAGACTACACTAAACTATATATTGCAGGAAGAAAATAAGAGTATAAAATAAAATTAAAATAACAAGGTATGGGTTAGCTAATTCATACCTTGTTATTTGTATTATTAATTTAAGAGGGGGCAATTATAAATTGATTATTAGAAATGGTAATATTCATGTAGGTAATGGAACTATATTAAATAATTATGACATATTAATCGAAGATGATATTATAAAATCAATTGCTAAAGATATTAAGTTAGAAGACCATATAGAAATAAACGCAGGGGGAAAAGAAATTTATCCAGGATTTATTGATCCTGTGAGTAGTTTTGGATGTATGGATCTTTCCTTCAGCGTAAAAGACAATAACGAAACATCAGAACCTATAACACCTAAAGCAAATATAAAGTATTCCTTTAATCATCGTGAAGTTATGATGGAAGAACTATATAAAGTGGGAATAACAACTATAGGAGCATCCCCTGGAAATTCTAATATAATTGGAGGACAGATGGCTGCGTTCAAAACCTATGGATTAAATTCCAATACTATGCTAGTAAAAGATACTGTTGGATTAAAAGGATCTGTTATCAATTCAGTTAAAGACATATATGGCAAAAGAAAGATATTGCCAATGACTAAAATGGCTATCTTTGGAAGGTTAGAAGATTTTCTAAGTAAGAGATTGTCTTATGAGGAAAACAAAGTATTAATTGATAATATTATTACTGGTGAAATACCATTGTTTATTACTGCGAATAAAGCTTGGGAAATAGATGCTCTTATTCATATAAGTGAAAAATTTGAAAAACTAAAATTAGTAATTGTTGGAGCATATCAAATTGACAGGTCTATAGAAAACATTAATGGGAAAAATATTTCTATAGTTGTAGGTGAGCAAATCTATCTTACAGCTAAAAATTATAATGAAACAGACCTATTAGTAATATGCGAACAAATGAAGGCAGGTCATTTAGTAAGTTTCACTTTAACCGGTGACTACTCTCCTAGTGGAAAAGTTAAGTATCTTTGGAATGCAATAGAATTCTTGAAATCGGGAGTAGATAGTGAAGACATTATACAGATGATGACACTAAATCCGGCTAAAATTCTTGGAATAGACCAGCAAGTAGGTAGTATTGAGGAAGGCAAGATTGCAGATATAGTTATATATACAAAGAATCCAGTAGAATACTATGATGCAAGAGTAACTAATACTATTATTGAAGGAAAGATTGTCTATAGTGAGGAGGGAATAAATTGCTAATAATAAGAAACGCAAAGATATATACCATGGCAGAAAGGATTATTGAAAATGGATATATAGTAGCTGAAGAAGGGAAAATTATAAAAATAGGAAATGAAGAAGACAATGCCATAGATCAATTTTTAGACAATAATAAATCAGCTGAAATAATAGATGCAAAAGGATTAATAGTATTGCCAGGTTTTGTAGATTGCCACTCCCATATTGGTGGTATGAATTTTAGTGAAGCAACATCTATAGATGACTTAAATGAGATGACAGCCCCTATTACCGCAGATGTGGAAGCGATATATGGAACTGACCCAAATTCACAGGATTTTATGTATGCATATAAAACTGGAATAACTACTGTTGGTATTACGCCAGGTAGTGGAAATGTTATATGTGGATTGGTATTTGCAGCTAAAACTTATGGGAAAAATATATTTGAAATGTCAGTTAAAAATCCAGTCGCCTTAAAAGTCGCTTTTGGTGGAAATCCAAAAAGAACTTATGGAGATAGAAACCAATCACCATCAAGTAGGATGGCTATACCAAGTATTATAATGGACTTATTTGATAGAACTATTGATTATATGGATAAAAAAGAAAAGGCAGCTAGGGGTAAAGGTGAGATGCCAAAGTTTGATAAGGAATTAGAAACTATTATTCCTGTAATGAAAAAAGAGCTGCCATTAAAAATGCATTGTACTCAATTTGATATGATGGCAGCAATAGAAGTTGCAAATAAGTATGGATTAGAATTCTCACTTGACCATGCATGGGGTGCTGTAGATTATATGGATGAAATAGTAGCTAGTGGAGCTTCTATAGTATTTGGGCCCTTAGGCTCAATTAAAGGTTATGGAGAAGGAAGAATTGTAGATATAGAAAGTGTAGTTGACTTAGATAGAAGGGGAGTATTAACTGCTATTACAACTGATGCTCCAATAATAGGTATAGATAGCCTTCTTCACCATGCTGGAGAAGCTGTAAGATCTGGATTAGAAGTTGAAAAAGCTCTACAAATGATAACGATTAATCCTGCTAGGATAATGGGTATAGACAATAGATTAGGCTCATTAGAAGAAGGAAAAGATGCAGATATAGTATTATTTAAAGGACTACCAACTTATAATACTAATGCTAAACTTATGAAGACAATAATAAATGGAAAAGTAATATATAGTAGTAATTAATCTAAAGGGACAATATTGTCCCTTTTTTTTTATGATTCTTTCTTTATTTTCTCTTATTTGATATAATAATACCTTGAAAGGTAGAGGATGATATTATGTCATATTTAAGATTAATACAATATAGGATACAAGATATAGCAGAGACACTAGCATCTGCTTTAAATATTGATGTGGCAATTGCAGATAAGAATTTAACCCGAATAGCTGGGACTGGGAATTTTCATGATCGAATAGATGAAAACTGTCCAGAGGATTCTCTATTTGCAAAAGTTATTAATACTGGGGAACCAAAGGTCAATATAAATAGAGGGGAAGATTGCATAAATTGTTCTAATTCTCCATATTGCACAGAATATGCCAATATATCATATCCAATAATAGTGGATAATGAGTCTATTGGTGTCATTAGTTTTGCTTCTTTTGATACAGTGCAAGCAGATTTAATGAAATTAAAAACAGAAGAATACTTTAATATGTTAAGGCAAACTGCTTTAATGATTGAAAAAGAGGTAATAAGTATTCAGATTACAAATAAATTGAAAAAAGATATTACTGAGGTAAATGAAATTATTAATTATGTAAATAAAGGAATAATTATAGTAAACTCGCGAAATGAAATAATTCATATAAATAGTAAAGCCCTTAAAAGCTTAGATATAGACATATCTAATCAATCTATAATAGAAAAGGATATATTAAACTTTATTAAAGGTATAAAATTACAAGACACTTCTAATAAAGACCTAGTAGATTGTTGGACAATCAATGAAAAAGAAGTAAGAGTTTTATATAATATAAATAAGATGCTATTACAAGATAATGAATTCTCATTAATGATAAGTTTTGATGAGATGAAGGATATAATTAATATTGCAAAAACCTATGAAAATAAAGGTAAAATTTATTTTTCTAACATTATAGGTCATAGTAAGGCAATATTAGAAGCAATAAATAAATCGAAAATAGCTGCAAAAACCGATTCTACTATTTTAATACAAGGAGATAGTGGTACAGGTAAGGAACTATTTGCTAAATCCATACACAATGAAAGCATGCGCAAAGATGGCCCGTTTATTGCTATAAATTGTGCTAGTATACCTGAAAATTTAATTGAATCTGAACTATTTGGATATGAAAAAGGTGCTTTTACTGGAGCAAATGCATCTGGCAAGAAGGGTTTAATTGAGTTAGCTAATAATGGAACATTATTTTTAGATGAAATTGGAGATTTACCACTATACTTGCAAACCAGGTTATTAAGAGTCTTACAAGAAAGAACTATAGACAAAGTAGGTGGAGGACAGTCAATAGATGTTAATATTAGGGTAATATCGGCTACCCATAAGAATCTAAGACAACTTGTCCGTGATGGTGAATTTAGACTAGACTTGTATTATAGGCTAAATGTAATTCCTATTAATCTACCTACATTAAATGACAGAGATGATGATGTTTTCTTATTATCAGAATATATTATCCAAAGATTATGTAATTTAATGAATAAAGAAACAAAAATATTATCAGAAGAAGTTAAAAAGGCTTTTAAAAGATACAAGTGGGTGGGAAATATCAGGGAATTAGAAAATGTTTTAGAACATGGCATATGCTTTTCTAAAGACAATTATATTAGGCTTGTTGATTTGCCAGAATACTTTTTCGAAGAGAACTTAGAAGAAAGCTTGATAGAAGTTGATACAAACAAGTCATTAGAGCAATTAATAATGGAATATGAAAAGTCAGTAATCCATGATTTAATCCTGGTTTATGGTGATACTGTTGAAGGAAAGAAATTAGTTGCAGATAAATTAAATATAGGCTTAACTACACTTTATAGAAAATTAGGCTAAAATTATGGTTTTCCATAAATGGTATAAAATTTTCATAAGTGAAAAACACAAATACGTAAATAATGTATTTGTGTTTTATTTTTTTAGTTTAACTTATGATAAGGATTTCCTAATCCTCTAAATTCAATATATATAGAGCTTTATTTAAATAAATTGACATAATCATAATACTTGGCATGCTATTTGCAACTAATAGTCCTTGGATGATTCAAAATTAAGGGAGGCTGTAAAATGGATTTTTTAGAAGTACTTAAGAATGGCGTAAAACCAGCACTTGGATGTACTGAGCCCGTAGCGGTTGGATTGGCTACAGCAAAAGCATATGAAGTAGTTAAAGGTGAATTAGAAAATATAGAAGTTAATGTAAGCCCTAATATTTATAAAAATGGTATGGGTGTTGGAATACCAGGAACTAAGGAAATAGGCCTAGTCTTTGCTGCTGCATTAGGGATAACTTGCGGTGATGCAAACTTAGGATTTGAAGTATTTAGAAATGTAAATGATAATTCTGTTGCTGAAGCAGAAAAATTAGTACAAGCTGATAAGGTTAGAATTAATTTAGAAGTAGATGAAGGTAATTTCTTTATTAAAGCAATAGTTAAAACCTCTAATGGCCAAGGAATTTGTATTATTAGAGATACTCATATAAATATAGTTTTTGTTAGTGCAAATGATAAGGTTATTTACCAAAAAGAAGATCATAATAAAGTATCTGAAGCTAAGGTTACTGATAATTTAGGTGATGTAACTTTAATTGATATTAGAAATTATGTTGAAAATGTTCCTTACTCAGATATCCAATTTATGCTTGATGGTGTTAAATTAAATATGGATATTGCTAAAGTGGGACTAGAAGAAAAATCTGGACCTGGCCTGGGTGCAGCAATGAATGCACTTATGGGCGAGGGAGTTATGCAAAAGGATGTTATTAATCAAGCAAGAATAATGACTGCAGCTGCCTGCGATGCTAGAATGGCTGGCATTAATATGCCTGTAATGTCTAGTGCAGGAAGTGGTAATCATGGAATTACAGCTATTATACCTCCTACAGTTGTATGTGAATTTATGGGGTATGATGATGAAAAGTTAGCGAGAACACTTGCTTTTAGTCATTTGACTACAGCTTATATAAAAGTGTACACAGGAGG
>CAZAGS010000023.1:0-20598 GCA_964484955.1 uncultured Tissierellaceae bacterium
GAAGTAAGAGAAGGCTTTGTAGGCCCAGGAATGGCATTAAACACTGGTTTTGGTGATGAAGCTGAAATAGTTGCTACAGTAATATGTGGAGATAGCTATTTCGGTGAAAATACAAAAGAAGCTCTAGCTGAAGTATTAGAATTGATTAAGGCTGAAAAACCAGACTTTTTCATAGCAGGTCCTGCATTTAATGCTGGAAGATATGGTTTTGCTTGTGGTACAGTAGCAGATGCTGTACAAACAGAGTTAGGCATACCTGTACTTACTGGTATGTATATTGAAAATCCAGGTGCAGATTTATTTAAAAAATCTCTTTACATTGTTTCCACTAAAAATAGTGCTGCGGGTATGAGAGATGCAGTTAAAAAGATGGTTCCATTAGCTCTTAAGTTAGCTAGAGGAGAAGAAATTGGAACACCAGAAGAAGAGAATTATTTAGAGAGAGGAATCAGAAAGAATTTCTTCACTGACAAGAGAGGTTCTGAAAGAGCTGTTGATATGCTAGTGAAGAAACTTAAAGGGGAAGAATTCCAAACTGAATATCCAATGCCTGTATTTGATAGAGTACCCCCAAATCCAGCAATTAAAGATATTACAAAGGCTAAAATAGCTTTAGTAACATCAGGTGGTATAGTTCCTCATGGTAACCCAGATCATATAGAATCCTCATCAGCTTCCAAATATGGGAAATATGATATTAGTGGAGTAATGGATTTAAAAGAAGGAGAATGGGAAACAGCACATGGTGGACATGACCCAGTATATGCTAACTTAGATGCTGACAGAGTTTTACCAGTAGATGTATTAAGAGATTTGGAAAAAGAAGGCAAAATTGGACAACTTCATAAGTACTTTTACTCAACAGTAGGTAATGGTACTGCCGTAGCAAGTGCTAAAGGTTTTGCTGAAGAATTTAGTAAAGAGTTATTAGCTGATGGAGTAGACGCTGTTATATTAACCTCTACATGAGGCACCTGTACACGTTGCGGTGCAACAATGGTAAAGGAAATAGAAAGAGCTGGAATTCCAGTTGTTCATATATGTACTGTAGTTCCAATATCATTAACAGTTGGAGCTAATAGAATAGTTCCTGCAGTAGCTATACCACATCCTTTAGGGGATCCAAAATTAGAAGCTGCAGAAGAAAAGTCACTAAGAAGAAGATTAGTTGAAAGAGCTTTAAATGCACTTTCAACTGAAGTAGAAGACCAAACAGTATTTGAAAAATAACTAAATAACTATATAAAATGGGTGAATATTTTCTTTCACCCATTTATATACTAAAATTTAAGAAAGAATTATAATTTCGGAGGTGTCGTATGAATTATTCAGTTGTAAAGGGTTCATCATATGTATTAGCACATGCTCCAGATATGATTATTCATAATGGAACAACACAAACTACAGAGCGTCATTTGAATCCAGAATCAGAATATTTAAAGAATATACCTAAGCATTTACGTAGTTTTGATCAGGCAGTAAATTATATACCAAACCAAGTATATATAGGAAATCACAAGCCTGAAGAACTAAAGAACTATGAGCAACCATGGTTTGATAAAGATGTTGCAGATGCAAAAAGAGAAGGAAAATTTGGAGAAATTATGCCACAAGACGAATTTTATGGTTTAATTAAAATCTCAGATGCTTTTGATTTAGTTAAACTGTCTAAGGATTTTGTTGCAAGTATAAAGCCAAAATTACAAGCTCATGCCTTAATAAGTGATGAATTAGTAGCTAAACTTAAGGAAGGACATGACCAATCAGAAATAGAAAAAGGCGTAAATGAACATGGGGATGAAGGCCTTTATCATGATGGAAAACTAGTAGGTTGCATAAAAAGAGCTCATGATGTGGACGTTAACTTAAACGCCCATGTAATATTAGAAAACTTGGTATCAAAGTCTTCTGCAGTATTAGCAGCCCTTCACCTATTAGGTAAGAATAATATTAATCCAGAAGAAATAGAATATGTTATAGAGTGCTCGGAAGAGGCTTGTGGAGATATGAATCAAAGAGGTGGAGGAAACTTTGCTAAAGCTATAGCAGAAGTTGCAGGACTTGTAAATGCAACAGGTTCAGACACTAGAGGCTTTTGTGCAGCACCAGCTCATGCAATGATATTAGCAGCATCCTTAGTTCAAGCAGGTACATTTAAAAACGTAATGGTAGTAGCAGGTGGATCTACCGCAAAATTAGGTATGAATGGTAAAGACCATGTTAAAAAAGATATGCCAATATTAGAAGATGTTATTGGTGGTTTTGCTATGTTAGTTTCCTCTAATGATGGAGTAAATCCAATTCTTAGAAATGACCTTGTTGGTAGACACACAGTAGGTACAGGCTCATCACCTCAAGCAGTTATTACTTCTTTAGTAACTGAACCACTTGATAGGGGAAATTTAAAGATAACTGATATAGACAAGTATAGTGTTGAAATGCAAAACCCAGATGTTACTAAACCAGCAGGAGCTGGAGATGTACCTACGGCTAACTATAAGATGATAGCTGCACTAGGAGTTAAAAGAGGGGATTTAGAAAGAACAGAAATCAACGATTTTATTGTAAAACATGGAATGGAAGGTTGGGCACCTACTCAAGGACATATTCCTTCAGGAATACCATATATTGGTTTTGCTAGAGAAGAATTACTAGCTGGCAATATAAAAAGAGCAATGTTTGTTGGGAAAGGTAGTTTGTTCTTAGGTAGAATGACTAATTTATTTGATGGTGCTTCTATTGTAATGGAACAAAATCCAGGCAAGCTAGATGAAGAAAAAGGAATATCTCAAGAAGAAGTTAGAAACTTAGTAGCTGAAGCTATGAGAGATTTTGCTTCGCATCTACTTAAAGAATAGAGGTGAAAAAATGTCAAACAATGTTAAACAAATGATAGGTAAGGTTTTTACAGATATTGCTGATGCATTAGAAACTGGACAGTTTGGTGATAGAGTCAGAGTTGGTATCACTACTTTGGGCAGTGAATTAGGCATAGACAATATGGTAAAAGGTGCCGAAATGGCACAAATGAGAGATTCTACTATTGAAGTGGTTTTAATAGGACCAAAGGTTGACTCGAAACTAAGTCAAGTTCTTGCAGAAACAGAAGAAGAAGTAGCTAAAAAGATGGAAGAATTACTTGATAGTGGGGAATTAGGAGCTTGTGTTACTATGCACTATAACTTCCCAATTGGTGTATCTACTGTAGGTAGAATGTCCACACCAGGAAGAGGTCGTGAAATGTATTTAGCAACAACTACAGGAACTTCATCCCCACATAGAGTAGAAGCTATGGTTAAGAACGGTATATATGGAATTATTGCAGCAAAGGCAATGGGAATAGAAGAACCTACTATTGGAATCTTAAATGTAGATGGAGCTAGACCTGTGGAAAGAGCCTTTAAAGACTTAGCAGCAAAGGGATATGATGTAAACTTTGCAGAATCAGAAAGATCAGATGGTGGAACTGTTATGAGAGGTAATGACTTATTAACAGGAACTTCAGATATAATGATAACAGATACACTAACAGGAAATATCTTGATGAAAGTATTCTCATCCTACACAACTGGGGGCAGCTATGAATCTGCAGGATTCGGCTATGGACCAGGAATCGGAGAAGATTATGAAAGATTAGTCCTTATTTTATCCCGTGCTTCCGGAATACCTGTAGTAGCTAATGCTATTTCTTATGGAGCAGGATTAGTTAGGGGAAATATAAAAGAAATTGCTAAGGCTGAATTTAAAAAGGCCAATGATGCAGGCTTAAAAGAAATATTAGCTGGATTGACTAAGGAAACAAAAAAAGAAGCAGTTGAGGAAGAGGTTATAGCTCCACCAAAAGAAACCGTAACAGAGACAATTAACGGAATAGATATAATGGAATTAGAGGATGCAGTTCAAGTTCTATGGAAAAATGGAATTTATGCAGAATCTGGAATGGGTTGTACTGGACCAATTGTCATGATTAACGAAAACAAATTAAGTGAAGCTATAAATATATTAGCAAAAGCAGGATATGATGTTTGTGAAACAGATCCTTGTTAGGACCTAAGCTTTAGAAGGTAGAAAATCTTATGTTTGTAATTTTACCTTCTAAGGGGTATAATAAGTTCATAGACTTTTTTTCTAGTCTACTAATTAATAAGGGGGATATAAAATGAAGAAAATACTAGCAATTGCTTTGGCAGTTATGTTAGTGGGTATGAGCTTAGTTGGATGTAGTACTGGTGATGGCGGTGGATCCAGTAAAGGTGCAGAAATAGCACTTATAACAGACAAAGGTAACATTGATGACAAATCCTTTAACCAAGGTTCTTGGGAAGGGGTACTTCAATTTGCTAAAGCAGAAAACATTACTCATCAATATATTAAACCTGAAGATGCTACAGATGATGACTATTTAGCTGCTATTGATCTTGCTATAACAGGCGGAGCTAAAGTAGTAGTTACACCAGGTTTCTTATTTGAAGTAGCGATTTATGAAGCTCAAACAAAATATCCAGATGTTAAATTTATTTTATTAGATGGTGCACCACATACTGCAGACTATTCAGTATTTGAAACTAAACCAAATGTTGCAAGTATAGTATATGCAGAAGAACAATCAGGATATCTTGCAGGATACGCTGCAGTTAAAGATGGAATGACTGATCTTGGATTTATGGGTGGAATGGCAGTACCAGCTGTTCAAGCATTTGGTTATGGTTACCTAATGGGTGCAGAAGATGCTGCAGAAGAAATGGGTCTTGCTGATGGCGCAATAAAAGCTTTATACCATTACACAGGAGACTTTGCTGAAACTGACTCAAATAAAGCTACAGCAAAAGCAATGTACCAAGAAGGCGTAGAAGTAATATTTGCATGTGGTGGTTCAGTTGGTAAATCAGTTATGTCAGCAGCTTCTGAATCAGGCACAAAAGTAATAGGTGTTGACGTAGACCAAAGATATGACTCAGAAACAGTAATGACTTCAGCTGTAAAGGGACTTGCAACTTCAGTTGTTGATGTATTAACTTCTATTTATAAAACTGATAGCTTTGCAACTTACGGTGGAAAAACAACTGTATTTAATGCTGAAAATGATGGTGTTGGTCTTCCTACAGCAGTTATAGGAGATGACAAAGCAGATGCATTTGATAGATTTACTTCATTTGACAAGGCACAATATGATGAATTATATGCAAAAATGAAAGCTGGAGATATCAAAGCAATCCGTGAAATCGACGTTGCAGATCCATCAGGAAATGCTACAGCAGCAGAACTTACTTCAGCTCTAGGCTTGAAAAAAGTTAAAGTTGAAACTAGATAATTTAGTAAATTAGATTTTGGAGTATAATTATATAAAGAGGGAGAGCTCAAGTTTTCCCTCTTTTTTTTGTCTATTCAGTTCTAAAAATATAATTAAATGAGTGAGGATATGGTGGAGAATTATATTGTTGAAATGCTTAATATAACAAAAGAGTTTCCAGGTATTATCGCTAATGATGATATTACCCTAAAACTAAAAAAAGGAGAAATTCACGCCTTATTGGGAGAAAATGGTGCAGGAAAGTCTACTCTAATGAGTGTGCTTTTTGGACTTTATCAAGCTGAAAAAGGTGAAATAAGAAAAAATGGAGAACTTGTTCATATTAATAACCCTAATGATGCAAATGCATTAGGTATAGGAATGGTCCATCAACACTTTAAATTGGTGGATGTATTTACTGTGCTTGAAAATATTATTCTAGGTATTGAACCAAATCGAGCAGGGTTCTTAGAAAAAAAAGAAGCAAAAGATAAGGTTATGGAACTTAGTGAAAAATATGGACTGAGTGTTGATCCAGATGCAAAAATCGAAGATATTTCTGTAGGAATGCAACAAAGAGTTGAAATTTTGAAAATGTTATATAGAGATAATGAAATACTTATCTTTGACGAGCCTACTGCAGTACTTACACCTCAGGAAATTAAAGAGCTGCTTCAAATTATGAAAGGGTTTGCAGATGAAGGGAAATCTATTCTGTTTATAACCCATAAGCTAAATGAAATTATGGAAGTGGCGGATAGGTGTACAGTTTTACGTAAAGGCAAGTATATAGGTACAGTTAATATAGCAGATACAACTAAAGAAGAACTTTCCAAGATGATGGTAGGTCGTGATATTAGCTTTAGTGTTGAAAAAGAAAACATGGAATTAGGAGAAGTAGTATTATCAGTGAATAATGTTACGGTACCCTCTAAAATTCATAAAAATAATGCGGTTAAAGATGTTTCATTTCAAGTTCATGCAGGAGAAATTCTATGTCTTGCAGGAATTGATGGAAATGGTCAAACAGAATTTGTACATGCTCTTACTGGATTGGAACTTCCTAGTTCAGGAAGTATAAATCTTTGCGGACAAGATATTACTAAAGCCTCCATAAGAAAACGATCTATAACTGGCATGAGTCATATACCAGAGGATAGACATAAGTATGGGTTAGTATTGGATTATACACTAGAAGAAAACCTAGTATTACAAAGATATTGGGAAAAGAAATTCCAAAGAAATGGATTTATAAAATTTGATGAAGTAAGACATTATGCTGACAGACTAATAAGTGAATATGATATAAGAAGCGGTCAAGGGCCTATTACAAAAGTTAGAAGTATGTCTGGAGGTAACCAACAAAAGGCAATTATAGCAAGAGAAATAGATAAAAAACATGAATTACTAGTAGCAGTCCAACCTACTAGAGGATTAGATGTAGGTGCAATTGAATATGTGCACAAACAGCTAGTAGCTAGACGTGATGCTGGTAAAGCTGTATTCTTAGTTTCATTAGAACTAGAAGAAGTAATGAATGTTAGTGATAGAATTTTAGTAATATATGAAGGTGAAATTGTAGGAGAATTAGATCCAAAGACAACTACAGTTCAAGAACTAGGTCTTTATATGTCTGGGGCAAAACGTGATGAGAAGGTGATTAACGATGAAGGATAAAAGTAAATTTTCTATAAAAAATATAAGTCATTCTATTGGACTTTCCTCATTTGGTTCTGCATTAATGGCCATAGTATTAGGACTGCTTTTTGGATTTATAGTGATGTTAATTGCAGCTCCTGCCAATGCCTTAGCTGGATTTAACTATATAGCATTAGGTGGACTTAGACGTATAGGAGATGTTTTTTATTTTGCAACTCCAATCCTAATGACAGGACTTGCTGTAGGCTTTGCCTTTAAGATGGGTATGTTTAACATTGGTGCCTCAGGGCAATATGCAATGGGAATGCTATCTGCTTTACTAGTTGGTTTTATGTGGGACTTACCCAATGGAGTCCACTGGATAGTGGCTATTTTAGCTGGTATGGTAGGGGGTATGGTCTGGGGTTTTCTTCCAGGTTTTTTCAAAGCCTTTATGAATGTTCATGAGGTAATTTCATCAATTATGTTTAACTATATAGGTATGTATATTGTAGATATGATTGTACAAGGATCTTCAGTTATGTATATTTCAACTATGACAAGAACTAGATATTTGCCAGCAAGTGCGCAAATACCAAGACTTGGAATAGCCGGATCTAATGTAAACTTTGGAATTATCATAGCTATAGCTATCGGTATTGCATTATATATAGTCCTTCAAAAAACAACATTTGGTTACGAATTAAAAGCTACAGGATATAATAAATTTGCTAGTGATTATGCTGGTATGAGTGGTAAAACTAATATTATTAAAGCCATGGTAATAGCAGGAGGACTTGCAGGTATTGGTGGAGCACTGGCAATATTAGCACCATCAGCCATAGCTGGTTCTAGCATGACCTATGAACCTATTAATATAATAGCTCCTAATGGATTTAACGGTATAGCGGTTGCCTTGCTAGGTGCTTCTCATCCAATAGGAATTATATTCTCAGCAGTATTTGTTTCATATATACAAAGAGGTGGAACTTTGGCCAGTCTTGTTGGATATAAGCCTGAGATAATAGATGTTGTTATTGCTGTTATTATTTACTTCTCAGCTTTTGCAATGGCTATGAATGCTGGATTAACTAGATTTATTAAGAATAGATTTGGAAAAGATGATGAAGAAAATAAAGATGATGTAGATAAAACAAAGGAGGCAGAATAATGAGTACAATATATTATTTGGTTCAAAATATGCTTCCGGTAGCTATTTCTTTACTCATTGTTGCGCTAGGTGGTATGTTTAGTGAAGTTGGCGGAGTAGTAAATATAGCATTAGAAGGAATTATGCTTTTTGGAGCCTTCTTTGGAGCGCTATTTGTTTACTTTGTTCAAAATACAGGAATGGATCCACAAACAGTTTTATTGCTTGGTATGTTAGTTGCAGCTGTGGCAGGATTACTATATTCCTTACTATTATCTTTTGCAGCAATTACTATGAGTGCTGAACAAGTAATTACAGGTACTGCTTTAAATATGTTAATACCATCTGCAATTTTACTAGTTTCAAAAATGTTCTTTAACAGTGATGGTATAACAACTAGAATGAATTTTTATATACGTAAAGTCCCTGTATTAGGGGATATACCAGTACTAGGGCCACTCTTTTTTCAAAATACTTACCTAACCGTTGCAATAGGATTAGTCATTCTAATAATTTCCTATATAGTATTTTATAAGACTAAATTTGGTCTTAGACTAAGAGCTTGTGGTGAGCATCCACATGCAGCAGACTCAGTAGGTATTAATGTTCATAAAATGAGATATGCAGGTACAAGTATATCAGGAATTTTAGGCGGTATAGGAGGATTCTTCTATGCAGTTGGAGTAATGGACGGTAATGTAAATGGCCATACAGGAGTTGCAGGATTTGGATTCTTAGCCTTAGCTGTATTAATATTTGGACAATGGAAACCAATAAGAATATTTATTGGAGCACTATTCTTTGCTCTATTAAGATCTATTGCTTATTCATCTTCCTTGATACCATTTTTAGCTAAATTAAACATCAATCAAAACTTCTACAAAATGCTACCATATTTAGCTATTATGATAGTACTAGCATTTACATCCAAGAAATCCAGAGCACCAAAAGCAGTTGGAGACCCATATGATAAATCACAAAGGTAAAGATAGTGAATAATTAATAGTGAATAGTGAATAGTGAATAGATAAAAGATAAAAGAGTAGATTCTTACGCTACGCTCAGAATGACACATCTGTTTTTGTAGGGAACGACGCCCTCGTCGTTCCGTGACAGTATTAACATTACTAGCGAAGGATCTACTCTTTTGATTTTTTGGTTTTCTAACTATTAACTCTTCACTCTTCACTATTCACTGCTTCTCTGATATAATATACATAGGAAAGAGGAGTGATATGCCGTGAAGCTTAGTTATAACTTGACACTAGAACAAAGCCAAAAGTTAATAATGACACCAGAGTTAAGGCAAGCTATTCAGTTGCTCCAATATAATAGTATGGAATTAAATGAATATTTAAATAAGGAGATTCAAGAAAATCCATTGCTTGAAATGGAGCCTGTCAAAGTCGACCTAGAGGATGTAAGTAAAGATACTAGTAAAGACCAGGAAATCGATTGGAAGGAATATTTGGAAAAATATGATGACTATAGTTATAGGCCTCAGGTTGATAAAAACCAAAATGAATATAATATGGAATCCTTTACCAGTTATGACCTTACCCTAAGAGAACATCTAATATCCCAACTTACTTTAGTCAAATTAACTGCCAAAGAGTATAAAATTGGGGAATATATAATCCATAGTTTAAATGAAAATGGATACTTAAATATGCCTGTAGAAGAAATTGCACTCCATCTAAAGGTATCTGTAGATGAGGTAGATAATGTTTTAAAAGTAGTTCAAACTTTTGAACCCTCTGGAGTAGGAGCTAGAAGTTTGGCAGAGTGTTTACTGATCCAAGTAGATGCCAAAAACATTAAAGGAGTATTAATTAAAAAAATAATAAATGAATATTTAAGTGATTTAGGACATAATAGGCTATCTAAGATTGCAAAGGAAGAAAACATTGACTTATTAAAAGTTCAAAGAGCCTGTGATTTTATTAGAACATTAGAGCCTAAACCTGGAAGAAGTTTTAGTGGAAACTATGATGAAGTAAAATATATAGTACCTGATGCAAGTATTCAATTTATAGATGGAGAATATGTTATTTTAATTAATGAAGTTACAGGGCCAAAATTAAATATAAATAACTTTTATAGAAACTTAATAAAAGAAGGTGGAGACAAGGAAACTTCAGAGTATCTTTCTAATAAATTGAATTCTGCCATGTGGATAATAAAAAGCATTGAGCAAAGGCGACAAACCATATATAAAGTAATTGAATCTATTTTAAAATTCCAATTAGAATTTTTTAAAAAAGGAGATCAAAGATTAGTTCCACTAACCTTAAAAGATGTTGCAGATGATATAGATATGCATGAATCCACAATATCTAGAGCAACAAATGGTAAATATGTTCAAACACCTAGAGGATTGTTTGAATTGAAATATTTTTTCACCACAGGATTGTCTAGTTCCACTGGAGATGACATTTCCTCCACAAGTATTAAATCCATTATAAAAGACATAATTGATTCAGAAGATAGTAAAAAACCATATAGTGATCAAAAGATCGCAGATATATTAAAAAGTAAAGGAAATAGTATATCCAGAAGAACCGTAGCCAAATATAGAGATGAACTTGAAATACCATCTTCCACCATGAGAAGAAGATACTAAATGATCAAAGGGGTCTGACCCTTTTGATCATTTTCTTTTTGAATTATAAAACAAAAAATGGTAATACTATATTTAATGGCATAAAAAGGATGATGTATATGGGCAGATTAGAAGATTATTCACTTACTATTAATTTAGATGACAATATAAATGTTATAAAAGAAATATTCACCAATGATGATACTTTACAAAAGCGTATCTTTGAAAACCAATATAATGGCTTAAAGGGCTGCCTTTTCTTTATAGCAGATATGGTTAATACAAGTGTTACAAATGAACATATCTTAAAGCCTATTTTAGAAAGCAAGGTCCTATTAGATGATATAGATTATATTGAGTATTTGTCCACAAAGGTAATCATATCTGGAACTTTAAAAGTATCAACATTAATCTATGATTTAGTAGATGCAATAGTATCAGGTGAGACTATATTATTGCTAGAAGGTTACTCCCAGTTTATTATAATATATAGCAGCGCATGGAAAGCAAGGGCCGTAGAAGAGCCCAATAGCGAAAAGGTCCTTAGGGGTCCGAAAGAAGGGTTTACAGAGTCCCTAACTACTAATCAAACTTTAATTAGAAGAAAGATTCGTACAAAGGATTTAAAATTTCACTATATGTTAGTAGGGGAAAGAACTAGAACAAAGGTATGTATATGCTATATAGATGGTTTGGTACAGGATCATATATTAAATAATATAATAGAAAAAATAGGGAAAATTAACATAGATGGAATTATGGATGTAAAATATATATCCTCATTTATTGATGATAATCCATTTTCCTTTTTTGAAACCAACAACACTTCAGAAAAACCTGATGTAATATCTGGAAAAATCCTAGAGGGGAGGGTTGCTGTACTTGTTGATGGAAGCCCCTCGGTAATGACTGCTCCAACTTTGTTTATAGAAAGTTTTATGGCAGGGGATGATTATTATGTTAATTATTACTATGCAAGTTTAGGTCGTATACTTAGAATACTAGGTTTTACAGCCAGTGTTAGCATTCCTGCCTTATATCTATCTTTAGTAGCATTTCATCAGGGAACACTTCCAACACCACTTTTAATTACCGTCTACACAGCAAGAATAGGAGTACCATTTCCTAGCTTTGTAGAACTTATAATTTTACTTGGAGTTTTTGAAGTTTTACGAGAAGCAGGTACTAGGGCGCCTGGGTCTGTTGGTCAAGCAATTAGTATAGTAGGTGTTTTAGTATTAGGAACTGCAGCTGTAGATGCACGTTTAGTATCAGCACCTATGATTATAATAGTAGGGGTTTCATCTATTACAGGGCTTATGTTACCAAATATGACAGCAGCCCTTACATTTCTTAGGTTGGGTCTTCTATTACTGGCTTCAATCTTAGGCATATATGGTTATATATTTGGAATGTTAGCTATGATCATACACTTGTTTTCCTTAAGGTCTTTTGGTGTGCCTTTTATGGGAAATCTCACTTCACTTCGAATGCAGTCCCTAAAGGATACAGTCATCCGTGCACCATCTTGGTATATGAGATATCGACCTAAATTTATGAGTAAGGATAGTAAACGACAATCCATAGGAGGAAAGGGAGATGAATAGATATATACCTATAATTATTATATTAATTATTTGTCTCCTACTAACAGGATGTGGGAGCTATAAAGAAATAGACTCTTTTTATATTGTAGCTGGAATGGGCGTAGATAAGGTACCAGGTTCAAACCAATATAAAATAACTATTGAATTAATAAATATAATGGAAAATAAAGAAGGTAAAAGCTTTGAATCTCTTCTCTTGGAAGCAGAAGGAGATTCTGTTTTTGATGCTGTCAGTAAAATGATAAGGATTTCTGCAAAAAGACCAAATTGGGCTCATGCAACCAGTGTTATAATTAGTGAGGATGCAGCCCGTGAAGGAATAGCTCCTTTTATCGACTTGATTTCAAGAAATGAAGACGGCAGATTGTCTATGAATATCTTTATTTCTAGAGGAAGAACAGCCAAGGAAATACTCCAAATGAAAAGCTTCTCAACTGATATAAGATCCTTTGAGCTGGAGATCATGGTAAATGAAAGCAACAACTTGGTAAAAGTACCTGTTGTAAACACAAATGAACTAATTAATGCACTTTCAATACCAAAGGTTCATAGTGTATTGCCTACAGTTGTATCTTTTAATAATAATGGAACTGATACTATTCAATTGTCGGGAGGGGCAGTTTTTGCTGATGGAAAGCTGGTATTTTAAACCTAAAAACTGAGAAAAACAATACAATAATCCTAGAGATATATGACAGCAATACCAAGATAAAACCTATATATGGGGATGAAACTTTAAGCTTTGATATAAAAGTCAAAACAAAAGTATCTATAGCAGAATTAACTACTACCACAGACTATATCTCTCCACATGGAAGAGAAAAACTTAAAAAATTGGCAGATGATTTCTTACAACAAGAGATAGAAAAACTTATAAAAGATGTACAAAAAGGGTTTGGATTTGATATATTTGGATTTGGCAATATTATAAGACAAAGAAACCCTGAATTATGGAAAACCATAGAAGGGGACTGGGACTCTATATTTATGGAATTAGATTTCAATATAGTCAGTGATATACAGATGCGAAATAGTGGACATTTGTTAAAAACAATAAAGGTGGTAGATTAGAATGGCTATCATTCCAATATATTTATTTTTCTATCTATATATTATAATATTTGATTTAATGCCAATAAAAAATAATAATTATATAAAACTATTTTGGTTCAATTTAATAACAATCTGTATTTCTTTTTTGATTGTTATTTTAATAGGTTTAGATGTGAGAGTGATTAGTCCTTCAGATTTGATCCAAAATGCGGTTCATATTTTTGTCAAATAGAAGGGGGAATTTCGTTGAGAAAAGAAAAAATTTCAGAATCTCAAGCATATATATTAATAATAACATTTATTATGGGAACCTCCTTAGCTTTAAATAGCTACACCCTAAGCCAACAAAATACATGGATATCTATGTTAATAGCTGTAATAATAGCTATTCCAATGATTATAATTTATGGCAGCATATTAAATGATTTTCCAGCCAAAGATATATTTCAAATACTAGAATATATCTTTGGTAAGCTAATAGGAAAGTTAATAGGCCTTTTATACACCTTGTACTTTTTTCATCTAGGGGCTATATCTATTAGAAATATGACAGAATTTGTCCAGATAACATCTTTCCCAGATACCCCTCAGTATGTGACTGCCCTATTTATAGGTTTATTAGCTATTTATATATTGAAGGCAGGCTTAGAGGTTATAGCCAGAGTTAATAAGTTTATTATACTTTTAATAATATTTATTATAGGTATAACCTTGGTTATGGTTGTTCCTAAAGCAAATATAAATAATTTTTTGCCTCTATTAAAAGATGGTTGGTCACCAGTTTTAAAGGATGGTTTTTCCAAGTTTTCTTTTCCATTAGGAGAAACCGTAATCTTTTTAGCACTTCTAAATACTGTAAATGAAAAAAATAAAGCCAATAAAATATATGTAAAAGGAATACTTATAGGAAGCATAATTCTATTAGCGAGTATCATAAGAAATATTCTGGTAATGGGATTTCCTAGCCTTACTCTAAGTATATTTCCCTCATATGATGCAGTGTCTTTAATAAATATAGGTAAATTTATTAGAGGCGTTGAGATCATAATAGCTATAAATATAACCATAGCGGGTTTTATAAAGGTAACCATTTGTCTTTTAGCTTCTTCTATAGGAATATCTAGACTTTTTAACTTTTCAGATTATAAATGGGTGGCAGCACACTTAGGGCTACTTATGATGTCTCTTTCATTTATCTTATACCACAGTACTATGCATATGATTGAATGGATTGATGTATATAAATATTATGCTTTTCCTTTTCAAGTAATATTGCCTATAATTATACTGATCTTTGGTAAGATAAAAAAAGGTAAAAAGAGTAAATCACTATTGTAATATTAATCCAAATGGTCTATACTATAAGTAGTAGGAATCTTTTTCTACTATTTTTTCAACTAGGCCGGGACAAAAACCAATATACCGGGACAACATACATCCAATATAATAAGCTAATGTAAATTGAGGTGAATCAATGGAGTTTTTAGGACTGCTAAAAAAGATAAGTCCAGAAATTGTAGATAAAATAGAAAGTAGGTATTTAATCCTAAGGACTATAGCTTACAATCAACCTATAGGAAGAAGACTATTGTCTACTAAATTAAATATGAAGGAAAGAGCAATCAGAGATGAAGTAAATTTTTTAAAAGAACAAGGCCTATTGAATATTGAAATAATGGGTATGTATATTACGGAAGATGGACAATCAATTTTAGATAAATTGGAAGACTTGTATATTCAATTGAAAGGAATACCTTTATTAGAAAAAGAACTGGAAAGAGTTCTAAATGTAAAAAAAGTTATTATATCACCTGGAAGTTCCATGAATAATGAGTTAGTTCTAAAAGATATGGGTAAAATTACATCTAAGGAATTAAAAAACAATATCAAAAATGGAAATATTATTGGTATAACAGGTGGCAATACTATGGCAGCAGTTGCTGAAGAAATGGTAGAAGACAATAAAGAAAGACAGGTATTGATTATCCCAGCCAGAGGGGGATTGGGTCTGGAAGTTGAAACTCAGGCTAACTCAATAGCTGCATTACTGGGACAAAAGCTTAATGGAAAGTACAGGTTATTATATGTACCTGATAGTTTGGAAAGTGAAGCCTTAGATATTGTATTAAAAAATCCTGAAATCAGAGAATCTATTGAATGTATAAACAATATGGATACTCTGGTATTTGGAATGGGTAGGGCAGATGTAATGGCAAGTAGAAGAAACTTATCTCAAGAAAAAATAGATGATATAATTAATAAAGGAGCAGTTGCAGAGGCCTTTGGTCATTATTTTGATATAAATGGGGAAGAAATCTGGGAGTACAAGACAATTGGACTATCCTTAGATAAATACAAGAGTCTTCAAAATGTAATTGGAGTAGCTGGAGGAGAAGATAAGGCTGAGGCTATTATTGCTATTGCTACAATAAGAAATGACATTACTATAGTTACAGACGAAGAAGCTGCAAAAAAAATATTAGAAATAGTACACAATGCTACAAAGTAGCTAAAATATTTTATAAATTCAAGGAGGAATAATAATGAAAGTTGGATTAAATGGTTTTGGTAGAATAGGTAGGGACGTATTAAGAGCATATGCAGAAGGTGGAGTAACTGAGTTTGAAATAGTACATTTAAATGCATCAGGTAAATTAGCAGACTTAGCCCATCTTTTTAAATATGACACAATGTATGGGAAATTTGACGGAACTATAGAAGTTAAAGAAGATGGCCTTCTAATTAATGGTAAAAAAGTTAAAGTAACAGCTGAAAGAAATCCAGAAGAAATTCCATGGACTGAGACAGGTGTAGAACTTGTTATAGACTCTACAGGAGCATTTAGAGATAGAGAAGGACTAAGCAAACATATAACAGCAGGAGCAAAGAAAGTAATCTGTACAGCACCTACTAAAGGCGAAGATATTACAATAGTTATGGGTGTAAATGATGACTTATATAACCCAGCTGAGCACAACATATTATCAAATGCATCATGTACAACCAACTGTTTAGCTCCAGTTGCTAAAGTTATATTAGATAACCTAGGAGTAAAAAAAGGCTTAATGACAACAATACATGCTTATACTAATGACCAAATGATTCTAGATAAAAGACATTCAGATCTTAGACGTGCAAGAGCAGCTGCAGAAAATATAATACCTACAACTACAGGTGCAGCAGCAGCAGTATCATTAGTATTACCAGAATTAAAAGGCAAATTAAATGGTTTCTCAGTAAGAGTTCCAGTACCTACAGTTTCAATGGTAGACGTTGTATTTGAAGTTGATAGACCAACTACTGCAGAAGAAGTAAATGAATTATTAAAAGCAGCAAGTGAAGGACCTATGAAAGGTATATTAGGTTACTCAGACGAACCTTTAGTTTCCTCAGACTATATAGCTGATCCAAGATCTTCTATAGTTGACTCTTTATCCACTATGGTAATTGACAATATGGTAAAAGTTATAGCATGGTATGACAATGAGTGGGGATATTCTGAAAGAGTAGTAGATCTAGCAAAGTTAGTAGCTAGTAAGAAATAATCTAAGTCGGGTCTTAAATGGCCCGACTTAAAAAATAAATATCTAAGGATGGTTAATATGAGAAATAAAAAGACTCTTAAAGATTTAAACTTTGAAGGTAAAAAAGTACTAGTAAGATGTGATTTTAACGTACCTATGGATGGAGAAGAAAATATAACTGATGATAATCGTATAAGAGCAAGCTTGCCAACAATCAAATATTTAATAGACAAAGGAGCCAGAGTAATTCTTATGTCTCACTTAGGTCGACCAAAGGGTGAAGCTAACTTAAAGTATTCCCTGGAGCCAGTAGCTATCAAATTGTCCCAGCTATTAAATAAAGATGTTGTATTTGCAGCTGATAACAATGTAGTTTCAGATAATGTAAAAGAAATTGTGAACAATATGAAAAATGGAGAAGTTGTTCTGTTACAAAATACAAGATTTAGAAAAGAAGAAGAAAAGAATGGAGTAGATTTTGCTAAAGAATTGGCTTCCCTAGCGGACTTATATGTAAATGATGCTTTTGGAACATCTCATAGGGCTCATGCATCAAATGTAGGCTTATCAACTCTTTTACCATCAGCATTAGGACTTTTAGTAGAAAAAGAAGTTAGCATAATGGGAAAAGCCTTAGATGATCCAGAAAGACCATTTGTTGCTATACTTGGTGGAGCAAAAGTATCTGATAAAATCGGAGTAATTGAAAATTTAATCAATAAAGTTGATAGTATTGTAATAGTTGGTGGAATGGCATTTACATTCCTAAAAGCTCAAGGATATGAAGTGGGAAAATCTCTTCTTGAAGAGGATAAAATAGATCTTGCTAAAGAATTGTTAAATAAAGCAAAAGCTAAAGGTGTAAATCTTATATTACCGGTAGATATGGTAGTAGCTAAAGAATTTAAAAATGATACAGAGTTCAAGACAGTTAAAATAGATAGTATACCAGCAGATATGATGGGCTTAGACATTGGTGAAGAAACAATAAAATTAGTAAGCCAAGAATTAAAAAGAGCTAAGACTATAGTCTGGAATGGACCTGCTGGAGTATTTGAAATGGATAACTTTAATAAGGGAACATATGCAATAGCAAAAGCCATGGTTGAATCAGGAGCCATAACCATAGTTGGTGGAGGAGATTCAGCTTCAGCAGTTGAAAAAGCAGGATATGCTGATAAAATTACTCATGTATCTACAGGTGGAGGAGCTTCTCTAGAATTATTAGAAGGTAAAGTATTACCTGGTATAGATGCTATAAGTGAAAAATAAGGAGGCAGTTATGCGAAAACCAATAATTGCAGGAAATTGGAAAATGAATAATAATATAGAAGAGTCATTAAAATTAGTAGAATCCATTAAGGCTATTAATTTAAATAAAGACGTAGAAGCTGTATTATGCGTACCTTTTACAGATTTAAAAGATGTAAAGGCAGCTATAGAAGGCACAGCTATAAAACTAGCAGCTCAAAACATGCATTGGGAAGAAAGTGGTGCATATACTGGAGAAATCTCTCCTAAGATGTTAAATGAATTAGCTGTTGACTATGTATTAATTGGTCATTCAGAAAGAAGACAGTATTTTAATGAAACTGATGAAACTGTTAATAAAAAGGTTAAATCTGCATTAGCTCATAATATCTTACCAATAGTATGTGTAGGAGAGTCATTAGAGGAAAGAGAAGGCAATAAAGAAAAAGAGATTGTTAAAGATCAAGTTACAAAAGCTTTAAAAGATGTGGAAGCTGCTAATATAGAAAAGCTAGTAATAGCTTATGAACCAATTTGGGCAATAGGCACAGGTAAAACAGCCACTTCTGATCAAGCAAATGAAATAATAGCCTATATTAGAGAAATCATAGGAAATATTTATAGTGAAACAGAAAAACATCTAGTTCGAATACAATATGGTGGAAGTGTTAAACCAGACAATGTATCTGAACTTATGGGAAAATCAGATATAGATGGAGCATTAGTTGGTGGAGCTAGTCTTAAAGCAGAAGATTTTGCTAAGCTAATTAATTTTTAATGGAGGTAAAAAATATGGCAAAAAAGCCAACAATGTTAATAATATTAGATGGTTGGGGCATAGGGCGTGATTACCCTGGTAATGCTGTTAAGCTAGCTAATACACCAAATTTTGATAAGTTAATGATAGAATATCCAAATTCATCACTAGATGCCAGTGGCCTAGCAGTAGGCTTGCCGGTTGGTCAAATGGGAAACTCAGAAGTTGGGCATTTAAATATTGGAGCAGGAAGAGTTATATATCAAGAGCTTCCAAGAATAAGTAATGAGATTGAAACAGGCAACTTATTTAACAATGAGGAATTCTTAGCTGCAATAGAAAATGCAAAAACTAATAATTCTAAAATCCATTTAATTGGTCTTGTTTCAGATGGTGGAGTTCATAGTCATAACACTCATCTTTATGGATTGCTAGAAATGATGAAGAGAAATGATTTCCATCGTGTATATGTTCATGCCATATTAGATGGTAGAGATGTAGCGCCTCAAATAGGTAAGCAGCATATTGAAGAGTTAATGGAAAAAATGGATGAGATTGGAGTAGGTGAAATAGCAACTGTATCTGGTAGATTCTATGCTATGGATAGAGACAAAAGATGGGATAGGACAGAACTTGCCTACAATGCTATGACATTAGGACAAGGAATTCAAAACAATAATCCAGCCTTAGCTATTGAGAAATCATATAATGAAGGTGTAACTGATGAATTCATGCTACCTCATGTTATTTTAAATAAAGACTTACAGGCAACCACAATAGATACAGGAGATTCTATAATATTCTTTAATTTTAGACCTGATAGAGCCAGACAATTAACTAGAGCATTTGTTGATTCAGATTTTCAGGGTTTTGAAAGGAAAAAGAAAGTAAGTACTTTTTATGTTACTATGACAGAATATGATAGTACCATATCTCATGTAAATGTGGCCTATAGAAGCACTCCACCTATAAACACATTATCATCTTATTTAAGTATTAAAGGATTACATCAATTAAAGATCGCTGAAACTGAGAAGTATGCTCATGTAACATTCTTTTTTAATGGAGGAATAGAAGAAGCCTATTTAAATGAGGACAGAGTATTAGTGCCATCACCTAAAGTTTCAACATATGACCTAAAACCAGAAATGAGTGCAAATGGAGTAAAGGAAAGAGTATTAGAAAGATTAAATATGGATAAGTATGACCTAATAGTTGTAAACTTTGCCAACCCAGATATGGTAGGCCATACTGCAGTAATTCCAGCAGTGATTAAAGCTCTTGAAACCACTGACCAATGCTTGGGTGAAATCATTGACTTGCTAGTAGAAAAAGGTGGTAAAGCATTAATTACAGCGGACCATGGAAATTCAGAACAATTATTAGACTATGATACAGGTGGACCTTTCACAGCCCACACCACAAACAAAGTTCCACTTATAATTGTAGGAGAAGGCAATGTAACTTTAAAAGAAGGAAAACTAGCAGACTTAGCCCCAACATTACTAGATATGATGGGATTAGATAAACCAGAAGAAATGACAGGAGAGAGCTTAATAACCAGATAACAGGGGACAGGTAACAGGGAATAGGTAATAAAAAGAGCGGATTCTCGTGCTACGCTCAGGATGACTAAGCTGTATCGTAGGGAACGACGCCCTCGACGTTCCGAAGATTGACAAGACATGTCACGGAACGGTGAGGGCACCGCTCCCTACAGGGTTAG
>CAZAGS010000024.1:0-6734 GCA_964484955.1 uncultured Tissierellaceae bacterium
TATTATATTGAGAGTAGACAAGGCGGAGGTGGGTATATAAGAATTACCAAAGTAAGTATTGATGACTATGAGGATATAAACCATTTAATAGTAAATACTATAGGAAATTCTATTACAAGGAATAAGTCCTATCATATTATAGAGAGTTTACTTGAAGAAGACATTATATCCTTAAGAGAAAGCCAGATAATGAAATCTGCCATATCTGACAACTCATT
Organism: uncultured Tissierellaceae bacterium; assembly: GCA_964484955.1. GTDB lineage: Bacteria > Bacillota > Clostridia > Tissierellales > Tissierellaceae > CAYZDC01. Next base: position 219 of record CAZAGS010000024.1, read on the forward strand.
ATCTTGTGGTATTGCAAATAAAAATATATTAAGGGCAGAGATTCTCAAGAATATGCTGTTGATATTAGTAAAGTAGGAGGGTTATTATGTTGTGTGAATCATGTGGGCAAAATCACGCATCCGTACATTATACAAAAATTATAAACGGGGAAATTAAGGAGCATCATTTATGTGCAGATTGTACATCAAATTTCTCTGAACTAGATTTTGATACATCCTTATTTTTTAATAAGTTTTTCACAGGCCTTATTGACAACAAAGACGAGCCAGATGAAGAAACTATAGATATAAAGTGTCCAGAATGTGGTTTGACTTATCAAAAATTTAAGACAATTGGAAAGTTTGGTTGTAGCCAATGTTATAAGACTTTTGAAGAACAATTGCATTCTATGGTTAGGGGACTACATGGTCACAACACTCATAGAGGTAAAATTCCTAAAAGGTCCAGTGATAAGATATTCTTAAGAAGGGAAACAGATAAATTAAGAGCTGATTTAGAGGATGCCATAAAAAGGGAAGAGTTTGAGAAAGCTGCAACCATAAGAGACGAAATAAAAACCCTTAATATGAGACTTGAAGAGCAGGAGGATTGATTATTATGACCAAATGGCTAGAAGGTCCAGCGGTAGATTTAGATGTGGTTATTAGTACCAGAATAAGGGTAGCCAGAAATATAGTTCAGTATAAATTTCCTTCTCGTATGACGGTGACAGAATCTGATGACTTAACTAATGAAATTCTAAATGCTATTAAGGATTCAAATGAAGACGATAATTATAGATTTATAAGAATTAGAGATTTAAATCCAAGAGAAAGACTGGTATTCATAGAAGAACATCTTATAAGTCCGGGCTTAATTCAAAACTTAGATAAGAGTAGCTTTTTAATTAGAAATGATGAAAGAGCAACTATAATGATTAATGAAGAAGATCATATTAGAATTCAAACCCTGTTTTCAGGCTTGAAATTAAAAGAGGGATGGGAACTATGCTCTCAAATAGATGACAATTTAGAAGAAAAGATAGATTATGCCTTTGATGAAAAGTTAGGATTTCTTACATCTTGTCCAACCAATGTAGGAACTGGGCTTAGAGCTTCCGTAATGGTTCATTTACCTTGCCTCTCTATGACTGGCCATATAAATACCATAATTGAAGCATTGAGAAAGGTAGGCCTCACTGTAAGAGGTTTATATGGAGAAGGCTCTAAAGCTTTAGGCAATTTGTATCAGATATCTAACCAAATAACCTTAGGTGAATCTGAAGAAGAAATTATTGCAAAACTTGAAAAAGTGATTTCTCAAATTGTAGCTAGAGAAAGGAATACCAGAAGATATTTATTAGAAACTAAAAAAATGGAGTTAGAAGATAAGGTTTATAGGTCTTTAGGAATTCTTACCCATAGCAGACTTATGAGCTCGAAAGAAGCTATGAATCACCTGTCTAATATTAAACTGGGATGGGATATAAATTTAATACAAAATGAAAAATTTAAGGAAATAGTCAAGTTAATGATAGATATACAACCTGCTAACATCCAAAAGACATTAGAAAAGGATATGCTTAGCAATGAAAGAGATAAATCAAGAGCGGAAATTATTAGAGATTTTTTAGAAAAAGTGGAGGAATGATATTATGGCAATGTTTGGAAGATTTACAGAAAAAGCGCAAAAAGTTATTGTATTATCCCAAGATGAAGCCAAAGCTTTAAAACATAATTATGTAGGAACAGAACATGTTCTTTTAGGTATTATTGCTGAAGGTTCTGGGGTAGGAGCAGTGGCTTTAAAAGAATTAGGAGTAACCTTAGATAAAGCGAGAATAGAAGTTATAAAAGCAATTGGTCAAGGTGATCAAGAAATAGAATTAGTAGGATTTACACCAAGGACTAAAAGACTTTTTGAATTATCATTTTTAGAAGCTAGAAATTTAGGGCATAATTATGTAGGTACTGAGCATTTATTGTTAGGTTTATTAGCAGAAGGTGAAGGAGTAGCTATTGTAATCCTAAAAAAACTTGGGGTAGATGTGGAGAAATTAAAAGAGAAAGCCCTAAGTATGATTACAGATTCAACACAAAAGGGCAGTGCTAGCAGTGAAGTAGAAAACAAAGATACTCCTAATTTAAATAAATTTACAATTGATTTAAATAAGTTAGCAGAAGATGGAGGAATAGATCCTGTAATTGGTAGAACAAAAGAGATTGAAAGAGTAATTCAAATTTTAAGTAGAAGAACAAAAAACAATCCGGTACTAATTGGTGAACCTGGAGTAGGTAAAACTGCCATAGCTGAAGGTCTAGCCCAAAAAATAATCGAAGGTAATGTTCCGGATATTATTAAAGATAAAAGAATTGTTACATTAGACTTGCCTGGAATGATAGCAGGAGCAAAGTATAGAGGTGAGTTTGAAGAACGACTAAAAGGTGTCATGAAAGAATTAAAAGAGGCTGGAAATATAATCCTATTTATAGATGAAATCCATACTATTGTAGGGGCAGGAGCAGCAGAAGGTGCCGTGGATGCATCTAATATATTAAAACCGGTATTAACTAGAGGAGAGCTACAAATAGTTGGAGCTACTACTATAGATGAGTATAGAAAGTATATTGAAAAAGATACGGCACTTGAGAGAAGACTACAAACTATTATGGTGGAAGAACCAAATATTGGGGATGCCATTAAGATTTTAGAAGGTTTAAGAGATAAATATGAAGCACATCATAGAGTAAAGATTACAGATGAGGCCATAGTAGCAGCTGTAGAATTATCTAGTAGATATATTACAGATAGGTTTTTACCTGATAAAGCTATTGACTTAATTGATGAAGCTGCATCCATGATTAGAGTTAATGCTTATGTTGCACCAACGGAATTAAAGACCTTAGAAGAAAAGTTAGAAGAACTTCAACAAGAAAAAGAAGAAGCCATTAATACACAAAATTATGAAAAAGCAGCTAGCTTAAGAGATGCAGAAAAACAAATAAAAGAAGAACTAGCTAACAATAAAGTAAAGTGGGAGCATGAAAAACAAACTACTAATATGATAGTTGGTTATGAAGAAATAGCAAAAATAGTATCTAATTGGTCAGGAGTTCCAGTAAGTAGAATGACTACTGAAGAATCGGAAAGACTATTAAATCTAGAAAAGATATTGCATGAAAGAGTAGTAGGGCAAATGCCTGCTGTGACTGCTGTATCTAACGCTGTAAGAAGGGCCAGAGTAGGCTTAAAGGACCCTAACAAACCTATTGGTAGCTTTATATTCGTTGGGCCTACTGGAGTGGGTAAAACCTATTTAGCCAAGGCCTTAGCAGAAGCCCTATTTGGTGATGAAGATGCTATGATTAGAATAGATATGAGTGAGTATATGGAAAAACATTCTGTATCTAGACTTGTAGGTTCACCTCCAGGATATGTAGGCTATGATGAAGGTGGTCAGTTAACTGAAGCAGTTAGGAGAAAACCCTATTCAGTAATACTATTTGATGAAATAGAAAAAGCTCATCCTGATGTATTTAATATGTTATTACAAATACTAGACGATGGTAGACTGACAGACTCTAAAGGAAAGACTGTAGACTTTAAAAATACAGTTGTAATAATGACATCTAACGTGGGGGCCAGTTCAATTAAAAAACAAAATGTATTAGGTTTCTCTGTTTCCACTGGTGAAACTAAGGAAGAATATGAAAGAATGAAAGAAATAATCACAGAAGAACTAAAAAGAACATTTAGACCAGAGTTCTTAAATAGATTAGATGAGGTAATAGTTTTCCACTCATTAGAAGAATCTCAAATTAAAGATATTTTAGATATTATGATAAAAGATCTTGAAAAGAGATTATCTAAAATGGATATAAATATTAAAGTAACAGAGGCTACCAAGGACTTTATAGCTAAAGAAGGTTTTGATGCAGTATATGGTGCTAGACCTTTGGAAAGAACTATAAGAAAAATGATAGAAGATCAATTAGCAGAAGAAATCCTATCAGGAACTGTAAAGAAAGAAGATCAAATAGTTATTGATTATGAAGGAGATCATTTAGTATTTAATAAAGGTCTGTAGTTATCTACAGACTTTACATATTAGGAGGGGCCTATGAAAAAGAAGACGGTTTTCATTTGTAGTAAGTGTAGTTACGAAAGTATTGGATATATGGGTAAATGCCCAGAGTGTGATAGTTGGAATTCATTGGTTGAAACTGTACGAGATGATAAAAGGTCTTCAAAGGGCACATTTGCAAAAGTTGCTGCTAAGAAAGCTGTCAAAAGGCTTTCTGAGGTTGAATCTACTAACAGTGACAGAATAGTAACTAATATTCAGGAATTTAATAGGGTAATGGGTGGAGGAATTGTTAGGGATTCTGTTACCATATTGGCAGCAAAGCCTGGGGCAGGTAAATCTACTTTACTATTGCAAGTAGCTAACGATTTGGCAGAAATGGGATATAAAGTATTATATGGATCTGGAGAAGAGTCAGAGTCTCAGATAAAATCCAGGGCAGATAGAATTATTAAAAAGATCCACCCTAAAGTATGGGTAGTTTCAGACAATTCTATGGATAATATTATTGACCATATTGATGAAATAGATCCAGACATGATTATAGTTGACAGTATTCAAACCTTTATATTGGATGCTTTCCCAGGTTCCAGAGCAGGTTCTCCTACTCAAACTATGGAATGTGCCTATGAGCTAGTACAACAAGCTAAAAACTCTAATAGACCTCGGGCAGTCTTTATGGTTGGACAAATGACAAAGGAAGATGAGCTTGCTGGCTTAAGGGCCTTGGAACATTTAGTAGATGCTGTTTTAATAATCGAAGGAGAAAGTGGTGATGAACTACGAACCTTATTAACTACAAAAAATAGATATGGGTCTACAGGAGAGATGGGGTTTTTTAATATGACAGAAGAAGGAATGATATCAATCGATAATCCTTCCGAGTACTTTATGACCCATAGGGAAAAAAATGACCTGGTTTCAGGTTCTTCTATTACAGTGGTTAGAGAAGGGACAAGACCTATTATACTTGAAATAGAGTCTTTGGTATCTGATAGTTTTACTCCATATCCCTCTAGAATTGGGGAGTCTATGAGAAGAGAACATTTGAATACACTGATTTCTATTTTAGAACAAAGAGGTGGTGTAAAGCTATATGATAAAAATGTAGTTATAAAAACCACTGGAGGTATTAAATTAAAAGAACAATCATCAAATTTAGCCATTATTATGAGCATAGCCTCCTCCCTATTCCAAAGTCCACTGCCAAATGATATTGTGTTTATTTCAGATGTGGGCTTAACAGGTGAGTTAAAGAAGGTACCATCTCTGGAAGCTAGAATAAGAGAAGTAGATAGAATGGGATTCTCAAAAGCATATATTGCTCCCATAAAAGGAAAGTCCATAAAAACAAATAATCTTAAATTAATTGAAATGCAAAAATTAAGAGATGTAATTGGTGACTTAATTAAATAAAATAACAAAGCTAGGATATTCAGTGGGTACCCTAGCTTTTCTTTATTTTAAACTATAAATTCCAAGTGTTTTAATTCTATTATATTCTTTAGATAATATATCTGAAAGATCCAAATCTAAAGCATTTGCCAGTGATGCTAAATAAAATAGATAAGATCCGATTTCTTCTTCTACAACATCTTTACAACTTTCACAAATGTGACCTTTAACATGATTATCCACTTTATTTATCATGTTCTCAAAGGATTCACTTCCAAAATCCTGCTTTTGTGCATCTATAGAAATACAACCACAGGATGTTACAGATTTTACAACTGAACGATTAATTCTTGAGTTAAATTCATCTAGTTTAGTCATGGTATCTAGAATACTTCTATGCCTAACGAGAACTTGCGAGACTTGTTCCTGAAAATCATTTAAATGACAGTCTCTACTTTCAATATTGCTATTATTATCCATATTCTCCACCCCTAACAAAAATTTACTATATATTAATTATACTTTTCTGGACAAGTAGTTGTCAAACTTTTCTTTGAAATACTTTTTTTAAGTAATTAATATTTAATAATTCCGTATAATAATTAAAAGGAGGAGATTATGTTGACAAAAGAAAACAGACATGGGATTTTATATTTTGATGGATGTAATACTGTGGAATTAGCTAAAAAATATGGTACTCCACTATATGTATATTCAGAAACCGAAATTCAGTCAAGAATAAGGGAATTAAAAGAAGGATTTATTGAAAAATATAATAATGTAAGAGTTGCCTATGCGGCAAAGGCTTTTAGTGCATCTGCTATATTTAAAATAATAGAAAATCAGGGACTAAGCATTGATGTAGTATCAGGAGGTGAATTGTTTACGGCAATTTCTATTGGCTTTCCTGCAGAAAGAATAGAGTTTAATGGAAATAATAAACTAGAGTCAGAGTTAATAATGGCCATAGATTATGGTGTGGGTAGAATAATTATTGATGGTCTTCAGGAACTGGAATTAATTGAAAGGTTGTGCAGAGAAAGGGACAAAAAAGTAA
>CAZAGS010000024.1:6834-19092 GCA_964484955.1 uncultured Tissierellaceae bacterium
CTTCAGGAACTGGAATTAATTGAAAGGTTGTGCAGAGAAAGGGACAAAAAAGTAAAGGTTTTATATAGAATAACCCCTGGTGTAAAAAGTGATTCTCATGATTACATAGTAACGGGAAAAAAGGATTCCAAATTTGGGATACCTTTGGATGAGGATGTATTTTATAAGGCTATAAAAGATGCTATTGAATCTGAATGGGTTGATTTCTATGGTCTTCATTTCCATGTTGGTTCCCAATTATTTGATAATTCTTCACACTTACAAGCACTAGATATAATGTTAAAGCTTATTGAAAGTATAAGGCAAAAATTCCAATATGAAATTAAGGAAATGAATATTGGAGGTGGTTTTGGAATAACATATACAGATGAAATTAGAAAACCTTATTCATATTTTATCCGCCCTATGATGAATAAGATAGAAGAGCACTTTGCTAATATTGGCATTAAAAGACCCCATGTAGTTATTGAACCGGGAAGGAGCATTATAGGAGAAGCTGGTTTAACCCTATATACAATAGGCAGCATAAAGAACATTAAGGATGTTCGTAAATATGTCTCTATAGATGGTGGTATGACAGATAATATAAGACCTGCTCTTTATCAAGCTGAATATCATGGTATTATTGCTAACAAAATGGATAAGGAAAAAGATGACTTAGTAACCATAAGCGGAAAGTGCTGTGAATCTGGAGATGTATTAATTAAAGATATAAAGGTTCCTAAAGCACAAGCTGGAGATATATTTGCAGTTTTTTCTACAGGGGCTTATGGATATTCTATGGCTAGTAATTATAATAAGAATCCAATTCCTGCAGTGGTATTGATTAAGGAAGGACGAGATAGCCTTATTATAAGACGGCAAAGTTATGAAGATATAATTATGAATGAAATGATGCCGGCCTGGTTTTCTGAGGGGGAATTGTAATGGAGTATACAAAAATGCATGGAGCAGGAAATGATTTTATAATAATAAATAATATAATAGAAAAGATACCAAGGGAAAGCTTTTCTATTATAGCCTCAACTTTATGTTCAAGGAGACTTTCCATTGGTGCAGATGGTCTTATGTTTGTAGAAGAGGCTGATGCATTGGGTGATTTTAAAATGAGTTTTTATAACTCTGATGGTAGTCAGGGAGAAATGTGTGGAAATGGAGCAAGGTGTATTTGTAGGTATGGTTATGAGAAGGGATTAGCAGGCCAAGTGCAAAGTGTTGAAACCATATCGGGTCTAGTTAAGGGATGGAGAATAGATAAAAGAAATTACAAGGTAAAATTAAATAGGCCTAGTGTGATAAATCTTGATTACGCATTGGAAGTAGATGGTATAACCTATGACTGCTCCTATATTGAACTTGGAGATCCAGGCTTGCCCCATCTTGTTTTAAATTTGTCCAATTATTATAGTTTGCCAGAGGATCAATTATACAAAATAGGCAAAGGCCTAAGAAACCATGACTTTCTACATAAAGGTGCCAATGTAAATTTCTATAGCCTTGATTCTCAAGGAACAATATATGGGAAAACCTTTGAAAGAGGTGTTGAAGATTTTACATTATCCTGTGGTACAGGTGCAGGGTCTATTGGATTAGTTTTGATAAAAAAAGAGATTATTCAAGGGGGTGAAGCTAAGATAAATATGCCTGGAGGAATTATAAGAGTTCTATTGGAAAAAGTTGATAATACATATGAAGAGCTAATAATTATAGGGCCAACAAATATAGTTTCTCAGGGAAGGGTCCTAGATGAAGACTTTGTTTATTAATTTTTAGAAAATTAATTCCGGAATGGAGGTTAATAAATGTCAAAGATTAGCAAGAATTCTTTATGGAAGAATTATAGATTTCCCATTCTTTTGTTATCAGGTATTATAATAGGTTCTATTATTGGAATAGTATTTGGAGAAAAAGCTAAGATACTTTCACCTTTTGGAGATTTATTTATTAATATGATGTTTACAGCTGTAGTTCCTTTAGTATTTTTAAGTATTAGTAGTGCTGTAGGTAGTATGATGAATATGAAAAGATTGGGGAAAATTTTAGGAAGTATGTTTGCAGTGTTTATTATAACTGGAGCAATAGCTGCTACAATTATAATAGTTGTTGTGAAAGTTTTTCCCCCAGCTCAAGGTGTTAGCTTGGTCATGGAAGCAGCTAGCTTGGATAAGATAAGTGTAGGGGATGCTCTAGTCAAGGCTTTTACAGTAAGTGACTTCCCTTTAATTTTATCTAGATCACATATGTTACCTTTAATTATATTTTCCATATTGTTTGGATTTTGCGTAAGTCTTCTAGGAGAAGAAGGAAATAAAATTGCCTACATGTTAGAGCTTTTAAACAAAGTAATGATGAAGATGATTAGTATAATCATGCTTTATGCACCTATTGGCCTTGGGGCTTATTTTGCAGCCTTAGTAGCTGAATATGGACCACAATTACTGGGTGCATATCTTAGATCCATGGCAGTGTATTATCCACTGTGTATACTTTACTTTTTTATTGCTTTTGCAGGATATTCCTATTGGGCTGGTGGAAAAGAGGGAACAAGAATTTTCTTTAAGAATATAATAAGCCCAGCAGTAACTTCTTTAGCAACTTGCAGTTCCATAGCAACCCTACCAGTAAACCTAACTGCTTCTGAAAAAATGATGGTTCCAAAAGACATTAGGGATATTGTACTGCCAATTGGTGCTACCATGCATATGGATGGAACGGCCTTATCTTCTATTCTTAAAATATCATTTTTGTTTGGTATATTTGGGCAAAACTTTTCAGGGATTGGTACATATATTACTGCCGTCCTAATTTCAGTATTAGGTGGAGTAGTAATGTCAGGGGTTCCTGGTGGTGGATTAATAGGTGAAATGCTAATAGTCACAATTTATGGATTCCCACCTGAGGCATTTCCAATAGTTGCTACCATAGGATTTCTAGTTGATCCACCAGCAACCATGATTAATGCTACAGGTGATGCAGTAGCTTCAATGATGGTTACAAGGCTGGTTGAAGGTAAAAGTTGGTTAAATACAAGACTTCACAATACTAATTTAAATGAAGTTAAAGTAAATGAATAAAAATCTGCTTAGGCGGATTTTTATTCATTTATGGTAAAAATTGATCCGCAAAATAATAAATTAAATTTCAAATTAATAAGTTGACAAGCTAAAAGCTAATATGATAAAATATAAACTTTACTTTCAGCCCCAAATATTGTATAATAGAAAGGTACAATGTTTAAAGGGAGGTTGTTAAATGTTTAACATCGGTGATATGATAGTTTATCCTATGCATGGTGCAGGAATAATTGAAGCTATTGAAGAAAAAGAAATTCTAGGTGAAAAAAGAAAGTATTTTATTATGAAAATGCCTATTGGCGACATGAAGGCTATGGTTCCTATTGATAATGTTGAAGATGTAGGGGTTAGAGAGATAATTAATTTAGAAGAAATGGAAAGAGTTTTAGAAATACTTAAAGGCAGTAAAACTAGTATGCCTCAAAACTGGAATCGTAGATACAGGATTAATATGGATAAAATTAAATCTGGTGACATATTTGAGATTGCTGCAGTGGTTAGAAACTTAATGTTGTTGGATATGCTAAAAGGGCTTTCAACAGGAGAACGAAAAATGTTAAGTAATGCTAAACAAATGCTAGTATCTGAAATGGTTTTAGTGCTTAATATTACATTGGAAGAAGTAGAGGAAATGATAACAGAAGCTGTAAATATAAGTGAAGCAAATAGTATTGAAGAAGAGGAAGAAGCTTTAAGACTAGAAGAAGAGGAAGAGGAAGAAACAGAAGAGGAAGAAGAGTAGACTTATTTAAAGTTTACGTTTATATTTATTGCAATTGGTAATAAATATAATAGGAGGTGATATGATGTTAAATAAGATTTTTAAAGTTGTTATAGGTTTGTTAGGTACTTTACTGGGTTTTGGAATTGTAACAATTTTAAAAGCTCAGGAAATACTTAACATACCTGACACAGGTTGGTTAAATATTTCTATTTATGTTGGTGTTTCATTATTATTTGGACTTATACTTTTTACTTTATCTTCTAAAATTATTAATATGGGCAAACGTGTTATTGCGGCAATTGAATCTGAAATACAAAATGTACCAACTTCTGATATTGCACTAGGGTCTGTTGGATTAATCGTAGGTCTTATTATTGCTTATTTAGTGAGTCAACCACTTTATAAATTAGAAGTTAAATTTTTAGGCGTAGCTGTTTCAATAGTACTTTATGGCATGTTAGGATACTTTGGTATTAAAATATCCACTAGAAATAGAGATGATATAGCAAATGCTATAGGGAATTTTACTAATACTAGAAGAGGAACTAAAGAAAAAGGTAAGGTCAATTATAAATCTTGTCCCAAAATATTAGATACATCTGTAATAATAGATGGCAGGATAGCTGATATATGTAAGACCGGTTTTATAGAAGGCCCCTTAGTGATCCCAGAATTTGTCTTAGCAGAATTGCAACATATTGCAGATTCTTCAGATGGGTTAAAAAGAAATCGTGGTAGACGAGGATTAGATATATTAAATAGAATTCAAAAAGAGTTAGATATTGAAATTATTATTCATGATAAGAAATTTGAAGATGTGGCTGAAGTTGACGCTAAACTACTAAAATTGACCCAATTTTTAAAAGGTAAAATCATTACTAATGATTACAATTTAAATAAGGTAGCTGAAGTGCAAGGTATTGATGTTTTAAATATCAATGATTTGGCTAATGCGGTGAAACCTGTAGTTTTACCTGGAGAAGAAATGATTGTTCAAGTTGTAAGAGATGGAAAAGAATCTGGTCAAGGACTGGCATATTTAGATGATGGTACTATGATTGTAGTAGAATCTGGTAGAAGATTTATCAATGAAACTATAGATGTAGTAGTAACTAGTGTGCTTCAAACCTCTGCTGGAAGAATGATATTTGCAAAACCAAAATCTTTAGTAGATAAAGCTGTTTAAGACCCTGAGGGGTCTTTTCCTTTGCAAAGAATTAAGGCAAAAACATTTATGTTTAAATATATATGACTTATGATATAATAATTAAAGAGGTGAACAGAATGTACAAAGATTATCATGTCTCAGTAATTATTGCTGCTGCTGGTATGAGTAATAGAATGGGAAGCAAGATCAACAAGCAATTTATAGCTATAGATCATAAGCCCATATTAGCTCATACAATAGGAAAATTCGAAGAATGTAAATATATAGATGATATAATAGTAGTTTCTAAAGAAGAAGAAGTAGAATATTGCAGAAAAGAAATAGTAAGAAAATATGGCTTTAAAAAAGTTACTACTATAATTAGAGGTGGTAAAGAAAGACAAGATTCTATTTATAATGCTCTTTTAGCATTAAACAAGAATACAGATATAGTACTTACCCATGATGGTGCTAGACCTTTTGTAAAAGTTGAAAGCATTGAAGAAGGTATAAAAGGAGTAGTAGAACATGGGGCTTGTGTTATAGGTGTGCCTGTTACAGATACTATAAAAGTAGTGGGTGAGTCAAAAGAAATTGACTATACACCTAAAAGGTCTCTTCTTTGGGCAGCACAGACGCCACAATGTTTTTGGAGTCATTTAATAAAAGATGCCTATGAAAAAGCAAAGGAAGAAGATTTCCAATGTACGGATGATAGTTCATTAATTGAGAGAATTGGGCAACCAATAAAAATGATAATGGGATCTTATGATAATATTAAAATAACTACACCAGAAGATTTAATTTTTGCAGAAAGTTTGGCTAGAGATATGAAAAATGTATTTTTAAGAAGAGAATTTCACACAAGGTAGGTTTTATTATGAGAATTGGTTTTGGATATGATGTACATGAATTAGTAGAAAATAGAAAACTAATATTAGGTGGAATACATATTCCCTATAAACTAGGACTTTTAGGTCACTCTGATGCAGATGTATTGGTACACTCCATTATGGATTCTATACTGGGAGCCTTAGGACTAGGAGATATAGGTAAGTTATTTCCAGATACGGATATGCAATATAAGGATATATCTAGTCTAATACTCTTAGAGAGAGTTTATAATGCTATGAGAGAAAAAGGCTATATAATAGGCAATATAGATGCTACAATAGCTGCACAAAAACCCAAGTTGGCTCCTTATATTGATGAAATGAGACTTGCTATTGCTAAAGTATTGCATACTTCAGTAGACAATATAAATGTAAAAGCAACCACTACAGAAAAACTTGGATTTGTAGGCAGAGAACAAGGTATGTCGTCATATAGTGTTTGTCTGCTTCAAGAAAATAATTGACATATTTAATCTTATTTAGTAATATATATTAAAGCTTTGAAAAGAAATAGTATTTATTAAAGGTCCAAGAGAGGAAGTCACTAGGTGGAAGACTTCTGACCCGCTTAATAAGGAACCAGTCTTGGAGCATTTAAGTGGAAAACAAGTATACTTAAACGTTGGTAACGTTATAACTTTTGAGTGAACCCAATTGGGTTTATTAGAGTGGTACCGCGGAATTCAACCTTTCGTCTCTTATTTGAGATGGGAGGTTTTTGTTTTTGGTTTTAATCTTTTAATTGTGAATTGTGAATTAAAAAAAGGAGTGATTTTATGAAAATGTCAAAGATGTATATGCCAACACTTAGAGAAGTTCCATCTGATGCGGATATACCAAGTCATCAATTATTATTAAGGGCAGGTATGATTAGGCAACTGGTTAGTGGTATATATTCCTATTTACCATTGGGTTATAGGGTAATAAGAAAAATTGAGCAAATAGTAAGAGAAGAAATGGACAATGCAGGATCACAAGAACTTTTAATGTCTGCAATACAACCAAGAGAGCTTTGGGAAGCTACAGGTAGATGGGAAGACTTTGGACCAGAAATGTGGAAATTGAGAGATAGAAACAATAGAGAGTTCTGTCTTGGACCTACCCATGAAGAGTATTTTACTAATTTAATTAAGGATGAAATAAAATCATACAAGCAATTACCTTTAAGTTTGTATCAGATTCAAACAAAATATAGGGATGAGAAAAGACCTAGATTTGGACTTATGAGATGTAGAGAATTTATAATGAAAGATGCCTATAGTTTTGATATTAATGAAGAGAATATGGTTAAAGCCTATGATGTGATGTGGGACGCCTATGATAAGGTATTTACTAGACTACATTTAAATTATAAAATTGTTGAGGGAGATACTGGGGCTATGGGTGGAAAGAAATCTCATGAGTTCATGGCCATGTCTGATGTAGGAGAAGCTTTGGTAGCTTTTTGTGATTCCTGTAATTATGCTGCCACTGAGGAAAAGGCTGCGGTAGTTTATAATATTAATGAAGACATATCACAAGAATTAGAAATGGAAAAGATTTCAACACCTGCTGTTACAACTATAGAAGGATTAATGGACTTGTTTAATCTAGAGGGTAGTAAATTTGCTAAAGCCCTAGTTTATAATTTTAAAGGTTCACCTATTATGGCAATAATACCTGGAGATCGAGAACTAAATGAAACAAAATTAAACAATTATTTAGGAGCTGTAGATCACGACATAGAATTAGCCAGTGAAGAAATGATAAGAGATATAACTGGAGCAGCTGTTGGTTTTACAGGCCCAATTGGACTGAAAAAAGAAGTAAAAATAATAGTAGATTCCAGTATTAGCAAAATGAAGAACCTGGTTGTAGGTGGAAATGAAACAGACTTCCATATTAAAAATGTAAACTATGGCCGTGACTTTAAGGGTGAAATAGCTACGGACTTGTTATTAATAAGAGAAGGGGACAAATGTCCAAAGTGTAATGGCAAAATAGGTATGGAAAGAGGTATTGAGGTAGGTAATATATTCCAACTTGGAAGCAAATATAGTGACGGTATTGGAGCCAAATATCTGGATGAAGATGGGAAAGCTAGACCTTTTCTAATGGGGTCTTATGGGATAGGAGTGTCTAGATCAGTAGCGGCAGTAGTAGAACAATACCATGATGAAAAGGGAATAGTTTGGCCAATGAATCTAGCTCCATATCATGTTATTATTACAGTAATCAATATCAAAAACGAAGAACAAATGAATCTAGCCCAAGAATTGTACAATGGTCTAAAAGCCATAGGTGCTGAGGTCTTATTAGATGATAGAAATGAAAGGCCGGGAATCAAATTTAATGACAGAGATTTAATAGGTATTCCTATTAGATTAACAGTTGGTAAGATGGCTGGACAAGGAATTGTCGAATATTCACTACGAAATATAGAAGAAAAGCAAGAAATATCAGGGAAAGAAGTTTACCAATTAGTAGGAAAAGAGTTGAAAAATAGCTAGGCTAGTATATAATATAGGTTAAGGATGCTTACTAGATCCTTAACCTTTTTGATTACATAATGAATATCATAAGTTGTAATATATTTCTTAATTACGAATATATATATTAATTAGATTAATTAGATTAATATATTAAGGGGTGGGTTTGTGGTTATAGAAAGGGATTTGGTTAAACTGTGTAAAGATGTTATTACTCTTTTATTACGGTTAGAAGAAGATGGTATAATAACCAAGCAAGAGTTAAAAGAGCATCTAGATAAGAAGATGCAATTTTTACAGTATTCATCAAATCATCATTTAGCGGATCTAGATAAAAAGTAAAGCCTTAAATATTTGAGGTTTTATTTTTTTTATTTAGGGTAAAATACTCTAATAAGTTTACATAGTAAATAATGTGATATATAATAGAAGAGTAATTATTTCGGGAGGTGTAGTAATATTGGGAGATTTTAGATTGAGATTTGCTCCAAGTCCAACAGGATATTTACACATAGGAGGACTTAGGACAGCATTATATAACTATTTATTTTCACAACATAATGATGGAAAGTTTATACTACGTATTGAAGATACAGATCAAACAAGATTGGTAGAGGGCGCTATTGAGAACCTAATCCATTCCTTAGAATGGGCCGGTATTAAATATGATGAAGGTGTATTTATTGAAGATGGTAAAGTAGTACAAAGAGGTGACTATGGTCCATATATACAGTCTGAAAGATTGGACATATACAAGAAGTATGTAGACCAATTATTAGATAGTGGGCATGCTTACAATTGTTTTTGCACCAGAGAACGTTTAGAATCCTTACGGGATGAACAAAAAACTAAAGGCCTAGTTCCTAAATATGATGGGCTTTGTAGAAGTGTTTCTAAAGAAGAGGCTGCTGAAAGAATAGCTAATGGTGAAGAACATGTAGTAAGACTAAAACTTCCTAAAAATAAAGATATTAAGTTCCATGACATAGTAAGAGGAAATATCACTATTAATAGTGATGATACAGACGACCAAGTACTCCTAAAATCTGATGGTTATCCTACTTATCATATGGCTGTTGTAGTAGATGATTACTTAATGAAAATAACTCATATTGTAAGGGGGGAAGAGTGGTTACCATCTACTCCAAAACATGTTTATCTTTATGAAGTTTTTGGTTGGGAACAGCCTATATATGTTCACTTGCCAACTGTATTAAATAAGGAAAGAAAAAAATTAAGTAAACGACACGGAGATGTATCAGTTGATGACTTTAAAGATAAAGGATATTTACCTGAAGGCCTGATCAACTATTTAGCCTTAGTGGGATGGAGTCCAGAAGATAATGAAGAGATATTCTCTATGGAAGACTTAATAGAAAAATTCACATTCGAAAGAGTTTCCAAAGCAGGAGGTATCTTTGACAAAGATAAATTAGACTGGGTAAATGGTCATTATATAAGAAGTGCAAGTGTGGAAGAAATAACAGATATGGCTATTCCATATTTAATAGAAGCTGGTTTAATAGATGAGGAATTTGTGAAAAATAATTATGAGTGGTTAAAAATCTTAATAGATAGTGTTAAGGAAGGACTTTCTACTGTAAAAGAATCTGTTGAAAAGGTAGAATTTATATTTAACAATAATGTAAAAATAGTGGAAGAGGATGCATTAGAAACTCTTAAAACACAAGGACTTGAAGATATATTATCAGCTATTAAAGAAGAACTTAGGGAAATACAATCAATAGACCTAGAATATGCAAAAGGATTTATGAAACTGGTTCAAAAAAGATCAGGAGTAAAGGGCAAGAACTTATTTATGCCAACTAGGGTAGTTCTTACTGGAAGTGTACATGGGCCAGATTTGGTTTCAATTCTTTATTTATTAGGTAAACAAAACATACTCCAAAGAATAGAATATGTAGAAAGAGAATATTTAAATATTTAGTGTTGTAATTAGGTAAGATATATTGTATTATATAGAATAATATATTAAAGATAGAGATAAGGCGAGTAAGTTTTATAGACTTAAAGAGAGGAACTTTCAAGGCTGAAAAGAGTTCTAAGAAACCATAAAACTGAAATGCACCTTTGAATTATTGCCTGAAAACAGTAGGGTTAATCGTCTAACGTACGTTACACGTTTCGAGTGGGCTTTGCCTATTAGAGTGGAACCGCGATTAAAATCGTCTCTATTATTTAGAGACGGTTTTTTGTATTTATAACAAATTATTATATAAATTTGAAAGGGGATGTAGATGTGAAATTATATAATACCTTAAGCAGGAAGAAAGAAGAGTTTGTACCAATTACAGAAGATGTAGTGACCATGTATAACTGTGGGCCAACAGTCTATGATTATATACATGTAGGAAATGCTAGGCCATTAGTAATCTTTGACACCTTAAGAAGATTTTTTATATATAAGGGCTATGATGTAAAATTCACAGTGAATTTTACTGATATTGATGATAAGATAATTAATAAGGCAAATGCTGAGAATACAAGCTTAGAAACTATTACTGATAGATATATAGCAGCTTTTATGGAAGATGCTAAGGGGTTAAATTTATATGATTATGAAACCATTAACCCAAGAGCCACACATTTTATCCAAGAAATGATCCAATTTATAAAAGGACTAATAGAAATAGGTGCAGCCTATAATGTAGATGGTAATGTATATTTTAATATAGACAGTGCTAAAGATTATGGCAAACTTTCTAAAAAGAATATAGAAGATTTAATCAGCGGCTCTAGGGTGGATATTAGTGAAGAAAAGAATAATCCCATAGACTTTGCCCTATGGAAGAAAGCAAAGGAAGGGGAACCCTCCTGGGATAGTCCTTGGGGTGCTGGGAGGCCAGGTTGGCATATTGAATGTTCAGTTATGGCTAGATCTTTATTTGGTGACACAATAGATATTCATTCTGGTGGAGAAGACTTACAGTTCCCTCACCATGAAAACGAAATTGCCCAATCAGAAACTTTGACAGGCAAGCCTTTTGCTAACTACTGGTTACACAACGGTATGATTACCATAGATAATAAAAAAATGTCCAAATCAGAAGGTAATTTCTTTACATTAAAAGATATAGCAAAAGAATATGATTTAGAGGCTGTCAGATTCTTCTTATTATCAGCTCATTATAGAACGCCAATAAACTTTAGTAGGGAAGTAATGGATCATAATGTAAATGGTTTGGAAAGATTATATAATAGTAAAAAGAACTTAGAATATTTAAAAGATAAAACAGAAAATAGAGAATTATCAAAAGAAGACCATGGGGTATTGGAAATATTAGATAGATATAAAATTGAATTCATTAATGGAATGGATGATGACCTAAATACTGCTGATGCAATAGGGTCCTTATTCGAATTAGTTAAGTATACAAACACTAATTTTACTGACAAGACAAATCAACAATTAGTGGAGAGGGCTTACAATATCTTAATGGAGTTAACTAAGGTATTAGGAATACTGAGAAAAACAGAGGAACTATTAGAGGATGAAATACTAGAATTAATAGAAAAGAGGTCCCAGGCTAGACTAGATAAAGACTATAAATTATCTGATGAAATTAGAGATTTATTAAAAGAAAAAGGAATAGTTTTAGAAGATAGCTCTGAGGGCGTGAAATGGAAGAGGATATAATGGAAGATACAGTAAGTGTATTTAGAAATGTAAACAACAATTTAAGTGGAGAGGACATAATGATGCTCTCTCCGCTACAATTAGCCTATATAGGAGATTCGGTATATGAGCTATTGGTTAGGACTTATTTAATTACAAAAGATGTATCCGTAAAGGATTTGCACAGGGCTACGACCAACTATGTAAAGGCAAGTGCTCAAGCAGACTTTGCTCATAAATTAGAAGATGTCTTAAGTGAAGATGAAAAGAATCTGATTAAAAAAGGAAGAAATGCAAAATCTAACACATCTCCTA
>CAZAGS010000025.1:0-19080 GCA_964484955.1 uncultured Tissierellaceae bacterium
CTAGTGTCTGTGTTAAATTTAAATACATCCTATGTTAAGGTTCAGGAAATAAAGACATATTTAGTAGACAAATTTTATCTGAATTTAAATACATCCTATGTTAAGGTTCAGGTATTTAATTAGACTATTAAGCACTACAGAATGGGAATTTAAATACATCCTATGTTAAGGTTCAGGCAGGTAGTTCTTCTAAGATTTCAAACTCTACTGGATTTAAATACATCCTATGTTAAGGTTCAGGGGGATAGCTTGTACTCTACCGCCACCAACTTTAGCAATTTAAATACATCCTATGTTAAGGTTCAGGGTTTGATAAATGCTCATTGTATATTAATATTACAGCCAGTATCCTTCATTTACCAATGTTTCTTATTCTTTTACCAGCTAATAATATATTTCCTTTGTTTCTCTAATTGTATATCTCGACTGCACTACATTCAACAGTTATAGCCTTTCAGATAATCATCATGGGTGGTAAATTAATATTACAGTTATTATATGATTAGATCTTCACCTGTGGAATTTGGGTTGGTACCCAGTATCTCTTCACCAAATACCTTATCGTTCATTAATTTAATAATACATATGAAATCTACCTCTGGATCTATGATTTTTAACAAATCTCTCTTCAGTAAGATTATTTTAGACGGTGAAATATGCCCCCTAAAAACTGATTTTTGATAATGAGATAAATATTTTTTACATACCTTAAATACTTTGTTAACCCGTTTTTCTCCTATATTATATACTAAAAAAACATAATTATAATTCTTAATACCAGACATTATGATTTATCTGCCATTTTAAAAGGTTTGAACTCATTATCTTCCAATATGAATTTAATTAATTTATAGGCATCCATTTTTATAGCTGTCTTATAGGAGATCTTTCTTTTCAGTTTCGGGTGCAAAATACAGATTCCACTCTATCTTCAAAAGCCTTTATAAAAATATCTCTTCCACTTTCGTTCAATAGGCAGTAATTTACATTCATCTCAAAATGTTTGTCCACTTGCAACTTCCTATTATTCACTAACTCAAATATGGTCTTAAATACCAGGATTGGTTTAAATACCTCGCATAAATCTAAACTTAATGAAAATCTACTTTCAGATGGTTCATGTAAATAACTTATTCTTTGGTCAAGATGGGTTCTATATATTACTGATATTGTCTTAGTATAAAGAAGTGAGTTGCCAAACGATATAAGTGAATTTATTGGATTGTCTGGTGGTCTTTTTACCCTCTTATTCATAATAAAATCTTCAGGTAAAATGTTTTCAAATTCACTGTAGAACCTTTGCCAAAGCTCCCCCTCCACTTGCAATATTCTTTTAATATTATCTGCCTTGTTTAAACTTTGTATCATACCTGACCTAATCCAATCTATTGTCTTTTTCACATCTTTTTTACCATGCTTATAATAATGGTAAAGAACTTCATGAATATTTTCTCCAATCCCATTAACTATAGCCTTTGCTATTAAAAGTCTTTTGAAGTTATATGCTTCTACCTGGTTAATCAATAGACGTCCACTTAAATATCTTTCTCTTGGATACAAGGTTCCACTATACCCCTCATAATAATTAAAAAAGTGCATTATTATATGATTTTTTGATACAAAATCTATAAGTTTTGTGTTTAATGAAACCTCTGAAAGACAATAGATTTCCTTTGTGTTTTCTACAGGAATGTATACATTCTTATTGTTTTTTCGAAAACAAATAGAGTTATCCTTTCTAGTCAGTTCCCCCATGGATGTGATATATCTAGTGTTCCCCATAATCCCCCTCCTAAATATAACAGTATTCATAATAAGAACATCTTTTACAGCTGGGTTTATTTATAGTACTAGGTATCGTACCATCTAATACTAGAGTCTCAATTTCTGAAATCATTATATCTAAATCAGACAATATCTCCTCATTTAATTCTAAAATTAAAATCTTCTTAGATTTTGTCTTTTCTATAAATTCTAATTTCCCTTTTCTATTTATACCTTTATCCTTTAATATCTTTAAGTAATAAAATAGTTGCCACTTACTGGCATCTACATCCGCATCTGATTTCTTTATTTCCGTTAAATATTCTTTTGTCAATCTATCAACTTTTATATTATCAATGCTTATTTCTGTATCCTTGTTATTTTCACTCTTCACTTCATGAATTGCTTTTCCTATTTTAACAAGCTCACTATTATCTTCAAGGTTAATTTTGTTAGCATGCAACCAACACTGCCTTTTACAATGTACATAATAGTTTATTAAGGTACCATTAACTTTTATTGCTATATAAATCCCCCCCAATGGCCATTAAACATATCTCTATCAAATTTCCCATCATTGAAATACATATCACCATCTTCAATATAGTACATATCACCAATTTGTTCGTTAAATACAAAATCATTATTGTTTACTTTGTAGATGAACAATGCCATCTTTGAACTAATTTCGGAAAGTCTTATCTTTCTTTCTGCATATCCCATATTTCTGTCAGTTAATAGTTTTACATAACTATTCCATACTTCTTCGCCAACTAAAATGTCTCCATTACATAATTCAAAAGTTCTATTTAAGAAAACAGTATATTCAAATCTACTATCTATGAGACTCATTCGTTCCTTCACATTATTGAAGTCTAATCTATTTACCTTATCTTTCATAAAACTATTATAACTTGATTCATTTAGTCTACTGGCTTGCTCCTCTAAATAATTAAACACATGTTTATAAAAGCTCTTGAAATCCTTATGAGTAAATATATCTTGAAACTCCTTATTCCTTATGCTAATATGCCCTTCTTTTCTTACATCCCCCCTATAAATTCCACCAGCATCATCCAAATCAAAGAAATAAACAATACCACTATCTTCATTTTTACTTGATCTATTTACTCTCCCTATAAACTGTTCCTCCGCATCTAGCATAGATATATCTTTATATCCAATATCCATATCTATATCTACTCCCGCCTCAATTACCTGAGTGGCTACCAGTATAATTCCATCCTTCTCCATATTTCCTTTAATCATTTCTATTATTCTATTTCTTTCAAGACTATTATCATCACCAGTAATTAATTCTATCTTTCTATTACTTGACTCTAATGGCCCTTTTAGTGCCTCATAAAAGTCCTTCGCCGACTTCTTCTTAATAAATTCTATAAGTATATTCTTCTTACTTTCTTCTGCTGTTTTTTAAATATGGTCCAATAGCTCAGCCTCTATATTATCTGAATCTAAGAGGCTATAATCAGCTACAACCCTATCTTTGAATATCTTATTACCAAAGTATTTTTCTCTATTTGGTATTAGGTTTACAGAATTTAGTTTCCCTTCAAACAAATCATTTAGATTAGGGAGTGTTGCCGACATTATAATAAACTTGATATTTAAAAGATCCGCATAATAATTTAGAAATGTTATTATTTCCTTCCAAATCTTATTTTTATAACTTTGAATCTCATCTAAAATCACAACACTATTTGCCATTTGAAAAAGAGGGAATACATTTTCTTTTGTGGTCCCAAACAGAAAATTAAACAGACTTATATGTGTAGTTAGAATTATAGGATATTGCAAAAACTGTCTATCTAGTAATGATTGTTCATATCTTTTATCACTAATATCACTCATTTCAGTTTTATCTACTTCATGTCTATTATCATGTTTTATTGGAACTATTGAGTTTATTACTGCAACACTATTCATTACAGTCTTGTCCTTGAAAGTCTTTTTCAAAGTTTCTATATTTTGTTCTACTAGGGTATTAAATGGATATACATAGAATATCTTATTTAAGTCCGTATTCATCTCTAGCATCTTAAAACTTAGATTAAAGGCGACATTACTTTTCCCACTTCCTGTTGGTGCTTCTAAATAATAAATATTACTATACTTATTCTGATTTAAGCTTCTTTCAGCATCAAGAAATAATTCATTACGTAGAATATTAATATTATCAACATTTGAAAAATCTGTTGTCTTACCATAATCTTCTCTTTCATATTTCCTAATCCATTTATATACATCTGTTCCTTTAAACTCATCATAAAATATATTAATATCATCTATAGTTCCACGAGTTAGCACTTCTTTATTATTCATAAATTGACAAGTAGCATAATAATCAGATGCTAGCAACAAAGAGCTCATTAGTCGTACATAAATGTAGTTTATAATTGGTTTAGATTGTGCATCCATCATACTTCTAGTGCCCCTTACTAATTGTTTCATAATTTTATGATTTATTGTTAATTCTTCATTATAGATATCTTCAAATACTGACTTCCTTTCATTAAGTAGCTTATATCCTTCCCCATCTAGGTCAATCAGTTTATCTAAATATGCATCTATTGAATCCAACCTACCATGATGTTTTGATATTATATATGAATTTAGTATTAAAAGTTTAAATAGTTTATTTTTTTCAATATCTACGCTATGTCCTTTAATTCTATTGAAATAATGATTAATATAAATAATAGATGACAACATGGAATGATTTGAATAATTTAACCTATTAGCAGCATTCTTATCAAAAAACTTATTTTTCATTTTTTGACTTTGAAATGTACAATTTATCTTTCCTATATCATGTAAGTATATTATATTTATCATCATCTCTTTGTAAATAGTAACACCTGCTTCTGAAAATCCATGTACTTGACTATCTTCTAATTTAATAAGTATTGGATCCAAATTCTTTTCCTTTACCAGTTTACTAAAATATGAAATTGCCAATTCCACATGTTCAAATAGCGTTTCTACTCTTTCACCCTCTATATGAGCCCATATATTATCTGGATTTTCTATAAGATTGGTTAATCCTATAGTTTCTATATTCTTAAAATACATACCCTACCCCCCTTCCGTTAAGGAAGAGAAACACTCTTCCCTAAAAGAAATATATGGTTTTTCCATTGCACTTATATGTGGAATTTCTATTATTAACTTTGATTTGATTATTGGTAAATATAAATGTATTTAATTCATAGTTGTTTGTAATGCAATCCAATGCCAAAGGCAACATTTCCTCATATTTAAATACATCTTCACCATCGTCAAAATTATAGATAGAAGAATCTACAACAATCTCCACATCTTTGCTAGGAAAAATACTATCTATCTTTTTTACATCATCCTCAACTTTTACATCTTTTATTATCTCTACATTCGAAATATCCGCAAAGTGGTCATTTTTACCCAGATATGGAATATACACATATTCTTGGTTTAAAAGTTTACTAACCAATTCTTCAGTTTCTGGCATAACTTGTACATATATATCCCATTCAGGGTTTTCCAGCCATTGCTCTTTAACAATCAGGTTTCCTCCTTCTTCTTTTGAAGCATAGCCTACAGAGTTGTTAAATATCTGCACTTTCTTTGGAATATAACCCTTTTCTCTTTTTGGTACAATTCCGATTTTAATATCTTTCAATTTTTGATAAAACTCTGGAAACTCTTCTCCACTATCTTTTTGTTGATTATATCCTCCGTATCCGCAGATAGCACCAAATATCCCAAGTAAAGCAATTCTATGAATGCAGCCATATGTGAAGTAAAAATATGCATTAACTTCCGGTATTTTAAAGAAGGCAGTATTTCCACTTAAGTTAAATTTAATAACATCCATGTCTATCCCTCATTTTTCGTGATTTCATCTCTTGTAAATATATTGAACATCCTACTACTATCAATATCATTTTCTATTATGGTAGTATACGGATTATAATAGATTTCAACTGATTTAACCTTATTTATAAGATTATTTATCATATCTCCTAATTTTAATTTAATGGTGTTTATATCTTCGCCTTTTATAAACTCCACATAAGGCGTAAGATTTGGTAAATATAAATCTTCATCTGTTTCAATAAATAATGCAAATTCATTTTCACATCCAACTTTTGCATTGGTACTAAATGATGTAGCGGCCACCAGTGAAGTTTTCTTAAACTCCTCATAATCTTCCTGGGTATATCCTTCTGTCACCCCTAATTCAACATACTGCTTGTATGCTTTAGGGTTAATAGCGAATGGATAAAAATAATGTGCCTCATCACTTACTATTTTTGTTCCTAAGGTACTTTGTTGCGCTTCATCGTCAACGTCAACTTTTGCACCAACTCTAAAAGGTGATAGGATTTGTTGTTCTTCAGATGTAGATTCTTCGTACTTGTTAAATCCTTGTCCAATTTGAACCGCTCCAGTAATAGCTATATTATTCTTTTCTTCTGCAAATGTAGCACCAAAGTTTTTTATGTCAATTGCTTTAAATAAACTTTTTAAGATTTCTGTCCTATCTATTTGATTTGTTAACTCAACTTCAAATAACTGTTCATAACGCTCTTTCAATGTTCTTGGGATTAATTGTACTTCCCCAGTTTCTTTTCTACCTTTCATAACATTATGCAATCTAAATGACTTAATATAAATTACCTTTTTATCTTGTTCATCCCACATTTTTTTCATAGGATATTTAAATGCCTTGTCGCTACCAAATATTCTTCCATCTGATATAGTCTTTGGATATCCACTAAAATCAGCATTCCAATTACTCATTATTGAAGATATACCTAATACTCCATAAACTCTCTTTTCCATTACTTTTCCTCCTCACTTTCAATATCCTTTGATTTTTTATCTGATTTTTCGAATATCAAACTATTATGGAGATATCCAGCTATTAATATATCTTGATCTATTTTATTCTCAGTTTCATACGAAGCAACCATTGAATACAGATTTTTAAATCTCCTGCCATTTAAATCTATCGCATAGTTATATTTTATAAACATCTTTCTTAATTCTTCTTTAAGTTTTTTATCAGTTTTACTATTTAGTAATGGATTTGCTAATGATAGTTTTTTGTCTCCACCTTTATTCAAGGTTAAAAAGTAATATATTAACTGCCCCACTCCAAAGAAGTATTCTATATCATTGTCTATTGAGTTAGTTTCATTGCTGTTAATTTTCAACCTTAACTTGTCCTTAGTTTCATCAATTTTATCTGACATACTACTACCCCCTTCAAAATATCTTTTTAAACTCATTTTTAGATTAAAGCGTTCAGATGCCTTATTGTGATGTCCATTAAATATTGAGCTTAGTATTAATTCTGTGGATGGTCTCTCTAATGACTTCCATACAGTACTATCATTCCCTTTATAAAACCAAGTAAAAAGTGGATCTCTACAAGCAATTATCCCTCTTTTTATTGAGAAATCTGTCATCTTAAGGTCTTTTGGTTCTGTGAAAAAATTTGTAGTTAGAAACTTACTAAACAATACCTCATTTATGATGTTTTTAGCACCATCTATTGTGTTAATTTCTCCATATACAACTTTTGATTTTTCACTATTAGCATTTAGTATGTTTTCAAACTTAATTGGCCTTATATTATATCTGTAATCAGTTATATTATCATACTCTATTATCTCAATTTCTTTCTGTCCTTTCTTGAGTGTAAAGAAACCGCCTGTAAAATCTATACTCAATGTTTCATCTGTTTTCTTTGCCATCATTTCACTATCTGTAAAGTATATATACCTATAGCCTAAACTAAATTGAATGCCTAGATATTCAAATAGCCTCTTCTGCATAAGTACTGCATCTTGAGATAGATAATGTGGTATATCGTCTTTCCTTGATATATTTCTTAAAAATGGTTTCTTTACATTGAGTCCCATATTATTATCTGGTAAACCATATATATTATCTTCTTTTTCAATATTATAATCATTATTATTATATATTTTAGTAAGGAAATATCTATTACCTTCCCGTTTATATTCATCCAAGTCTACATAGAATAAAATCCTAATAAAAGTCTTTTTGTAGGCAGTTTGTTCATTATTAAAATCTATTAAATTAAATAGATTCTCCTTAACCCAACTTTCTAATGGATTAACTTTATTTGCATCTACTTGTCCAAATTCTTCTTCATATTTTTTATATAGTAATCTTTCTTTGCTTTTTCCTTTAAGTTTAATTTCTGGGTTTTTAAAGAAGTCATAATATTCTTCTATAGCCTTATTATCTACCTTTTTCTTATCACTATCTTTAGCTTTATCCTGAACCCCTTCTATGCGGGTATAAAAACTAAGATAATTATTACTATGGATATTTTTGTTAGCAATACTTTTATTACTATTGAGATATTTACTATAATAGTCAGCATGACAAATAAAGTTAATATATTGATTTGTCATGTCTATAGTTCTACTTTCTTTATCTAGTTTGATATTTACCCTATCTAATATTCTGAATGGTTCACTATCACAACTAACAATAATGTATTGACCATCATCAGGAATATAAGAATCTAATATTAATTTATCTCCATTTTGTTCGTACATATTACGAAATGCCTTTAAAGCATCTGATAACATTTGCTCACCTCCTACAAGTATCTATAGTTTACAAACCCGTACCCTCTAGCATTCATCTCTCCTATGCCTGTCCCTATTGCAATTTTTGCTAATTCTTGTGCTATCTTATTATTAGCTATGACTAAATCTACCTTATCCCCTAATAAGTCAATATTTTTATAGGCGCACCCAATTGGAATCTTATTATTAAAACTTATCATATTAAATACTGTAAAGCTCTCGTCAAGTTTACCTTCAATAAAATAGTTATACTTCTTAACTAGGTTAATTCTAATCCTTTCCTCGTATTCTTTTAGAGTCAAACTTGTTTTCCAGTACCCCTTATCTGTCTTTAGTATGACAGGAGTAACTGAGTAGATCTTTTCTATATGTCTATCAGTCAACTTTTGAGATATAGATTCTAGGGCTTTGATTGCATTGGTTCTTTCTTCTATTAAGTTTTTCTTAAAATACTCGTATAATGATTTATCTATAGTTCTTATTACTACGGTGTATATTTTCCCAGCTTTATAAACCTTATCATCCTCCAATGGATAAAGTGAATTATAAGTATATAATTTGTATACATTTTTATTATGGTAATTTTTATACTCCTCTGTCTTCATTAAACATGCGTCAATCAAATTTGCAATTTCACCCAATGCTTCCTTTTCAACAATATTATTTAATAAGTATACTTTTAGCCGTAATTCAAATACATCCAAACTTTTCACCTCCTTTATTATTGTAATTTCACCTTACATATGTTTGTAATACCTCCTATTAGGTTTGTTCTACAAAACTTTTAAAACTCCTTCTTTTTTCTACAAAAACTTTCAATCATTTACCATCCCCAACAAAAACCAAAGAAGGTGTTCCCCCAATTACCGGAACACCTTCTTTATATTATATTTAATTATACAACTTCATCCTCTATAGTATATATTACTCCGTCTCTTGCTAACATATGCATTTCTGCAATAGATAATCCTTCTAATCCAAGCCTGTCAGCTGTTCTTCCTTCTTTTCTAAAATCTCTACCTGTCATCATTTGTGCTATATTTATTATTGAAGATATAGCTGGGGTTTTCATTCCTATTGCTCTTGCTATGGACTCCATAGGTACTAGGCTATATGGAACATCTTCATAAATATATCGGCTATATAGGTTAGCTGGTGCTTGTAGACCCATGTAGGCTGGGTTGTTTTGGATAGCTTCGTAAAGAGTATCACCATCAGCTCCATAAGTATTCAATAACCATTCTTTAGCTGATATTGTGTCTATTTGTAGTCTCCTACCAATAGCCATTCGTTCTCCATCCATTTGTTCCAAAACAGCTCCAATAGATGGGGTTATTCCTTCTATATAATACTCAAAAGGACATCCTCTTTCAATATGACCGCTGTTTAATACTGTGGGACCTGGATGGAATATTGCTCCGTAGTTGTTTATACTTGTTTCTAAAACGTCTTTTGCTCCGATAAATTGCGGATATGGTTTGTTTAAAAGGTTTAATACGTAGTTTGTCTTTGTGGCTGGTATTGCTGCTAGGGTTACTTCTGCTTTTGATTTAAATATATGAGCACTTGTGAGAGAAGTTGCTCTTGCTGCATAAATAAAGGTTTGTGCTTCAGCTACTATAACATTGTTTCTTTTTCTTTCTCTGAGCAGTGTTTCGTAAACATTTAATGCCCCACCTGTTCTACCAGGATTTAATACTATTATTTGACCATCTTTTAGATATGGTGCCATTTCTTTTGCCAGTAAATAGTGTCCTATGGCTGGTATTGTAACCATTATTACATCTACATCTCTGATAGCTTCTTCTATATTACTTGTTGCTTTATTTAATATTCCAGCACCATTTTCTTCACCTGTTATGGTGATAACTGGATTTTCAATTAGTGGAAGGATCTTTTCTAGTGTTCTATTATATAGGTTAACACTATATCCTATCATTGATAGATAGCCTGCCATAGCTAATCCACCATTCCCTGCGCCGATAACGCAAAAAGTCGTCTTTTTCATATTATCATCCTTTCTTTGTTAAAATAATAATAATATAACGTAAAATGAAATTTTTGGGGTACAAAAAAGACCATGGGGTTCCACAGTCCTGATATCAGCACGATATAAATCCCCTTTGCGCTTACGAGGTTAGCTGTCGGGTTCGGGCTAAGAGGTATTGCCCGTCCTGTTAAGGATTCACCCCAATTACTTGGTTCCCCCGCTTCTTTAAAGAATTCAGCGAATATGTGTTTTACATTAATTATAGGTATAATTCATCTATATTAGTATAACATAGATTATAAAGGTTTACAAGGCCGCATTATAAGTTTATAATGTAAATGTAAAATAATTATAAATATGGAAGTATGAGGTGATTTGTTGTTAAATTTTGAATCAAAATTAAGTGAATATGCTGAACTCTGTGTTAAGGTTGGAATCAATCTACAAAGTGGTCAGCCACTAGTAATTAGTTCACCTATAGAAGCTGCAGATTTTGTTAGATTACTTGCAAAGCATGCTTATAAGCTAGGTGCAAAAGAAGTCCATGTAAACTGGAATGATGATGTATTAACCAAATTAAAATATGAGAATTCTCCTATGGAAGTTTTTGAGAACTTTCCCTTATGGTATGCAGAAGGCATGGAAGAGTACGCTAAAGATGGTGCAGGATTTATATCTATACATGCACAGGACCCTTTGTTATTAAAGGATGCAGATCCCAAAAAAATTGCTGCAAGTAATATATCCTCATCTAAAGCACTAAAAGAATTTAGAAATTATACTATGAATGATATTAATTCATGGTGTGTAGTATCTGTCCCAACTAAGAATTGGGCAAAACGTGTATTCCCAAATGTGTCAGAGGAAGAAGCTATAGAAAAGTTATGGGATGCCATATTCTATGCAACTCGTATGGATGTAATAGATCCTACCCTTGCTTGGAAAGACCATATTAATACACTTATTGAAAAAGGAAAAGTATTAAATGAAAAAAGATTTAAATATCTACATTACACATCTTCAAATGGAACTGATTTAATGGTGGAATTGCCTAAGGATCATATCTGGGTTTCAGGTGGGTCTACTAATTCTAAGGGAGTTTATTTCGTAGCAAATATGCCTACAGAAGAAGTATTTACATTACCACTAAAGACTGGAGTTAATGGTGTAGTTTATAGTACAAAACCACTTAATTATGGTGGTAAATTAATAGATAATTTTAAATTGGAATTTAAAGATGGTAAGGTAGTACATTTTGACGCAGAAGTTGGAAAGGAAACCCTTCATGATTTATTAGATATCGATGATGGTGCTAAGTATTTAGGTGAGGTTGCATTGGTTCCTTATACGTCTCCTATATCAAATTCTAATATTGTGTTTATGAATACCTTGTTTGATGAAAATGCTTCTTGTCATTTTGCTTTTGGTAAGGCTTATCCAACTAATATTAAGGGTGGAGAGCATATGACCGAAGAAGAATTAGAACGAGCTGGAGTTAATGATTCCTTAACTCATGTAGATTTTATGGTCGGATCTAGTGATATGAATATTATGGGAGAAACTCATGATGGTGAAAAAGTACCAGTATTTAAAAATGGAGAATGGGCAATTTAATTGCCCACTCTCCATTTTTTTATTTTATTTTAATTGAATACAAAACCTTTCTTTTCTCTGGCTATTTGCTTTTCTACCTTTACGCTTAATTCCATTCCTTCATTTCTAATTAGCATAAATGCTGTCAAGCTAGAAAGTATATCTGATATAGGATAGGATAACCAAACTCCCATTGCTCCTAAATGGAATACCTTAACTAATAAAATAGATACAGGCAACATAATTATTAATTGTCTTAAAACTGAAATTAATATTGAAGTTTTAGCCTTGCCCATAGCTTGGAAATAAAATATAGATACATAATAAATAGAAATCAAAGGAAATAAAGCTATCATTATTCTAAATGCCTTTACTGACTCACCTATAAGTGCTGTATCTTTTACAAATATTGAAATAAGTTGTGGAGTAAAAGTCATTCCCAATGCCCAAAGTACTATTGAGGTTAAGAATGCATATAATCCAGTCTTTTGCATTACTGATTTTAATCTGATAAAGTTCCTAGCTCCTAAGTTGTATGCGGCTATTGGTTGCATAGCAGCTGATATTCCAAACATGGCTATAAATAAAAACATATATAATTTCGATATAATACCTAGCACTATAATTCCTGTATCTCCAACGGTTTGAAGTAACAGATTGTTTAAAACACCCATGATTATTCCATCTTCAGCTTCGATTATAAAAGCAGATAGACCTACTAATATAATTGGCAGTACTATCTTTTTATCTAAATGAAAACCTGAGGGTATATTATATTGTTTAACTACCTTTCTATAGTGGTAATAAGCATAAGAGAAACCAACTATTTGGGATACTGCTGTGGCTATTGCTGCTCCTTGAACTCCCATCTTTAGTCTTACAACTAATATATAATCTAGTATTATATTTAGTGTTGCACCTATACTTGTGCTTATTATTGATATTTTACTATTTCCTAAAGATATCATTACATCAGATATAAATATGGTAAGACTTAAAAATGTACTTCCCAATATTATAGTTTGTAAATAAGTTTTACCATAAGGTAAAATTACCTTGCTTGCTCCTAAAAATTCTAATATTTGACTACTGAATAGTAGCACAATTAAAGTTATTGGTATCATTAGTGTATAACTTAGTGTGAATCCACTTTTAATTACACTTCTAGCTTTATCTGTATTACTTTGTCCGCTGCTTCTAGATAGTGCAGTTGCAGTTCCCACTGAAATCAAAACACTTAATGCTATTATTATCCTTTGTATAGGAAATACTACTACCAATGCCCCTATTCCATTTGGACCTACATTTCTACCTACAAATATGGTGTCCACCATATTATACATTTCTGATACTAATAATGATAATATAATTGGAATTGAAAATCTTAACAGTAATTTTCCGATCTTTTCTTCTCCAAATAACTTGCTACTTTTACCCATAATAAAACCTCCATCATTCTAATAGTAATATTATCACGATGGAGATTTTATTTCATTCACTGTATTAGGCACTATTGTGGACTATTACAAGCTTTTCAAATTATATTGATTTTCAAAAACCTTGCAATAGTACATTTTTTTCGGTCATTTATACACTATTTAATAAAAATAGCACACTTCCATTAGGTTTTACAGTGGTTAGTACATTAAATACAATAGATTTCTTACCATGGTAAAAACTAACCCGTGGATGGACATATTCTTTTAATAGGTCCCAATGGTTGTTATCTATACGTTCAGGACTTCCTAAATAGGTCCATTTATCATATACGGATCCGTAGTCTTTATTTAAATCAAATCTAGTTATTTGAAAATCCCCTTTCATATTATAAATATTAATTGAGATTTTTCTTTCCTTTATTTTATCCATAGCCTTATTGCCATATATCCAATCAGGATCAACTTCTATTGGATTATATAATAATATTTGATAGCCCTTGTCTGACTTAGTTACTATATAACCTTCACCCCTATATATAACTTGATCTCCAAGTTGAGATAAGAGCATTAGAGTATAATATGAAGGTTTGTTTAAATAATTAGAAGTATATAGGCCACTTCCACCAAAGAAAGTGTCATTACTTAATTCTATATCTCTAGTTATTTCATCCATCATATTTAATACTATACGCTTATCTAAATGGGTATAATTATGAATTATATATGGAATCATTCCAATAGTGTCGTATATAGGATTTAAATCCTGCTCTAAATAAGAAGGGTTTAGTGCTTCAACATCTATATTTAACCATTCTTCCACATCTTCTTCATATACAGTAGTAAAATTATCTATAAAGTCTTCTAATATATGTTTTTCAATGCCTTTACTATTTATTATAGGTTTTAGTTTTAGTCCTCTAATAAAATCTAAAATATTCTCAACTCTAGTCCAATTGATGAATCGTTCATTCTTTCCTCTAAAGATATCCATATCTGCAGAAAACAACCTATTAATTATACAATATTCAAATCCAATTTCTGCTTGTATCTCTTCAAGAATTCTCCTATTCTCTTCTTCTAAGAGCAGAGATATATCACCTAAATCTATTAAATCTGGTTTTTTAAATTCTAAAATACTATCTGAATCCAAATCCACATCCAGCTTTATAATTCTATTTTCATATTCAAATCTTTCATAATCCCCTAGATAATTGCTTAGGTAAGGTAGTGCCTCTTTTATTTCTAGATAATTTATCTTCTTCATCTGTTCTAGTGCTTCATTGCTGACCTTATTATTCTTTCGATACTGCATAGGTGTAGTATTATATTGCATTTTGAAGTGTTTATTATAATAACGTACATGAGAAAATCCAACATCTTCAGCTATTTCGGAAATATTCTTATCTGTATCTAATAATAGTTTTACAGACTCCTCTACTCTAATTTGGTTTAAGAATTCATTAAAACCATGACCAAAGGTATCTTTTATTTTATAAGACAGATATTGAGAACTTAAAAATTCCTTATCAGCAATATACTGAAGACTAACTTTATTCATATAATTATTACTTAGATATTTAACTATCCTATGGTATCTTTCTAGGAGCACCTCATCTTCTTTAAGACTTTCTTCTTCATAAAATAAATAATGAAAATTGTTTAATAAATGATACATCATGTCTAAAAGCTTATCTTCAATTTCATCTTCGTAATCATCCAGTTTAGATAAGGCTTCATAAAATATGATACTTACAAACCTTCTAAGCTCATCATACTTTTCTCCTTCTTGTTCGGCTCCATCTGGAAATTTAGTATAGAAGAAGATTTCTTTAGCATCATCATAATACTTTTCAAAAAAATTAGGATCTATATTTATTATTAATACCATATTGTCGGGGTCATCTGATTTAATTCTATATACCTCATTAGAATTTATTATGTCGATTTCTCTTTCTTTTAAAATATATACTTCATTTTCTATACCTATTTCTATACTTCCTCTTAAGACAAATAGGATTTCTATTGAATCTTGCCAATGTAGGGGATATTCCATTACATTGGCTAATGATATATTAATAGGAAGATCTTTTAAATAGTCTACATATTCTCGTCTCATAATAATCCCTTTCCTTAAATTCTATATTGTTAATACTATTATAGCTTTTTATCCAGTGGAATACTAATACTATCTATTAAAAGCCATTGACTAAAATATCCTCATATGGTATATAATTAAAGTTAAAAGAAAGGAGGCATTTCATTGACTAAAGAAGAAAAATATATTCCCGAAATTAAGAGTCAGTTAAAGTCCCGCATTATTGATGTACCCTCTGTTATATACAAAGCTAGTGGTATAAAATTTTTAGGTACTAGAATTAAAAGCCTGTTATTTTGTACAGATGTAGCTATTATTAAAAATACAAATGCAAATTCCATTATTGCAGTTTATCCCTTTACTCCACAATTAGTTATTACACAGGCTATATTGGAGGTAGCAGCTGTTCCAGTCTTTGTTGGAGTAGGTGGCGGACTAACTACTGGTAGGAGATCAATTGAGATAGCACTTCAAGCTGAACTTATGGGAGCCTACGGTGTAGTAGTTAATGCTCCTACTAAAAATGACGTTATAAGAGAAATGTACGAACGGATAGATATTCCTATAATTGCTACTGTGGTTACAAGCTCTGATGATTATAGGGGCAAAATAGAAGCCGGAGTAAGTGTACTAAATGTATCCGCAGGTCCAAAGACAGCATCTTTAGTTAGATTATTAAGAGAAGAGTATGGCAAAGAGTTACCTATTATCGCCACTGGTGGTCCTACAGATGAAACTATTTTAGAAACCATCGATGCAGGAGCCAATGCTATTACCTATACTCCACCTTCAACAGCTGAAATTTTTGAGAAAGTTATGGCACAATATAGAATAGATCAAGAAAACAGATAAGGCTATGATGCTTTATCTGTTTTTAAAAATTTAAATTTAGTTTCACTTGCTAACACTGATATAAATATGGCCAAGCAGCCAATTAAAAATCTAATTGTAAACTGTTCTTTTAAAAATATTAAAGCAAAGATACTTCCAAATACCGCCTCTAGACTTAATATAATAGCAGCATGTGTAGATGTTGTATGATTTTGAGCTATGTTTTGTATTAAAAATGCAATCATGGTTCCAAATATTCCTAAATATAGTATAGGAAATATAGATGAAGGTGAAATTTGGCTTATTGGTGGTTCAAATAAAAGTGCAAATATAAATGATAATATAGCTGCAGTTCCCAATTGAATTACTGATATAACATAAGGGTCAACTTCTTTGGCAAAGTATCCTACTGAGACTATATGAGCAGCGAAACCTATAGCACATAGAAATGTTAGAAACTCACCATAGCCTATGGTCAGATTCGTATCTAAGCTTAATATACCAATTCCTATAAAACATAGAATAGCTCCAAAAAACTCAAATATATCTGGTCTTTTCTTAGTCAGTATCCAATACATAAAAGGTACCATTACTACATTCGTGGCAGTAATAAATCCTTGTTTTCCAGCAGTAGTATATTTTAAACCTACAGTTTGTGTAGCAAATCCAAAGAATAAAAATAAACCAATGATAATACCAGATTTTATTTCCTTTCTTGTTATCATCTTAAGCTTTTTAAAAGATATAATCCCAAGTAATACTGTTGATATGAAAAATCTAAATCCTAATATGTAATAAGGGGTCATATTATCTAAGGCATTTTTAGTTACAACAAATCCTGATCCCCATATAATAGCTACTATGAGTAGTGCTAAATCTGCATATAATGCTTTTTTATTTTCCATAAATCCTCCACTGAAAAGTTTAATATATTTGTTATGTGGTATAATTATATCAAAGTATAGGGGTGATTGATATGAAAACTAGCATTATAAAATTAATAGAAAATATAGACAAGAAACTTGTCAGTTCTAAAGACTATTTTCACATAATTGGTGCTGAAAAACAGTTACTTTATATTAATCTAAAAATCTATAAAAAGAGTGACTTAGTTCTACCAACTGGAGAGATTGTAGCTAGTGGGAGTATTATTGGTGAAATACATGTAGATAATCAAAAGATCAAAAATATGGAACTAGGATTTAAGGATATAGTAAGTATATTAAAGAATGAATTAGATTGCTTGGCCTTAAATCTAGAAACAGATCCCAGATTATATAATGTTAGGGCCTTTTATGGTAGAACAATTCTTTATTCACTTTTAAAAAGAGAAAATTTTATTATACTGGAAATAGATAGAAGCCTTAAAATAAGGATAGTAGAAATATGGACAAAATTACTAAGGCTTGTTTATAGCCAAAATGCTATTAGACAATCCTCCAGGCAAGTTAAGGAGTTCTGGATAACTCAAGAGAGTTTATCGAAAAGAAAAAACCTATAACTTACTAAAAAGAGGCAAAGATATCCTTAGCCTCATTATTACCTATTCGTCAAATTCATCTCTATGATGAAGACCTATTAAATTTGTTACAGGAACTGAGAATATTATACCAGTACCAGGTTCTTTTAAATTTCCAGCTTTTACAATAGCATCCATAATATCTTTATATTCTTCTTTGGAAGATAAAATTAAGATCATTTCTTTTGAAGATTCTATATGCATATTTAGAAACTTCTTTGCTTCTGTTTCTCCCGTTCCTCTTCCATAAAAGATACTAGCACCTGTTGCCCCAGCTAATTTTGCTTTTTCTACTATTTTGTCTGCTTTTCCTCTTTCTACAATAGCAACTATACATTTAATATCAAACATTTTATCCCTCCTTAAAACTTAGTCAATATACCTAATATTAATACAGTTATCATGGCTCCAATGGAAGTTAATCCAACCACCCCAAATCCAGATAACAAGGGGTCCGCCCCTTCTATTATACTGGCTAAACCAACGGCCAAGGCCATATTTAAGGGTATATTAACAGGTCCCGTAGTAGCACTGGCTGAGTCCATTGCTATTGATACAAATGGCTCCGGTGTAAAGTATGCCAAAACTACTACCAATAATAGTAATGGAATTATTATCTTAACATAAGGTATATTAAGGATTATTTTCAACATACCTATTACCATTCCTAGTCCAAATCCTATTGCTACAC
The DNA here is from genome assembly GCA_964484955.1 of uncultured Tissierellaceae bacterium. GTDB lineage: Bacteria > Bacillota > Clostridia > Tissierellales > Tissierellaceae > CAYZDC01. The sequence continues at coordinate 18,555 of CAZAGS010000025.1, forward strand.
CGTGAATTAAAAGTTTTTGAGGTATAACACCTATAGATAATTCTTCTACTTCCATAGCCAATGCTTTCAATGCTGGTTCAACTAGTGTTCCAAAATAACCTATTATAAAGGCTATTAAAACTATTGCCCATTTTCTATCTAACACATATAGATTTCGCCCTACAGAGTCTCCTAATGGCAACAATGTCATAGTAGTTCCTTTCAAAAACAAATGCAATCCTAATACTGCAAATACAAATCCAGTTAACATTTGTTTAGCATCATTAATTGGTCTTTTTAATATAATTACCTGTATAAATGCTAAAATAGCAGTTAAGGGTATAATGCTTTTAGCGGTGCCCCATAAGGGTGCCAAACTTTCAACGAACTTCATAGTTGTTCACTCCTAACAATTATAATATCTTATATTATATTATATATTACATAAAGTTACAAACCTCATATTTCAGGGTATTAATAAAATAGGCTACTAAATAAAACTATGTTAGGTGTGTTGTTATGAAAAAAGTATTAATTTATAGTACTA
>CAZAGS010000026.1:0-18221 GCA_964484955.1 uncultured Tissierellaceae bacterium
TTTTCTAATTTCTTTACTTTCTTTGTTTTGTTTATATTTTTATATCTTTTTCCATCACTACATATTGCTAACTCACTTACTCCTAAATCTATTCCTAAACTAACGCCTGATAACTCTTCGTCTCTTTTTTCTTGTTCTATACCAACTGATATATACCAATACTTATTATCAAAGGATATTCTAGGGTTAGAATACTTAACTCCCATAGGTAGTTGCTCATTAGTTTTTATCCATCCTACTTTTTCTATTAATATCAGCTTATTCTCTTTTACTTTTAATTTTATATTATCATTATAAAAAGACTTCTTACTTCTTTTTCTACTTTTAAACCTAGGTTTGTCTGACAATCCTTTAAAGAACTTCTTGTATGCTTCACAAGCATCTTTTACAGACTGTTTTGCTACATTGTTAGATACTTCATTAAGCCAATTTAATTCACTCTTCTTTAGCCGGGTTATTTCTTTTCTTAAGTCATTATCTGAAATAAATTTTCCACCATTCTTATAATTTTCCTCTTGTCTACCTAATGTCCAATTATAAACAAATCTAGCTGTACCTACTGATTGCCATAACTTTTTTTCCTGCTCTGATGATGGATGCAACCTAACCTTCTTGGCTAGTATCATTTTCCATCAGCTCCTTTAACATCTTTTTAGCTTTATTTGCTCTCTTACCTTGCAATCTACAACTAAAAACTGTTACTATTTGTATTAAATCCTCTACTAGCTCTTGCTCTTCAGTTTTTTCTGTGGTATCTACTATTTCAATAACTGTTCCAAACTTTGTACATATACTTTCTATAAGTTCAAATCCAAATCTTACTAATCTGTCCTTATATAAAACTACTATTTTCTCTACTTCTGAGTCCATCACCATATTTAGCATACTATTTAACCCTTTGTTCTTATAGTTAATTCCACTTCCTATATCACTTATTATCTCAAACTCTTTTCCTTGGGCTAATAAATAGGTTTGCATATTTTCTATCTGTCTTGCTAAATCATCCTTTTGTTTATTTGAACTTACTCTACAATAACCTATTACTTTTCTTGACTTTGCACTTTTAGTTTTTCCCAGTAATTTATCTAACTGATCACTAGAATAATATCTGCTACCACCATTTGTTATGTGAGAGGGCATTAACTCACCTATTGAATAATTCTTCATATATCACACCTCCTAACTTATTATACCACACTAGGTTATATAGCTTAATAGATTTTATGATATATATATAGATTTTTATAGAATTATTTCAACTGCAAGATCCCTCCCTTCTGTGTTATATCCTGTAATATATATTGATATTATATCATCTTTAGGAGAATTAGTGTATTTAAATTAATTCTTAGACTTAATTTAAAATTATTTTATAATTGATAGTAATTATCATTTACTTTCTTCTTATTATATGATATATTAATATACGGCTCAAAATTATCCGCGGCAAAAAATTTTATGGAGATGATTATTGTGGCTAAAATGATGGGACCTAGATTTAAGCAATCTAGAAGATTAGGATTAAACGTATGCGGACATCCAAAAGCAATGGATAGAGCTACAAAAGGTACTTCAAGAGCAGATAAGAAGCTTTCAGAGTATGGTATACAATTATTAGAAAAACAGAGACTAAGAGCCTATTATGGCGTAATGGAAAAACAATTTGTTGGTTATGTTAGACAAGCAAAGAAATCAGATGATCAAACAGGTCATGCACTTATTAAGATCTTGGAAACAAGACTTGATAATCTAGTATATAGACTAGGATTTGCTTCATCAATTAGACAAGCTAGACAAATGGTAGTCCATGGACATTTACTTGTAAATGGTAAAAAGATAGATATTCCTTCCTATATTATTCAAGAAGGAGATACAATTGAATTAAAAGAAAAATCTAAAAGTATAGAAAGATTTACAGAAAACTTTAATAGTTTTTTACTAAATCAATATCCTTATTTAACAAAGGATGAAAATAACTTTTCTGGTACTTTAATTAGACTTCCAGAAAGAGAAGAAGTTCCAATAGAAATAGATGATCATTTAGTTGTTGAGTTTTACTCAAGACTACTATAATAGAAATTGGCACAGAAAACTCTGTGCCAATTTTTTCATTCTAAAAGTTCAAACTGTTTTTTTATTAACTTTTCTAAAATATAATAAAATACTATAGTTGAAAGAAGAAAAACTACAGCTAATCCAATGAATATTAAATTCATATGGACTTTATCCATTATTTTAAATATTAAATATCCTATACCACCAGCATATAAAGTACCTACACCCATTCCAATTAAAATATTTAAGTTTTGCTTCATAGCTTGTTGTGGATTGGTCCATGTTAGTAGTGGCCTGATTACGTCAATTATCATACCTATTTGTGTCATTGGAATACTACCTAGAAGTCCTAGTAGTCCTATTAGGACAATAGTTTCTAGCTTAAGACTTACAACAAATGATAGGCTTCCTAGTAAAGCCATTAGTCCTAATATTTGAATTGCAATAGAAGCTAGAATTCTTCCAATTATTTGGTCCTTTACCTTTATAGGCAATGTTCTTTGGATCCAAAAGTTTTTACCTTCTCTAGAAAATGTAGTAACTCCAATACTATTTAACATTCCTAAAAATACTATAAATCCAATTCCTGCCAAGGCTATAAGTTCAGGTTTGCTTTCTATGGTTTTAATTATTGAGCCCATGGATTCCTCTCCACCAGCCATGGTGGACATAACAAGTATTATAGGTACCATAATTACTCCACCCACAGAGTTCAGTAAGTATATTGGTGTTTTAAAAAGCATAGTTATTTCCTTCTTAGCTAAGGCTAGATAGGGCTTTCTTTGTCTAGTTGAATCCTCAGTAGATAATTTTTTTCCTGACTTTCCTTTAGATGCAGAAACTTCAATATTTCCTATTAGTCCATCAAAGAAAAGTCTTTCAGATAAATATATCATAATTATAAAACTTAAAACTCCTACTCCAATAAATATTAGTAGATTAGAGAAACCTGCTATATTTGAGTAGTTTGACAGAGATAAAGATGCCCACATGGATGGTGGAAATCCTAAACCTAGGTTTTTAACTAATAAATTTGAATCCCTTACTAAATTTATTAGAAAATCTCCACCCTCCATTAAAGCTTTTTGCGCTATAGTGTTGATTTTAAGCTGTCCATATACCATTACTATAATAAAGACTACTGCACTAATAGTTCTTATTAAATCTTTCTTCCTTCCAATATTTGTATACTTCATAAAAACCATTATCAAGATGGAAGATAGGACCAAGGGTATTACTGGAAGTGTTAAAACTAACAAAATTGAATAGATCCAGTAAATTAACCCTTCTCCCCCTCTTATTCCATAAATAAATATAAATGGTAGTATAATAGGTAAGGATGTTAGATACTCACTAATCATCAAGGTGACAAACTTTGATCCTAGAATATAAGATGGTTTAATGGGCAGTGGTACTAGCTGAGCCAAGTCATTTGAAAAGTAATATTTGGACATTACATAGAGTAGTCCAAGTATAAATACCAGAGCCTGAGATAATAAAAAACCTAATAATAAGAACATAGATCTTTGGCCTACCTCATTATATATATTATATATTTCACCTAAGCCTTTTACCATGAAAAAATAAGTAGGTAATAAAGATAGCATTGCTATAGCAAAAATTATTATTTGCCACCTATTCTTTTTACTTTTAAAACTATAAGCAATAGAAGATAATCCAAAAGTTGTATTGAAGTCTGTTTTTATTAAAGAAATTATCTTTTCCATTACTCTGTCAACTCCAAGAATATATTTTCTAATGTTCCCTTCTCCTTAGCATTAGATCTTAGTTCTTCCATGGTTCCCATGGCTACAATTTTCCCCTTACTAATTATTGCTATTCTATCACAAAGTTTTTCTGCAACTTCTAATACATGGGTTGAGAAAAACACAGTTTTTCCTTCATCACACATTTGTCCCATGATTTCCTTAAGATTAAAGGAGGATTTTGGATCTAATCCAACCATAGGCTCATCTAATATAAACAGGTCTGGTTCACTAATAAGGGCCGATGTTAGAACTAACTTTTGTTTCATCCCATGGGAATAGCTTCCTATTATATCTCCTATAGCATCTTTTATATTAAACATTTCTAAATAATAATCCATTTTTTCTTGCCTTTTAGCCTTTGAGATTCCATACATGTCTGCTATAAAATTTAGATATTCAATCCCTTTTAATTTGTCATAGATTTCCGGATTATCTGGTACATAAGATATCATAGATTTGGCTTTTAGTGGCTCTTTCCAAGCATCTACTGTGGCTACATGGACACTTCCACTATCTGGTTTTAGTAGGCCTACTATCATCTTTATGGTAGTAGTTTTTCCCGCTCCATTGGGACCTACAAATCCGAATATCTCTCCTGGTTTAATATCTAAACTAATATTATCTACAGCCTTTACTAGGCCATTGTTGTAAGATTTAGATATACTATCAATTTTCAACATAAGTAATACCCCCTTCTTATTGTTTTCTTAATAATTTAATTGCACTTGTAAGTTTTACTGGATTTCCATACATAAGGGTTCCTAATCTATAAATTGCTGAAGCTAAGATTCCAATTAATCCTGTGGAAACAGCTAGTATTATTAGGGAAAGAATTACCTCTAGATTTGACACACTTCCCATGGAAAACCTTACAAACATGGCCATAAATGAGCTAAAGGGTACAAAACTGGCTACTTTCAACACTATTCCCTCTGTATTTTGCATTCCCATCATGGAAATCATAAATACAATAACAAATATTATTGTTATTGGTGTTGCACTAGTATTAATATCCTCTGTCCTAGAAACTAATGCACCTAAGGCTCCATATATAAAAGCATAGAAAAGGTAGCCTAAAATCCCAAAGATTGAAAACGCAAGTAATACATCAGCTGGAATTTTAAATATAAAGTCAAGGTCATTATTCCAAGCTGTAGCATTTAAATTATAGGCTATTATACCAGTCAAAATAATTATTCCAAATTGTATAACTCCAGCTAAGGCTCCACCTATAACCTTTCCAAATATTAAATTACTACTTTTAGTACTAGTTATTAAAACTTCCATTGCCCTATTACTTTTTTCACTGGCTACTGAAACGGATATTAGTTGACCATATAAAATTATCATAAAATATAGCCCAAATACTAGAATGTAAGTATAAAGATAATTTCCTGCACTATCTTTACCTAATACCTTAATTTCATGTTCAATATTTCCTAAAACCAAATCTTCTACTTCTCCATATTCTATTCCCCTATCTTGAAATCCTTGAATTCTATAAGCCCTAAGAAGTGAATTTTCAAAATCAAATCTGTTAGAATCCATCATTTCATTGTTTTTCACTATATATTCATATTTACTAGGGCTTTCTAATATATAGCCAGCTTCAATTTCCCCAAGATCAATTGCAGCTTCTAATTCATCTTGATCTTTAAATTCTACTAATTTTCCAGACATAAAACTCTCTTCTAAATTTTGGGGATTACTTAATACTCCATCTTTATTAATATATCCATAGGAATTACCCTCATTAACTGTTTCTTCTCTAGCTGGATCTTTAGATGAAGAAAAGAAGGCATCCTTAATAGTGGGAAATGATAGTCCTAGAGCAATCATTAAGCATATAATCAATGTTGATATAATAAATGTTTTATTTTTTAAGAAATTTAAAAGTTCAAATTTTAATACAATAAAAAAATCTTTCATTAATTGTCACCAACCTTTTGAACAAAAATATCTGTTAATGTAGGTTCATATACTGAGAATTTCTCAATATCTAAATTTAAGTTTATAATGGCAGTAAATAAATCATTTTTTGTTTTCCCATTTACTAATTCAATAATTAAATAATCTTTTCTTATCTCCAGCACTCTTGCAATATCTGATAATTTACTATTAAAAACTTCTTCTAATTCACTAGGAGACAATTGAATATCACTAATTGTTAATCTATTCATTCCATATTCAGTTTTTATGGCCTTTAAGTTACCAGTTAAAACTATTTCACCCTTATCAATCAAGGCTATATCTTCACAAAATTCTTCTACATAGCCCATTTGGTGACTTGAAAATATTAATAACCTATCCTCATTTATTAATTCTGTTATTATATCTTTTAAGATTTGAGAATTTACAGGATCTAGCCCACTAAAGGGTTCGTCTAGAATTATAATATCTGGATTACAAAGAAAAGTGGATGCCAATTGTACTTTTTGTTGGTTACCCTTTGATAAAGTATCTAGCCTTTTATCCTTATATTCCAATACTCCCAGTCTTTCTAACCAGTATAATGTGTTTTCTTTAGCTTCCTTACTGCTTAAACCCCTAAGCTGACCTAAGTACATTAATTGTTCTAATACCTTTTTCTTTGGATACAAACCCCTTTCCTCTGGCAAATAACCGATTTGATGTTTTCTAGGTTGAAATTTTTTACCATCTAAAAGAACCTCCCCTTGATCTCCAGCAAATAAATCCATGAGAATTCTAATGGTAGTAGTCTTTCCTGCACCGTTTCTGCCCAAAAGTCCTAAGGCCTTACCTGATTCTACAGAAAATGATATTCCATGTAGTATTTCTACACTTGAAAAACTTTTATAAAGATTCTTTACTTCTAGTTTCATATGAACCTCCTTTTTTATATAATATAAATTATATTTACAATCTCTTATGTTTATTATACTCCTTTTATTATAATCCTGCTATATCCATATATAAAAAATAATATCTTATTGACAGGAATAATTTAATATAGTACATTGTATATATAGTATATATACAACATTTGATTGTGAGGTGATTTCTTGGACATTATTATTAGCAACTCTAGTAAAAAACCTATCTATGACCAAATTGCTTCCCAAATAAAAAACTTGATAATGATAGGCGAACTTAGTGAAGGGGATATTTTGCCATCTATGCGTTTATTAGCAAAGGAACTTAGAATAAGTGTTATAACTACCAAGCGAGCATATGAGGAGCTAGAAAGAGAAGGTTTTATTGAAACAGCAACAGGTAGAGGAAGTTTTATTGCTAATACAAACTTAAAACTCATTAAAGAAGAGCAGCTCCGTATAGCAGAAGAGTATATACTTCAAAGTGTTGATATTGCTAAAAGTAGTGGCATTCCATTAAAAGAATTAATGGAAATATTAAGTAATTTATATAAGGAGTGATACAATTGGATTATATTTTAAATGTAGAGAAACTATCCAAGAATTATGGTAATTTTAATCTAAAAGATATAAATTTTCAAATCCCAAAAGGTAGTATTATGGGTCTTATAGGTGAAAATGGTGCTGGTAAAACTACCACCATTAAATTAATTTTAAATTTGATAAAAAAGAATCATGGTAATATCAGAGTATTTGACTTAGATCATATAGAAGATGAAATAAAAATTAAGGAAAAAATTGGGGTAGTCCTTGATGAAAGTAGTTTTCATGATAATTTAAAACCTACAGATATTTCAATGATTATGAATAATATATATAGTAATTGGGACAAATCTCTGTTTTTATACTATTTAGAGAAATTTAAATTGCCCAAAAATAAAATAGTAAAAGAATTTTCTAAAGGAATGAAAATGAAATTATCCATTGCAGCGGCTCTATCTCATGATCCCCAACTTCTTATATTGGATGAACCGACAGGTGGACTAGATCCTATTGTTAGAAATGAAATTTTAGATATATTTTTAGATTTTATTCAAAATGAGGAAAAATCCATACTATTTTCCACACATATTACATCTGATTTAGATAAAATTGCTGATTATATTACATTTATCCATGAAGGAAATATAATATTAAGTGAGTCTAAAGATGAATTGATTGATAGTTATGGAATATTAAAATGTGGCATCAATGATTTCAATAAAGTTGAAAAAACAGATGTAATAGGTTCTAGAAAAAGTCAATTTGGTTATGAAGCTTTAGTTAAAAATAAGCAGAAATTAGGGGTTAAGTATAAAAACTTTATCATTGATCCTGCAAATCTTGAGGATATAATGTTATTTTATCTTAGGAGGGATTCATAATGAAAGGATTAATTATTAAAGATCTTTTAAATTTAAAGAAATATATTATTACTCTTATTCCAGTTATATTGCTTTTTACTTTTATGGCATATCAAAGTGGAGACCCTAACTTTCTAGTTGGAGTGGTTGTTATGCTTTTTACTATGATGTCTGTAACTTCTATTTCTTATGATGATCTTGCAAGGTGGGATGGATATGCTTTAGCCATGCCTATTTCTAGAAAGACTATAATTTTAAGTAAATATTTATTAGCTATAATACTTTCAGCTACAGGTGTCATAGTATCTACTGCAATTGCATATATACTTAGATTGTATACCGGAGGTTTTAATACATTAGATTTAATGCTGCAATTTTACTCAGTATTTGCTGTATCAATATTATTTGTATCTATAATTCTTCCTCTTATATATATATTTGGTGTTGAAAAAACTAGACTATTAATGATGGCTGTAGTGGCCATACCTATGTCTATAATATATTTATTTAATCAAATGGGGATACCTATGCCAAGTGACAGTCAATTTATGACATTGCTTAAGATATCACCTTTGATACTTATTATATTTTTATTTACTTCAATCTCAATTTCTAATAGGATATATAAAAGGATAGATATTTAAAATTGTGAAAACTAAAATAGTAGCTATGGATGAAGTTTTATCCATAGCTACTATTTTAATTTTCTATAGCTCATTTTTGACTGTACCTTTATCACTATATATTATAAACTCTAATTTACAATCATCACATCTTTCTTTACCTATACTTGAGTCATATGGCCATTCCTTATGTAAACTTCCCTTTATACTAAAATTCAAGTCAAGAAGATGGATCAAATTTATCTATTCACCACAGTTCCATCCGCAATTCTAATTTGCCTATCACATTTTTGTGCTAGGCTTTCATCGTGAGTTACTAAAATTAATGTTTTACCTTTTAAAACCAGATTACTAAGTAGTTCTAATATACCCTCACTAGTTTTAGAATCCAAGGAGCCTGTTGGCTCATCAGCTAAAATAATTTGTGGATCATTCACGATAGCCCTAGCTATGGCTACCCTTTGTCTTTGTCCACCTGATAAGTTAGCTACCTTTTCCTCCATTTTAATTGATAATCCAACCTCTTCTAAAATTTCTGATATCAGCTTTTTACGCATCATTTTGCTAATTCTAGTTGGAGAGTATGAAAGTGGAATCTCAATATTCTCAAATACAGTATAATTCTCAACAAGAGAAAAATCCTGCACTATATATCCAAACATATTGTTTCTATATCTCGCTTGGTTTTTATTTGATAAAGATTTTATATCTTCTGAATTAATAATAATTTTTCCAGAAGTTGGACGAATAATTAGTCCAATCATATTAAGCAGTGTAGTTTTTCCACATCCAGATGGACCAGTAATAGCGATCTTTTCCCCCCTATTAATATCAAGAGATATATTCTTGACTGCTAATGTTTTACTGTTTCCATGAGTATACTCTTTTCTTAATTCGATTGCTTTTAATAAAGGTTCCACTAATAATCCCTCCTTAAATAGAATGTCATATCTTGTTTTTTTAATTTATTAATCGGAATAATTGATAATAAAGTAGTGACAATAAATATTATTAAAATAATAATAAAATAGGAAACATGATCTACTAATCTAAATGATCTAAGTAAAATAGTTGCAAAAATGATTGGGCTCACAACAATTACCATCACATAAATTATTGTTCTTAAATATATCTCTCCCAATGTAGCCCCATATAATCTATGAATTGCATATTCTTGTAAATTATGATCAACCAAAATAAGTAAGTTGGAAACAATACCCATAACAGTAAAAACCACCATAGATAAAAAGAAAACTATATAAAATATCGTATTGTCTTTTTTTTCCTTATATTTAGTTAAGGCATTTATATTAAATTTCTTTGGACTCAAGCTCAATTTCTCACTTTCCGATATTACCTTCATAAATTCATTAATTTGTCCACTGCTAGCATTAATAAAGCTCATATTTGTAATGCTATCTTCAATATAATAATCATAGTACAATTGATTGAATTTTTCTAATGTGGTTAATACAACTATACTTTCATCCAAACTATTTATACCCCCTCTTTTTAAATAAGAAGTTTTTTTAGGGAGTCGATTACTTACAACCAGCTCTTCACTTTCAGTTAATCCTATTTTAATCGTATCTCCTACGTCTATCACATTCACATTTGAACCTATCAATACCCTTGTATCAAGATCCTTAATACTTGTATCTATTTGCTCCTGCTCCAACCCAAAGATTCTACCAAACTCACCTAAACCTATTACAGCTTCAAGATTAGGATATTTTGGAATCTGCAAAGTATCAATTGATGAGTATGCATGATCGCTATTATCTAAAGTCCCTATCATCATTTGTCTGATTTCTGACGTTACTTTCATATTTTCGACACTATAATAAACATTAAAATTAGTTAAATTGAAATCGGTAAGTTTTTCAATATTATTTTTATACTGCTGATTAGATAACATTTGAGTAGAAGATAAAAATATAAAAAAAATAGCAATCGTAAGCTGACCTATAAAAAGAATAATGGAAGTCAAATTACGCCAAATATCTTTTATAGCATAGTACAATTTATTTCCCATAATCCAATCTCCCTTTTGAATATTTTTGCCTACTAAATGCTATAGTATAGATTAAATAACTTAAGATCATATTAGTCCAAAATGCAACACCCAATAGCCAAATTGGAGAGCTCAGTTTGCTACCCTGAAAAGCTACCTGATAAAAAATAATTCCCACAGTCGATCCTATAAATAAATTTAATATTACCATTTTTGAATATTTGAATAATAATTTAAGTTTGGTTGCGCCAAACATAAGGTGAATTATGAATACGTTATAATACTTTTTTAAAAAAATCAGATAGAAGATATGGAAATTAAAATATATGAAAACAGTACCAATTAACATGGCCATATAGCTACTATTATTAATAAGCTTTTTTATGATGTCACTTGGAGACTTTTTTGAACCATGCCTAATAATATTGCAGGTATATTTATTTTCTATAAGTAAGTCCATAATCCTATTTATAAGATTTTCATCCTCTGTATCAATATAATAGCGTCCTCTTAAATCTTCAGATTCAAAATAATTATAAATATACTCATGATTCTCAGTATAAAGTGGATGTTCAAAATCATAAATCCCCTTAACTTTATATGTTTCTCTGTTAAAATCATATATATTATTATTATCAATACTATAATTATGGACAAAAGAGTCCTCCTTAGCAAGTATATAAGAATTATTTTGTCTAAAATCTTCTGGACTTAAATAATTACCATTTTTCAATGGATAGGAATTAAACTTTCCTTTTGGATCATATAAGCCCAAAGCCAAAGAATCTATATTATCATTGATAATTACAATTTCATGATCTTTTATAATTTGATAAATCTCTTTTAATAAACTCCTGCTATCTGAAACATTTATTGGATAATGATTCCCTACGTTAATCTCCATATAGGCATCACTCATATTAAATGGGGAATTAGTGTGCATATTTATTTGTATCATTGTATATACTCAAACACTACAATAGCCACAGTACTAATTCCGTTAAGGATAATAAATAACCAATTCAATTTTCTCATATATATCACCCTGTTATTATTTATATTTTATTTAAAACTTGTGAGTTAATAAAATAATTATTTAAATAGCTATTGATTTAATCATATCTCATAATTATGCAATAAAAACACATGAACTTTTATAATTTTAAGAATTTCAGCTCAATCCAATCATATCACTACTATTCCATTCAATTAAATCATCTTCACTAGATATCAATCCCTGGTTTGTCTTCATAGATGTAGCAAGATGACTCCCCTAGCCTATATTTATCATATAATAAAACCGACTATCCTTCAACTATTTTACACTAAGCCCTAAGAACTAGAGTGAGTCTGTATAAATAGTATTTGTTTTTGATTGCTAGAAGGACAAAACTAAACCCAAGACTAGCTCTAGTCCTGGGCTTGTTAATTTCTCTATTCATAATGTAACCTATCCATCCCCTTAATTCCCTTTTGGAGAAAAGTTTATTGCTAAATTTCCTCTTCACTTTTATAAAACCAATAATACTTTTTATTACTCTTTTCTTGATCTTATAAAATTAGAAAATCTGGATATTATTTTTGGTATCCAACTTTCCATCATTGCTATTGTTATTGTTATTATAAATAAATTCCATAGTAAGTTGTCAAAAAAGCCAGCTTCCGGTCTTCCAATTCCTTGTCTTTCAATAAAAAACCAATTAATAGTATGACCCAATACTACTATCAAAATATATTTTTTTATATACCTTATATACTTATTTAAGTCAATCACCTCTATTTACATACACTTCTACCAATTTACACCACTATCATACTCTCTTTCACTAATTAAACTTGTTCTTGATTGATTACTATATACACTATCCCAGTATTTAAACATAGGATCTGTTTCTTTTGCTTCAAGATAAATTGATATATAACTTCTATTAGTATAATAAGTCATTGTGTGACCTTTCACAAAAATAGTTGCTGCAGCGCTTGCTGCCAAATTAGCAATGGTTTTCTTTACATATTCTGTAGTTACCTTATTAACTCCAAGAGCTGTAACCAAAAGAGCAGTTATAGCTGATATCTGTAATGAATCAGTAATAATATTTCCATTTTTTATCCTATAAGTCTCATATCTAGGATAAGGAGAACTACTATAAGTAGAGTATAAGGGATTTTCTAAAGATTTATCTAACAATTCAAATTCTTCTACAGGCTTTTTGGATTTATTAATTTTTTGTTCACCATTAGTTAAATTCATAGTTAAAACTTCAAAACTATCGTTATTTTCTTTGATAGTGGTTTCTAATTCCTCCAATAATATAAATTCATTATTTATCTTTTTAAAGATTTTAGTCTTTACTTTACTAAAATCTTCATTAATATTCTCTATCGCTTTAAATATTTCTCCATTTTCTTCATAAATATAGCTCATATTATATACATCACTAAAGCTTGATTGTTTTATTGTTCTTATGTTTTCATTTGACATCAATTCACTTTGATTCGCCAAAACATCAACAGGTAATATAGAAATTACTAAAACAATAGTTAATACAAACGCAATAAACCTCATTCTTGCTTTTTTCACATCTATTCCTCCTTTGAATTATATATGCAACATATCATAACAACTTCAATAATAATGTCAAAAATTGACTATAACCTACTTTCCAATAATAAGACTATATTACATATTCTAATTAATTATAGCATATCAATACAAGGGATTACCTCAATTATTTGAATTCCTCAAATAATTCTTTAAGTTAGCTCAGCTCCCTCATAATTATGCCAGTCAATTGAATCATCTTCACCGGCAATCAGCCTATTATCTACCTTCATAGATACAGCAAAAGACAGTACCATAGTAATAGCTAAAGTTGCTACAAGTTTCTTCCACATTATAATCACCCCCTCTTGTACTTATATTTATCATATATTTAAATTCAGAATATCACAACCCACATCAATGTGGCTTGTCTGCTAAATCACAATATGATATAATTAGATTTAAACTCTTATTGCATATATGTTTCCAAAGGAAGTGATTTTATCTATTATAATCTCGTCAAATTTGGTAAAGTATTATTTGAAAGAAGACAAATTCTAAATCTAACTCAAAAAAATGTATCAGATTTAGCCATGGTAAGTATAGAAACCATTAGAAGAATTGAGTCTGGGAAGGTTATTCCTAAGCAAGAAACCCTAGATCACCTTTCAATTTTATATAAGGTAGACCTAAATAAACTACTTCTTGAATTTAGAATAAATGGCTATAAAGAGTTCATTGATATACAAAATAGATTAGAATTTAAGCTTGATAGTGGTAAGTATGAAAGTCTAGACATGGAATTATCAGACTTAAAGGATTTAGTCAATAATACAAGCAATACTTATTATGCAAATTTAATAAAACAATTTATATTATTAACTGAATCTATCATATTAAAGAAATGTGAAAACAATCGTCATGGATCATATAATAAGCTAATAAATGCAATGAATATAACCTCTCCAGAATTTTCAATCTCTAATTATCAGCGTTTTAATTATAATACCATGGAAATTAGAATTTTAATGAATATTGGTATTTTACTTAATAAGATTGAATCCTCTAAAAAGCTTTTAGAAATCTTAGAATTTTGCATTAATCACATAGAACCCACTGAAGATATTTATCCTAAAATATGCTATAACTTATCTTATACTTACCATAGACTAGATAAACACCATAAGGCCTTAAAGTATTCAAACCTAGGTATAAATTATTGTATAGAAAAGAGAAATTACAATGGTTTAAATTTACTATATTTTAGAAAGGGTATAGCAGAATTTCTTCTTGGATATGATAATTATATTGATTCATTAAGAAAATCATTGAATCAATGTGAACTTTTAGGACAAGATAAATTAAGAGACATTTTTATAAATAGCTGCAAAGAAATATATAATATTGATCTATAAGAAAAAAACAAGGCTTAATGAAAAATCTAGCCTTATCTTTCTATATTCCTAATATTCTAATACCTTAGATAGAAATTCCTTGGTTCTCTCATTTTGTGGGTTTTCAAATAAATCTACTGCTTTATTCTCTTCAACAACTTTACCATCTGCCATGAATATTACCCTATCTGCAACTTGTTTTGCAAAGGCCATTTCATGGGTAACCACTATCATGGTCATTCCAGTTTTAGCTAAATCTTTCATAACATTTAAAACTTCTCCTACCATTTCAGGATCAAGGGCTGATGTTACCTCATCAAATAACATTATTCTTGGATCCATAGCAAGGGCCCTAGCTATGGCTATTCTTTGTTTTTGTCCTCCTGATAAGGAATTTGGATATGCATCCTTCTTATCTATTAAATCCATAGTATTAAGAAGTTCTATGGCCTTAACCTGAGCCTTTTCTTCTGTTAATCGTCCTGTTAATATTGGTGCTGTTGTTATGTTTTCAAAAACTGTTTTATGGGGGAAAAGATGAAAATGTTGAAAGACCATGCCTATTTCCTGTCTAACCCTATCTATTTCTTTTCCCATCTTAGTTATATTCTTATCATTAATATATATATTCCCTGAACTTGGCTTTTCTAAATTATTTATACATCTTATTAAGGTGCTTTTTCCAGAACCTGATGGGCCTATTAATCCAATAACTTGTCCATCTTTTATTTCTAGATTAACATCTTTCAAGACATGCTTGTCTCCAAAATATTTATTTAAAGCTTCAATTTTAATCATTGTGGGCTAATCTCCTTTCAAATATGCCTATTAATTGGGATAGAGTAAATGTAAATATAAAGTATATGATTGCAACTATTATCAAAGGTGTAAAGGGTTCATAGCTGGTACTTTGTACTATATTAGATGCACGCATTAAATCTACTACTCCTATGGTTGATGCAACAGAAGTTTCCTTAATTAAAGTTACAAATTCATTTCCAAGGGTTGGCAATATATTTTTTATAGCTTGAGGAAGTATTATATGCCTCATAGTTTGACCACTTGACATACCTAAACTTCTACTGGCTTCTGTTTGACCTTTATCTATGGACTGTATTCCTGATCTAATAATTTCTGCCACATAGGCAGCACTATTTAGTGAAACTGCTATTAAAGCAGCTACAAATCCATCCAAATTTATTCCAAATAATACAAAGGATCCAAAGTAAACTATGGCAATTTGTACCATCATTGGGGTTCCACGAACTATTTCAATATATACCGTTGCAATCCAACTTAAGATTTTAAGCTTGGATAATTTCAAAAGGCTCAATAAAGAGCCTAATGTTGTTCCAATAAGCAAGGAGAAAAATGATAGGGCTAAGGTTACCTTAATACCTGTAATATAATAATCTTGATACTTTATTAGTAATTCTATAATATTCAAAACATTCACCTCTATTCTTATTTAATTTCTTGATCACTTAAGGCTTTTGCTTCTGCTTTCCATTCCTCAACTAAACCCTTTTCTATTAACTCATCTACTATTCCATTGATATAGTCCGTTAAATTATCATTGCCAGTCTTCAATGCTATACTTGCCCCACTTGATTCATGTTTAAGTTCTATGGATTCTATGACCATTATGTCATCATTAGCTTCAGCATAGGAAGAGCTTGTTTCATTAGACATTACTAGGGCATCTATTTTTTCTGTTTTCAATTCCATAATAAGTGTATTTATTAAAGGTAATTCTCTAACTTCTGCTCCTTCTATATTTTCTGCCATTTCTTTTTGTATTGAGGCTGTTTGAGCTCCTATGACTGCACCCTTAAGGTCTTCCTTTGATAGATACTTATCCTTATCTGATTTCCTTATAAGTATCTTATGAATTCCTCCTATATCATAAGGCTTAGTGAAATTTGCATCCCTATCAGGTTTTTCTACCATTCCTGATATAACAATATCCAACATTCCAGTAGACAGTCCACCGAGTAAATTATTAAACTCCATATCTCTTATCTCTAATTCCACACCTAATTTTTCTGCTATATATTTTCCTATTTCTATATCAAATCCTACAATAGTATCCTTTCCATCTACCATAATATGAAATTCATTAGGAGGGAAATCTGCAGATGTTCCCATTACTAATTTACCTTTTTCCTTTATTGCTTCTATTGAATTTGCTTCAATAGCAATTCCATCAGAATCCACCTTTGCACTATTTCCACATCCTCCAAGTATACTTGAAGCCATAAGAACCATTCCTAAAATTAAAGCAATTTTCTTTTTCATTTTCATTCTCCTCATAAGTTATTTTTTATACAAAAATCTCGCCTCTATACATAGAGGCGAGATTTCCCGCGGTACCACTCTCTTATATTTTAACTAGTAAAATACAACTCGATTCAAATAACGCTTTGAATGCGGAATAAGATACTCACCTGTGGCTTTGTCCTATTCATCTTAGCAATTCTTTTCATTTAGCTTTCCATCTACTGGCTCTCACCTTATCCAGTTCTCTGTAGGATGTGTCCCTAAATTACTTCTTTGCTTCATAGATATTTTATTTAATTAAATTATTTTTTAAATGTTAAAGTAAATTCTTCCTTGATCTCTTGGAGTAAATTTTCATCTTTGATTATATCTACTCCTGTTCCTACTAAGGCATAGATTGTATCTTCCATTCCCTTATATGCCACATCTGTAAGAGTTGCTTCTGCAAATTCTACTGTGTGCCCAGTGACCTCTTCATCTTCTCCTACTATGGCAAAGGAAGTACTAATTGTTGGACATACTTGGCTTACATCTCCCATATCTGTGGATCCATAATTTGTTTCTCCAGCTAATATCTTCCTTACACCTGCCTCTTTTAGATTCTTTTCATATATCTTTGACAGGCTTTCATTAGTTACCAATCCTTTATAAATAGCTTCATAGGTTGATACTTCTAATTTTGTTCCAGTTCCTAGGGCTGCTGCTTTTCCACAGTTAATAACCTTTTCCTTTAGTTCTTCCATATAACCTAATTCAGTGGTTCTTACATAGAAGTCTGCAATGGCTAGATCTGGTACTATATTTGCAGCCTTTCCACCCTCTTTTATTACTCCATGAATTCTGGATGAAGGGAGTATATGTTCCCTAAGGGCATTAACAAGATTAAATAATGTGATACAGCCATCTAAGGCATTTACTCCTTTTTCTGGTGAACCAGCTGCATGGGCAGTTTTGCCCTTGAAGGTAAATCTTAGGGGGAGTAATTCTGATGTTGTTCCACTTAATTGATGGTTAGAGCCTGGATGAGATAACATAGCCACATCTATATCATCAAATACGCCCCTGTTTGCCATATCTACTTTTACTCCAAAGTTTTCTTCTGCCGGGGAACCTAGTACACAAACCTTTCCACCAATTTCATCTATTAGCTTTCTTAGTACAATACCTGCACCTGTGCTTGTAGCTCCTAGTATGTTGTGTCCACAAGCATGACCAATTCCCGGTAATGCATCATACTCTACTAAGTAAGCAATAGTTGGTCCTGGTTTATCCCCCTCATAAGTTGCCTTAAAAGCAGTTTCAAATCC
>CAZAGS010000027.1:0-17741 GCA_964484955.1 uncultured Tissierellaceae bacterium
GGTATTATCTTTGATGCCAAGTTTGATATAGGCATTGATTGAAGTACTGCCTTCCCTGGTCCAGTTAGTTTTACTAAAAATAAACCTTCTCCTCCAAATAAAACATTTTTCATTCCTTTGATTGTTTGTATTTCGTAACTTACACTTTCTTCAAATAAAAATACATGGCCTTGATCTACTAATAGAACTTCTCCAGGTCCTAAGTTATATTCTGTTAAAGATCCGTCTGCTTCTAAGAAAAGCTCTCCATGACCTGAAAGCTTTTGTAATATAAATCCTTCACCACCTAATAATCCTGCTGAAAACTTTTTAGTAAATATGGTTTGCAATTCTACAGACCTTTCAGACGCTAGATATGCAGTTTTCTGTGCAATTAAGGTTTGTCCTTCCATTTTTATATTTAAAATAGTTCCAGGTAAGGATGAAGCAAAAGTAATTTCTTGGTCATTTCTTGCTGCAGTATAATATGAAAAAAACATACTTTCTCCTGCAAACATTCTAGAAAGGCCTTTCATAACCCCTCCAGTTGTTACTTCCACATCTATACCATCTGTCATCCAAGACATGGCTCCTGCTGTGGTTTTAATGGTTTCACCTTGCTGTAATTTGCACCTAAGTATAGGATAATCTCCTTCAATTGAAAACTTCATTCTTATTAGTCCCCCTTTACTTTAATAAAGTCTATATTTAATATTATATACCCTTATATCTATATTCCAAATACTTTTTAAAATACAAAAAATCTTCTTATTGAAATAAGAAGATTTTTGATTTTAATTACTTTTCAAATGCAATTAAATAATACTTTTCACCAAGTTGTTGTTCTAGATTTTGTATCTTGTTTAATTCCTCTTTATTAATTTCCGCTAGACTTATTTCATCTAGTTTGTTTTTCTTGTCCATATTAAATCCCTCCTACAATAATTTATATTATTGTTTGTAGGTAAAAGTTTTTTATGCATTAGTTGCCTTGATTCTTTTTTTGCTTATATTAACTATCTTTTTTATTAACTCATCGTATTCCATACCTGCTGCACTAGCCATTTTTATAATATCACTATTATCCCTATCTAATCCTGGCAGGGAGTTTATTTCTATTACATATGGGACACCATCTTTTAATCTAATATCTACCCTGGAGTAATCTCTTAAACCAAGACTATTAAAGGCTTTTATTGCAGTCTGAGATATTTTATTGTAAGTTTCTTCATCTATTCTTGCTGGCAAATGATAAACCATATAATCATCATATTTAAATTTAGCTTCAAAGCTATATATTTTATTTAAATCTTTAGGCAGTTTAGAAAAGTCTATTTCCAGTATTGGTAGAACTTCTATATCTTCTCCATTTCCTAAAACCCCAACTGTAAACTCTCTACCTTCAATATATTCCATAACCATCATAGGTGGATTATATAATTTTAATCCTTCTTTTACCTTTTCAATTAGGGATTCTTTATCAAAGGTCAAGCTATCATCTTGTATTCCCCTACTAGATCCTTCATCTTTTGGCTTAACAAGTAGAGGAAAGTTTAATTTTATATCATCAAGTTCTTGAATATTTTCTACTTCAATAAATCCAGGAGTTGCTATTCCAGATGCTTCAAATATCTTTCCTGAATATATTTTATTATAGGCTATACCGTGCCCTAATGGTGCAGACCCAGTATATTCTATATCCTCATATTCTAATAAGGATGGTAGTTGTGATAAACTTGCTTCCCCTTTTATGCCATTACAAAGGTTAAAAACTAAATCCACACTTTCTTTTTCTAAGTTCATGATTAAATCATGGTCCATCCTTAAGTCTATTACTTCATAAGTATCTACTAAGGCTTCTTTAATATGTTCCATGGTAACCTTATGCTGAATGTCTTCTTGAATTCCCTCTTCACCTGGTAAATATTCCGCTCTTGATTGATCTCTAACTATTGCAATTTTCATTTTTACATCTCCCGTTTAATTAAGTTCAGATATATTACTATTACTAGTATATCATAAGATGTTGAAATCCCATAGCTTAGGACCTTTCTCTATACTTCTTCATATCTTGGGAGTCTTTTATCTCTAGTCCTCTTTCTCCAGCTAAGGATTCTAGATGATGTGTAAATTCATGTAAAAGAGTTTCTTTTAAATTTTCATACAAGGCCTCTTTTGAAATTCCCCTATAAACATTTCTAAAAGATCCGTAATAAATTTTAATATTTCTTCCTGTAACGCTCCTAGAATACTCACCCATTATATATAGAGAGTTTCTATCTCTGCTTTCAGGGTGGATTTTATATTCTTCTAATAATACAACTCCTTCATTTAACTTTTCAAAAAACTCTACTGGTATCTCTGTTGCTATTTTATCTAGCATTTCGTGCACTTCTTCTATTGTTGGAAATTCATTCATTTATAATCACCTTTACTCTTCCTACTAGTCCATTATCTAGTTTAACTTTTATACCGTGGGGGTGGTTGCTTGATTTTGTAAGTATATCCTGAACCACTCCTTCACTTAGTTCTCCGGATCTTTGGTTTTGCTTTTCTACAATCTTTACTTTTGACCCTATTTTTATATTTTCTCGTATTGTTCCATCCATTATATTTACTCCTTTATTCTTTGAATTAACAGTATTATATCATAATTAAGGATAGTATTTTCATATTGCTAATTTTTATGATTTACCTTTTGAAAAAAATCACTATAATACTTATTAGGACAATATTAATGAGCCAAGGATAACCCTGGCTCAGTTTTTATTTTCTATAAACTATTACTTTATATAATTCACCTATAATAAGAGGTAGAAATGCGAAGGTTAAGATTGTGCCCCATTGCACCAGTTCTAATGGTAATGTATGAAATGCTATTTGCATTAATGGTATATATATAACCATTAACATAAGAGCAAATGATAGTCCTGTGGCGTAAACCATTGTTTTATTTGAGAAGAAACCTATTTCAAATAAAATATACCTTTCAGACCTACTGGAATAAGCCCTTACTAATTCTGCTGTAATAAGTGTAGCAAATGTAATGGTTCGAGCCATTGGCAAATTGTTTGGGTAGACTCTTAAGCCCCATATAAATGCTAGTAATGAAACTGCACCTATGGTAAAACTTTCTATTATTATAGCAGCTACCATTGCTTTGTCTATAATTGGAGCATTGGAGTCTCTAGGCTTATCCTTCATTATATCAGGATCACCTTTTTCCATACCAAGGGCTAATGCAGGAAAACTATCTGTTACCAAGTTTAGCCATAGTAATTGTATAGGTAAAAGTGGTACAGGTAATTTCATTAATATACTAGCAAAGACCAAGAATATTTCTCCAATATTACAGGATAATAGAAAGAATACAAATTTCTTTATATTGCTATAGATAATTCTTCCTTCTTCAACTGCAGAAACTATGCTTGCGAAATTATCATCTGTTAATATTACTTCTGCAGTATTTTTAGCCACATCTGTACCTGTTATTCCCATAGAAATACCTATATCAGCTTTTTTTAATGCCATAGCATCGTTTACTCCATCACCAGTCATTGCAACAATTTCATTATTAGCCTTTAGGGCAGTAACTATTCTAACTTTATGTTCAGGAGATACTCGAGCATAGACTGTGGTGTTCTTTACAACTTCTTTTAGGTCTTCATCTGAAAACTTATCTAAGTCTTCTCCAATCAGTGTTTGGTCTACTGTATTTGCTATACCCAACTCTTTTGCTATGGCAAAGGCAGTATCTTTATAGTCACCGGTTATCATTACAGGCTTTATTCCTGCTTCTTTACATTTTGTAATAGCTCCCTTTACTTCAGGTCTTGATGGGTCTATCATTCCAACCAATCCTACAAATACCATTTCTTTCTCAACTGTTTCAGAAGTAATTTCAAAAGGAAGTTGGGCGTATCTCTTATAGGACAAAGCTAATACCCTTAGTGCATCCTTTGCAAAATAACTATTTACATCCCCTATTTTCTTTTTAAGATTATCATCAAATGGTATTTCTTTTCCATTTAGTAAAATATGGGAACATCGTTTTATTATTATATCTGGAGCACCTTTTGTAAGTGATACTATTTGTCCAGGAAAGTAATCCCTATGGAAGGTGCTCATCATCTTTCTTTCAGAATCAAAAGGCAGTTCTTCTATTCTTGGATAGGCTGAGTTGATACTATCTTTTGTTATATTAGCCTTTGCAGCTAAGGCCATTAAGGCTCCTTCAGTAGGATCACCTATTATATTATATAAACCTGTATCTTTTTCTTTGTTTAATATTGAGTCATTAGTTAGAGCTGAGATAGATAATACTTTATCTAAATCTATTGATTCATCTATTTCTATTTTTTTACCAGCTAATTTAAATTCACCAATAGGGTCATAACCAGTTCCTGTTACGTCAATTACTTTATTATTAGAGAATATTTTAACAGCAGTCATTTGATTTTGAGTTAGTGTTCCAGTTTTATCCGCACATATTACAGTTGTAGAACCAAGTGTTTCAACTGCAAGTAGTTTCTTTACAATGGCATTTTGTTTTACCATCTTATTCATTGCTAAGGCTAATACTATAGTAACAATAGCTGGTAGTCCCTCTGGTATAGCTGCTACAGCCAGGCTTATGGCAACCATAAACATCTCTAATACTTTACGTCCTTGTAATAATCCTACAGCAAAAACAATAATACAGACTATTATAGTTATTATTCCTAAGTATTTACCTAATTGATTTAAGTTTTTTTGTAGTGGTGTTAATTCATCTTCTATGGTTTGAATTATGGTTGCAATCTTGCCGATTTCCGTATTATGTCCAGTTTCTACAACTATACCTTGTCCCCTTCCATAGCTTACAATTGTACTCATAAAAGCCATATTATATCTATCACCAAGAGACATTTCTTGTTGGTATGTCAAGCTGGCATTTTTTTCAACCGGAATAGATTCTCCTGTAAGTGAGGCTTCTTCTATTTTTAAATTAGAACTATGGATTAATCTTAGATCTGCTGGTACAATATCCCCTGCTTCTAATATAACTATATCTCCTGGTACCAATTCAGAAGAAGGGATCACAGTTATATTCCCATCTCTTAAGGCTTTTGCTGTAGGCGATGTCATCTTTTTTAGAGCATCTAAAGATTTTTCAGCTCGTCCCTCTTGATAAATCCCCAAGGCTGCATTTATAATAACAACAGCGAAAATTACAGTTGCATCTCTACTTTCACCTACAAATATAGAGATAAATGCTGCAACTATTAATATAATAACTAGAAAGTCAGAAAATTGTTCTATTAATTTAGATAATAGTCCTTTCCTTGCTTCTTCTTTTAATTCATTGGGTCCATACTTTGCTAACCTACTTTTTGCCTCAATGTTGATTAATCCTTTTTCCAAATTTACATTTAAGCGTTCTGATACTTCCCCCTTATTTTGCCTATACCAATCCATAAATTATCCTCCTCATCTAATAGTTCTTTAAAAAACATAAAACTTATTTAAGGCTTGTCTAATTTATTCTATTCAGTATAGGTATATTTAATGACTATTTTATATTACTTTCTTTTCTTTTTTGAATGAATTAATATAGTTACTTCAATTAAAAAAAGGGCCGGTGGCCCCTTAATTTTTTATTTTGATTTATTATATTTGTCTGCTACATATTTCCAATCTACTAGGTTCCACCATTTATCTATATAGTCGCCTCTTAGGTTTTTATATTTAAGATAATATGCATGCTCCCAAACGTCTATTCCTAGTAAAGGTGTTCTACCATTAGAAATTGGATTATCTTGATTTGGTGTGGATTCTACTTTTAATTTTCCATTATCTAATACTAACCATGCCCAGCCACTTCCAAATTGACCAAGTGCTGCTTTTTTAAAGTCTTCTTTAAATTTATCTAAGCCACCTAGATCTTCATCTATCTTTTTAGCTAGTTCTCCTTCTGGATTTCCTCCACCTTCTGGTGACATAAACTCCCAGAACATAGCGTGATTATAGTGACCTCCACCATTATTTCTAACTGCATTTCTAATTCCTTCAGGTAACTTATCTAGATTTTTTAGTAATTCTTCAATATCCATATTTTCGAATTCTGTTTGCCCTTCTAGTGCTGCATTTAAATTGTTAACATATGCTTGATGGTGTTTACTATGATGAGTTTCCATTGTCAGTTGGTCTATATTTGGCTCTAATGCATCGTAAGAATAATTTAACTTTGGTAATGTGAATTTCATTATATTATCTCTCCTTTAAATATAAATAGTAATCTATTTTTAATAGTTATTTGCTTTCTATTTCATATATACCCAAGGTTCTAATTGATAAACATTATCATTTAAATTTATCTAAAAAACAAAGTCTTCTTAAATTAATAAGAAGACTTCCATTTATTTTGCATTTTCATATTTTACTGATGCGGTATCTTGTCCTTGTAAATATGCAAAGCTTAAACGATTACCATCTTTTAAGGCTTCTAAGTTTATTGCCTCATCATCATTATTCTCTGTTTCTATGGTATAGCCCAAGTTTTTTAATTGGTTAAAATATTCTAAAGCTTCCTCTTTATTTGCTACTTTAAATTGAACTAATGTATAAGCTGGCATATCTTCTGTGCCCTCTGACTGGTAAACTAATACTATTTCACCCTTAGGTTGGGGAATATCAGTTAACTTTTCTTCAGGCCAAGTCCTATCAGCTATGGTTTCTGTTGGATTATCAGGATTGGCTGGCTCTATTGGTGTAGAATCATCGGGTTGCTTAGCACAAGCTGACAATAAAACTATAGTGCCTAAAAATAAAATAGCAATTATTGGTAAAGTTTTTCTTCTCAATTATAATCTTCCTTTCTTCGTCTTAAAATTATTGTGCCCAGAAAGGAATGATTAATTCCAAGCTTAATTAATTTATCTTTTTAAATTCTATAGTCCAATGTATTCCTGTTCCAATACTATAAGCTCTTGCAAAGTTACCTTGATTTATGGCTAATGCCATTCTAAACAATGAATTTACATAGATAATTTGTTCACTTACATGTACATCTGCAAAGGACTTTCCATAGGTAATTCTATTATTATAAATTATAGTTGAACCATTCTTGATTAAAACCTCAACCTTTTCTCCATTTTCAAAACCTATTGATAAAAATTCATCTCTTTCAATATTAGTCCAAAGGCTTCCAAAACGAACATCTAGGATATCAATATTCCCTATAATGCTATCTTCAGTCTTTGTAACTTGTCCTAATTCTACCTCTACTATTTCATCTAAAGATAATTCAGGACCTACTTCTTCAAATCTTATCTTTGAAGCTGCTAATTTAGCTCCAGTATATGCAAAGACATCTCTACCATGAAAAGTATGGGAAAATTCAGTATCAATTCTTCTATGCCTTTTTTCATCTATTTGTCGTAAGGATTTTATACCAACAAAGTTTTTTATATGTGTTAAAGTACCATTATCTGGTGTAACTATATAATGCCCATCTAGAGTTTCTACCACTACTGCCTTTCTGGTGGAACCAACACCTGGATCTACTACTGACACAAATACAGTTCCTTTGGGCCAAAATTGAATTGTTTGAAATAATCTATAAGATGCTTCCCAAAGACTATATGGTGTTATATCGTGAGTCAAATGATGTATTTTTAAATCCATATCAATTTCATGTGAAACTCCCACCATGGCTGCAACTGCACCATCTACTAATCCAAAGTCACTTTGAAATACTAACAGTTTATTCATCTTGAACCCTCCAGTACTCTACATTTAAAGACAAATCTATTTAGTAAATTCTATTATCCATTCTGGTCCAAAGCTAATATTATAAGTTTCTGAAAAACTTCCTTGGCTAACTGCTAATGCAACTTTCATAAGTTCATTATTATATATAATAGGCTCCCCTATTGATGCAAAACCAAAGGATTTCTCAAATAGTACACTTTGGTCAAATTTTACTTCATCCTTATATGTGACTTTAACATTTAAAAAGTCTCCATAATTAAAACCAGCTTGATTAAATTGTTGTAATTTTATATTAGTCCAAAGGTTTCCAAAGTTTGGATCAGAAATTTCAAATATACCCTTTACATAATTGTCCCTTATTTCAGGTTGGTATATTTTATGTTCTACTATTGATTCTACTGGATATGAAGGCCCAACTTCTTCATAAGTGATTAATCCACTAGCAAGTTTTGCTGCACAATATCCAAATAGGTCTCTACCATGAAAGATACTTACTCCTTCTGTATCTTTTCCCCTTAATCTATTGGTTTTTTCATCTATCTCTCTTATTTCGCTGATGCCTACAAGTTTTTTAATATGTGTTAGAGATCCATTGTCAGGACTAACTATAAAGTAACCATCAAGAGTTTTAGCTATGCTTGCCTTTCTTGAAGTTCCTACTCCTGGATCTACAACTGAAACAAAGATTGTACCCTTTGGCCAAAATTTCATGGATTGATATAATCTATAAGATGCACTCCAAGTGTCGTATTGTGGTATCTCATGACTTGCATCCATAATTTCTATTTCTCTATCTACTGTTTTAATGACGCCATACATTGCACTGACGGCGCCTTCCTTATATGTGAAATCTGTCTGAAAAACTAATAATGGTTTCATAATTCCTCCTTAAATGAATGGATTGTAAAATCTACTTTTATTTATAAATACTGATACTAGAATTGTTCCCGTAAAAATAAGTATTGAAACACTTAAAGCTATATAATCTTCTTTATCTAAGCTTTTTATATTGTACCAGGTTCTAGTTTTATGTTTGGAAAAACCCCTTAGATCCATAGCATTACTTATTAATTCAATCCTATCTAGGGTTGAAAATATTAGTGGTACTATTATTGCTAAGGAATTTTTAAATCTGTCCTTAAGCTTTGCCTTATTAGATAATTCCAGACCTCTTGCTTGTTGAGACAGACTTATGTCTCTATAGTCTCTCTGAATATCTGGAAAATATCTAAGTGTAAGTGCTACTGCAAATGCAGCTTTATAGTTTACTCCTACCCTATTTAATGAGGATGCAAATTCACTAGGGTTTGTGGTTAATAAAAATATAATACCAAGTGGTACCACTGAGGAATATTTGAAAAGTTTTGTTACTTGGTAAAATACTTGTTCTACAGTTAATGAATATCTTCCAAATATATGAATTATCTCATGTCTAGTTCCATAAAGCTCTACACCGTATTCTGGTTCAAATAAAAATGTAATAATAGTATTAGTAATTAAAAATACAGCCACATAAATAATCATAAGCTTAATCTGTGAAAATTTAATTTCCGATAAATATAGTACAAAGATGGAAAAGGCCATTACTCCTAATATTATTCTAATATCATAGGCAAACATAACTGCAAATGTAAGAAATAAAAAACATATTAATTTGGTTAAACCTGATAGTCTATGAATAGGGGTATCGATTAAGTTGTAAGAGAATAATTTATCCATCCTATAATCTCACCGACCTTTCATAGTCTATAAAGTTTTGTACAAATCCAGTTTCATCTTCTATACCTACTATTTGTGCTAAGTTAAAGAGTGATGTTACTTTTAGATTAGCCCTTTCTATTACCTCTTCATCAGTCAATATAATAGAAGCCTGTGTATCAGCAATAATCTCTCCATCTGCTAAGACTATAGCCCTAGGGGTATATTCAATCATAAGATGCATATCATGGGTTATTAATATTACAGTAACCCCTATTTTGTTAATCTCTATTAGAAATTCCATAATTTCAGTATAGTGTTTGAAATCCTGCCCTGCTGTAGGTTCATCTAAAATAATTATTTTTGGATCCAATATTAATATTGATGCTATGGTTACTCTCTTTTTTTGCCCATAACTTAATGCTGAAATTGGCCAGTCTATAAAGGGCATTAGTCCACATATATGAAGAACTTTTTCTACTCTTTGCTTAATTTCATCTTCGTCTATATTCCTAAGCCTTAGGCCTAAGGCTACTTCATCATATATAAAGTTCTTTGAAATCATTTGATTTGGGTTCTGTAATACTACTCCAATAACCTCGGCTCGTTCTTTAATAGATCTTTCCTTTAGATTTTCATCATAGTAATATATATGACCTTTATTTTCTTTTACAAATCCACAAATAACTTTAGATAAGGTAGATTTTCCTGCACCATTCTTACCAACTATTGATATCATTTCACCTTCATGGATGTCTATATTGATATCCTTTAAGATTTGTTTTGATTTGTCATAGGAAAAAGATATATCTTGTAGTTTTAAGATTACAGGTTTCTCTTCTTTTTCAATATACCTTTCAATAGATTTATTCCAGCTAATAACTTGCTGATTTATATCCTTGGTTATCAAACTCCAAATATGACCTGGATGCATAGATTCTTTAATTTGAACACCTGCATATTTTAGAGCAGTAACATATAGGGGTTCTCTTATTCCATTTTCTATTAATATTGTAGATGATACCAATTCATCAGGATGCATGTCACCTATTATTCTTCCATCATTAATAACTATAACCCTATCTATATCTCTGTGAAGCACATCTTCTAGTCTATGCTCAATAATAATTATTGTCTTTCCAGACTTTTTCTGTATATCATCAATTATTTCTATGGCTACCTTACCAGTTGCTGGGTCTAAGTTAGCCAAAGGCTCATCAAATAATAAGATTTCAACATCATCAACCATAACACCTGCCAAGGCAGTTCTTTGTTTTTGACCTCCTGAAAGTTCAAATGGCGAGGCTTTTAATAACTTGTCCATATCTACCATTTCTGCAACTTTTTGTACTCTTTCTTTCATCTCTCCATTTGGTATATTGTCGTTCTCTAAGGCAAAGGCAATATCTTCCCCAACAGTTAAGCCTACAAATTGACCGTCTGAATCCTGTAGAACTGTACCAATTGTTTTAGATAGGGAAAAGATATCTTGTTCTTTAGTATTCTTATCTCTAATAGTTAAACTACCACTGATTTCCCCCTTGTAAGAAAATGGTATAAGGCCATTTAAACAATGTCCCAGTGTGCTTTTACCGCTACCACTGGGACCGACTATTAGTATTTTCTCTCCTGGATATATTTTTAAATTTATATTGTGTAATGTCGCTTCTGATTGGCTATGATATTGAAATGTAAAATTATTAAATTCAATTATTGCATTTTCTTTCATATGTGCCACCTCTAATGTTAGTTAATTTCTCTTTATACTTCCCTTTTTAGTCCTAGTACCTGCATATGCAATTAATAACAAGGATCCAATAACTCCTGCACTGATTGAATTCATAATTGCCGCGACTACTCCTTGGGTAAATACTAATTTCACAGGTTCAGCATAGATTACAATATCCAAAATTGGAGCTACTAATACCCATGCAATTATATTTCCTATCACTTGTATAATATTAAAGGTAAATATGTCCTTGCCCTTGAATTCCCCTTCTTCAACTTGGGTTCTATTAAATGCAAATCCAAAAACAAAACTTGCAACACCACTGGCAATTACCCAAGACCACCAAGGAGAGCCATATTGTACTGCATCACTAAGTCCATGTCCAATAAAAGCAATAAGACCGCCTGCTATTGGGCCAAATAAGGTGGCAAAAAATGCACTAAGACCATAGGCGGTTTGAAAACTTGTCTCAGGAATTGGTGATGGTACCTTAACATACATGAATAATAGCATAAAAATTGCCGCTCCAAGCCCTGTAGCCACTATGGTTTTTGTAGTAACCTTAAAATAATCTTTCATACAATCCCTCCTAAATTATTAATATCCAACATACTATAATATAGCTACCTAATAGTTATAATATTCCATTAATTCAAATTTGTCAATTAACTTAAAGCTTCAAAAAAGTGGTTTATGGATTATTAAAAAAAGACCCTAAGGTCTTTTATAAATTGCTTCTCCATTCTTTTAATTCATAGGTCCTAGTTTTGTGAATTGATATAGGATCATTATCAATTATTTCTCTGGCTGCATCTATATTTTCTACATTAAATATAACCAATCCTCCACTATGATCTAGAAAAGGCCCTTTTGCATATATCTTTCCCTCTGCAATATATTTATTGAGATATGCAATATGGTCTTCTAATATTTCTGCGTCTTTAACTGGGTCTATGGTTTTTAAAATAGCTGCATATAAAATCATAATCCTTGTCCTCCTTGGTATTTTAATTGTTTCTAATTAAATCTACACTTGCTTTCAAGTCGCTGACCTTGTATTCTAGTGAAATAACTGGGTTAATATTATACTTATTTAACAAAGATTTGATATATTCTATATCTTCATTTGCTGGTTCTGTGTGCTGATCATATTGACCATTGTTCCAATGCAAATGTATATAGGCAATATTATCTTTCAATTCACTTATCCATTGTTCTAATGGCACTTTCCCTAGCCTTGCATGGCCTATATCTAAGTTAATCTTTATATTTTCCATATTCAATGTATGGATATATTCTTTTAACATTTGTGGACTTTCTTCAAATATGTTTTCAATTAATATTGTGCCTTTAAAGTCTTTGCTTTCTGACAAGATCTTTTGCCAAAAGTCTTTAGATTGTCTATTATTTAAATCTTTAATAAATGGTTCATTTAAGAAAGGATTTATTTGACTATGAAATATTATATAGTCCATTTCTAGTTCTTTGGCTATATTAATTGTTCTAAGGTATTTATTGTAGCTTACTTTTCTAATTTCTTCATCAGGACTGGCTGGTTTTAAATCCAAAAATGGCCCATGAAGAGATTTTATATTCTTAAAATCACTTAGTAGTTTTTTGTATCCCTCAACTATTTCTCTAATTTCATCATCAGAAAGATTACTTTCCGTAAAATCCTGTATTTCTATTCCTATATTTAAATCAATATAGTCCTTTATATTAAATTCCTCTATAGTACTTATAGCCTTTAGTATATTTCTTTTCATAAGTTGCCTCCAGATTTGTAATTAAGTAATGAATAATATAGCCACTCCTACTACTGAGATTAGTGTACCCAATATCTCTTTGGGTTTTACCTTTTCTTTGAAAAGGATTATTGAAAAAGGAATTATCAGTATAGGCATAATGGATGTAATGGTTGCAGATATACCTGCTGTAGTATTTTGCAATGATATAAGCGCCAGCGATACACCAAGAAATGGCCCAAATATAGATCCTATTGTAATTCCTGTCATTGCTTTCTTGTCTTTAAATGCTACAGTTAAATCCTTCCACTGTCGCTTATATACAAACAAGAGAAAAAACCCTATAAATCCGGCTATTATTCGGATTTGAGTGGCAGCAAAAGCATTATAAGTTCCCATGCCTACTTTACTTAAAATAAGCCCTACTGATTGACCTACGGCTCCTAAAAAAGCATAGCTTATACCCTTTACAGAATGGGTTATTTTGAGTTTCTTTTCACCTGTGTCCTTGCTAAGTATTACTACTGCTATGCCTAGAATTGTAATTGCCATACCTAATAAGCCTATTGGTCTAATTACTTCACCCATGAATATAAAGCCCAGCAAGGCTGTAATAGGAGGGCTCATTGCCATTATTAACATAGCTACCCTGGTGCCTACTTCTAAGTATGACTGAAATAGGAATAAATCACCTAAGAAGAAACCTATAATACCCGACAGGCCTAACCAGATCCAATTAAAGGATGTGGAGTCTGTTGGTAGCAGAAAGCCTCTAGTAAAGTAAGTAAATATGCTGATAAATATAAAACCTAGTATTAATCTAATAAAGTTTACAGCCAATGAACCTACTTTTTTCCCTGCATATTCAAATGAAATTCCCGTAAATGTCCAACAAAATGCTGTCCCTAATGCAGCGATTTCTCCTATGTGTGATTTTAACATTTTATTCCTCACTCTCTTCTTTATTTAAATCTTTCATATGTTCTAAGAATTAATATAGTAGCTACTTCTCTAGTGGAATTGCCTAATGGATCTATTTTCCCATAGCCATCACCTCTTAAAATTCCATTCTTATACATAAATTGCATTCCTTCTAATGCCCATTCCTCAATACTTGCTTGGTCTCCAAACCTATCTACATCTTTTACATTAAAATCTAAATTTGGTCGCAACTTTTTTATACCTCTATAAATCATAGTACAAATTTCTTGACGAGTTACATAATCATCTGGTTTAAACTGCCCATATCCATTACCTGTTATAATACCAAGTTCAGCTGCTTTTAAGACTTCAGGATTATCGGTATCACTAAAAAAGGTATCTGAATAGGCTACTGTTTTACCTGTTACACTTACATACATTTTCATTAAAATTTCAGCAAATTCTTCCCTTGTTACATTTGCAGCCATATTATCTCTAATTGCATTAGTTATAAAGTCCAATTCCTTGGCTTTATCTAATTCAACTTGGGCCCATTCACTAGCATTTCTATAATAGTCCATATTGCCTGCTGTTGTGGTAGTTGAAAAACTTCCATAGTTATCATTTAACTTGTATCTAATTCTAAAGCTGTAGTAATTGTTTTTAATATCAATTTCTTCACTGATTAGATTTTCCCTAACTGGATCAATAGTAACATGTGAAGTATTACTCCCATCCCAAGTTAAATAATTTCCAGTTAATTTAGAGTCTGTCTCAGATTGCCACTGACTATTTCCTACTTTAAAATCAATTTCATAGTGTACATTATTTCCTAGTTTTATAATAGAATCTGGATTCTTCCAATTCAATTGAAAGTAATAATCTCCTTCCCTATTACCTTCTTCATAAGTTTTCGTAGCAATTGTAATATATATAGGGCTGTCCAATTCCTCGGCTGCAAAAGCAAAGCTAGAAATAGATATTGCCGTAATCAATAAAACTGCTATTATTTTCTTAAACATAATAACCTCCCATAATAATAACTTTTTATACTCTAGTTACTTACATTATATGTAACTTAGATACTTTATATAATACATTATTTGGGAGTAAAAGACAAAGCAAAGAATAAATGCACAAAGGTACCGGTTCCCTTTGTGCATTTTCCTTTAAATTAGCCCTAATAACTTTAATTCTTTTCTGAGAATATCTAGAATATTTGACTTGGCAGAAGTTAGTGGAAGTCTTAGTCCTCCAACATTTACATTCATTAAGTTTAATGCTGCCTTCACTGGTATAGGGTTAGCAACAATAAATAGCTTATTAAATATATCTAATAATTTTAAATGTATTTCTGCTGCTTTATTATTATCCCCTTCAACATATGCTTCTATCATAGTTTTCATTTCTCGGCCTACAATATGGGATGCTACACTTACTACACCATATCCGCCTACAGCTAAGGCAGGTAAAGTTAAGGCATCGTCTCCAGAATATACTAGAAAATCCTTATTTACTAATTTTACTACTTCTGCAAACTGTACTATATTGCCCCCTGCTTCTTTTAAAGCTACTATATTTTCTATCTTTGATAACTTGGCTACGGTTTCAGGTAATAAATTACAACCGGTTCTACCTGGTACATTATATAACATTATAGGTAAGTCTGTGGTCTCTGCTATTGCTTTAAAATGAGCATATAGTGAGTCTTGATCTGGTTTGTTGTAATAAGGTGTAACTACTAATAGTCCGTCAACTCCGGAGTTCATAGCTTCTCTTACATTATTAATAGTGTCTATAGTAGAATTACTACCTACTCCTGCTAGTACTGGTATGTCTACTTTTTTCTTTATTAGTCTATATAAATTACTCCTTTCCTCAAAAGTTAGTGTTGGAGCTTCACCTGTAGTACCTGTTATTACAAGTGCAGTAGTTCCCTCACTTTCTAATCTCATGGCCAATTGAATTGCACCATCGTAATCCACATTTAAACCCTCATCAAAAGGTGTAACCATTGCTGTTATAAGCCTTCCCCAATTCTCCATAAAAACACTCCTTTCCTCAATTGCTACATATTATGTATAGGCCAATATAATTGTTCTTATTTTATTAAAACCTTCACCATTTTACCATATTTTGAATAACATTTAATAACTACCTATTTATTTAGGAAATAATTTTGTAGGGAGGTTTTATATGTGCATTATTATAATGTGGCAGTTGTGGGAGCATCTGGTGTAGTAGGTCAACAAATCATTAAAATTATTGAAGAACGTAATTTCCCCATTAAAAGTATTAAATTTCTAGGAAACAGTTCTAAAAATCAAGAGATAATTTTTAAGAATAAAAAACATTATATACAAGCTATTACTGAAGATTCATTTAAAAATATTGATATAGCCTGGTTTTGTGTAGAAGCTGATATTAGTAAAACTTTGGCGCCTTTAGCTATTGCTGAGGGAGCAATAGTTATAGATAACAGTAGTGCTTTTAGAATGGAAGCAAAGGTTCCATTAGTTATCCCAGAGGTTAATCCAGAGGATTTAGACTGGAATAATGGACTTATTTCAAACCCTAATTGTTCCACAATACAGATGTTACTTGTTTTAAAGCCTATTCATGACCACTTTTCTATTAATAGAGTTGTAGTCTCCACTTATCAATCTGTATCTGGAACTGGAACAAATGCAATTAGTGAATTAATAAATCAAGAAAAGGACTATGTAAGAGAAAAGCCTATAAAAAACAAGGTATATCCATACCAAATTCTTCATAATGTAATACCTCATATTGATCAATTCTTAGATACTGGTTATACAAAGGAAGAAATGAAAATGGTTGATGAGACGCATAAAATACTAGATGATAATATTAAAATAACTGCAACAGCTGTTAGAGTACCAGTACTCTATAGTCATTCTGAAGCATTAAATATTGAAACCCACTTGCCTTTTGATTTGAATTATTTAACACAAATTCTAGATAGTTCACCTGGAATTAGGGTTGTTGATGATATTAGCAAAATTGAATATCCAATGCCTGTTAATACTACAGGACATGACCATGTATATGTAGGTCGTATTAGGCGAGACTCCACAGTAGCAAATGCCCTTAATTTGTGGGTTGTAGGAGATAATATAAGAAAAGGTGCAGCTCTAAATGCTGTTCAAATAGCTGAGACATTAATCTCTAGAAAGCTTTTGAGGGGTTGATAGTATGGCCCTAATAGTTCAAAAATTTGGAGGCACATCTTTAAGTGATATTAATGGTCAAAGTCTTTTATTATCTCAAGTAAAAAAGGCTAAATTAGAAGGTAATGATTTAGTAGTGGTTGTATCTGCCATGGGTAGAATTGGTGAGCCCTATTCAACTGACACCTTAATAAGCCTCTTAGATATTACTAACGGTCCATTAGATCCTCAAAACAAGGATTTAATTATGTCTTGCGGAGAAATCATATCTGCGGCAGTAATAACACATCTTATAGATATACACGGTATGCCTTCTAAAGGTTTAACTGGCTTTCAGGCAGGAATATTAACTGATGAGGAGTTCAATTCAGCAAATATAATAGATATTGATGTTTCTAAGATATTAAAATATTTAGAAGAAGACAAGGTAGTGGTTGTGGCTGGTTTTCAAGGTATGACAGAAAATATGGAGATAACAACATTAGGTCGAGGGGGCAGTGATATTACAGCAGTAACATTAGCTGGCTATCTAGGTGCAGATAGGGTAGACATTTTTACGGATGTTCCTGGTATAGCAGTCATAGATCCTAAAATAATACCCAACCCACCATATATTGAATATATAAATTATTCTACAATGTATAATTACGCTTCTCATGGTGCAAAAGTAATTCATCCTAAGGCTGTTTTAGCAGGTGAAAAGTACCTTATTCCTATTCATATTCG
>CAZAGS010000028.1:0-17704 GCA_964484955.1 uncultured Tissierellaceae bacterium
TAAGCAAAGAAAAAGGTCGATATTAAATATTGACCTTTTTCTTTGTCTATTACTAATCATATATTAAACTTATAATATACTAATTTAAACCTAATGTGTATTATAGCTATTTGGAATAAGAAAATAATTTTTAAAACATATTGACATTTACACTAATAATAATCTATAATAAGATAGTTCGTTTAAAAGTATAGTAATAATAAACTTAATGTTTAATATATAACTAGCTACATAGGAGGCCGTGCTATGAATATTGGAGATAAAATTAAAAGACTTAGAATTAAAAACTCCTTAACCCAAGAAGAATTAGCAGATAGAAGTGAATTGACCAAAGGGTTCATATCTCAATTAGAAAGAGATCTAACTTCACCTTCAATTGCAACACTAGTAGATATATTAGAGGGTTTAGGAACTAATCTTAAAGATTTTTTTAATGAAACAATTGATGAAAAAATAGTCTTCTCTAAAGAAGATGTTTTTGAAACTGACAATGAAGAATTTAAATATAATTTGAAATGGATAATACCAAATGCTCAGAAAAATATAATGGAACCTATACTTGTTGAACTGGACCAAGGCGGAAGAACAAAAGAAGATTTTCCCCACGAAGGTGAAGAGTTTGGTTATGTTATTAGTGGCAATATCTATATACATTTAGGCAATGAAAAACTTAAAGTAAAAAAAGAAGAAAGTTTTTATTTTAAAGCAAATTCTAATCATTATATATCTAATGCAGGGAAAGCTAAAGCTAGAATAATATGGGTAAGTACGCCACCAAGTTTTTAATTTAAGAGGAGGGATAAAATGGAGAAAAACAATGCAATTGACTTGATAAATATATCTAAGTCATTCGGAGAGGTTGAAGTTTTAAAGAACTTAAACTTGTATATAAGACAAAATGAATTTCTAACATTACTAGGACCAAGTGGATGTGGTAAAACTACCACCCTAAGAATAATTGGTGGATTTGAAAATCCTTCTAATGGTAGTGTTATTTTTGATGGAGATGATATTACAAAAGTACCTCCTTATAAAAGACAAATAAATACTGTTTTTCAAAAATATGCTCTTTTCCCTCATTTAAATATATATGACAATATAGCATTTGGATTGAAGATAAAAAAGATGGACAAGGAAACCATAGATGAAAAGGTAAAAGAAATGTTAAGGTTAGTTAACCTACAAGGATTTGAAACTAGATCTGTGGAGTCTTTAAGTGGAGGTCAACAACAAAGAGTAGCTATAGCTAGGGCATTAGTTAATGAACCTAAAGTATTATTATTAGATGAGCCTTTAGGAGCCTTAGATTTAAAATTAAGAAAAGAGATGCAAATTGAATTAAAAAATATGCAAAAAAGAGTGGGTATTACATTTATATATGTTACTCATGATCAAGAAGAAGCTCTAACAATGTCTGATACAATTGTAGTTATGGATCACGGTGAAATACAACAAATAGGTAGCCCTGTAGATATTTATAATGAGCCTAAAAATGCTTTTGTTGCTAAATTTATTGGAGAAAGCAATATATTAAATGGTGTAATGCATGATGACTTTATTGTTGAGTTTTTAAATAAAACCTTCACATGTGTTGATAAAGGTTTTAATAAAAATGAGAATATTGAAGTTGTTATTAGGCCAGAGGACGTAGATATAGTAAATCCTAAAGATGGTATACTAAGTGGAATTGTAAATTCTGTAACCTTTAAAGGCGTTCATTATGAAATGATTGTAAGAGTTCAGGATTTTGATTGGATGATCCACTCTACGATTCAGGCAGATGTTGGAATGGAAATTGGAATAAATATATTACCTGAAAATATTCATATAATGAGGAAGGTGATTGTTTAATGAAAACAAAAAAATTATCATATCCTTACTTATTATGGATGGGTATATTTATAGTAATACCCCTATTATTGGTTGTATTTTTTGCAATAACTAAAGGAGATAGTCAAAATTTTAGAACATTTACCTTTAGCTTAGAAAACTTAAAAAGGGCATTTGCTCCATTATATTTAAAAGTATTAGTCCGTTCAGTAAACTTAGCCTTTGTATCTACAATTATTTGCTTGCTATTAGGGTATCCTATGGCATATATAATATCTAGAGAAAAACCAAAGAAAAGAAATATGATGATACTAATGTTTGTAATTCCTATGTGGATGAACTTTTTATTAAGAACTTATGCTTGGCTTACACTACTTGGGAAAAATGGACTTATAAATTCACTAATTACCAAGTTTGGATTTGCACCATTAAATTTAATATATAATGATACAGCTGTACTTTTAGGCATGGTATATAACTTTTTACCTTTTATGGTACTCCCAATATTTTCAATTTTAGTTAAGATAGACAAAGGATTAATTGAAGCTGCAGAAGACTTAGGAAGCGATAGAATTACTGTTTTTAATAAGGTAATATTCCCATTAAGCTTGCCAGGAGTTGTTACAGGAATTACCATGGTATTTATTCCGGCTGTTTCTACTTTTGTAATTTCTAGTTTATTAGGCGGAAATAAATATAATTTGATTGGTAATGTAATAGAAGAGCAATTTAGATATACTGGAGACTGGCACTTTGGTTCTTCTATGTCTATAATTTTAATGATATTTATATTGATTACCATGGCTGTAACTTCAAAATTTGATAAGGAAAAAGAAGGGGAAGGGGGAGGACTATGGTAGGGAAAACACTTAAAAGATTTTATACCGGTTTAATATTCTTATTTCTTTATGCACCTATTATAGTGCTTATAATTTTCTCTTTTAATAATTCAAAGTCTAGAGGAACATGGTCTGGATTTACATTGAGATGGTATATAGAGCTATTTAAAGATGCAGCTATACTAAAAGCCCTATATAATACTCTTTTTATTGCAATTATTACAGCTATTGTATCTACAATAATAGGTACTTTTGCTGCTTTAGGAATTTATAACATGAGTGGCTGGGGGAAAAAGATTAGTTTAAACTTAAACTATTTGCCAGTACTAAATCCAGATATTGTAACTGCAGTATCTTTAATGACATTATTTAGATTTCTAAAAATAGAATTTGGTATGGCAACTATGTTGTTATCCCATATAACATTTTCAATACCATATGTTATTCTATCAATTTTACCAAAACTAAAGCAGATGAATAAACATTTAGCCGAGGCAGCAATGGATCTGGGTGCAACTCCTATATACGCTTTAAGGAAGGTTGTGTTACCCGAAATAATGCCAGGTATAGTAACAGGAGCTTTAATGGCATTTACTCTTTCTATTGATGATTTTGTTATTTCTTTCTTTAATACGGGACATGGGGTATCTAATTTAAGTATTACAATTTACTCAATGGCTAGAACAGGTATAAAGCCTGTAATTAATGCATTATCTACACTAATGTTTATAGGCTTATTGATCCTACTACTAATTATTAATAGTAGGACAAAAAACAATTTAGAAGAAGGGAGTTATTAATATGAAAAAAATAAGAATCTTATTATTACTATTAATTGTTTTATCCTTGATGATATTCACTGTTGGTTGCGGTGATAAAAAACCAACAATTAATGTTTATAATTGGGGAGATTATATTGATACAGATGTATTTAAGATTTTTACAAAAGAAACTGGAATTAAAGTTTCCTATGATACATTTGCCACTAATGAAGACCTTTATGTGAAATTAAAACAAGGGGGAAGTGCATTTGATGTAATATTCCCATCTGATTATATGATTGAAAGAATGGTCAGAGAGGATCTTTTAACAAAAATCGATAAAAACAATATACCAAATTTAAGCAAGGTAGGTCCAGAATTTTTAAATTTAGACTATGATTTAAACAATGACTACTCAGTTCCATATATGTGGGGAACTGTGGGTATAATTTATAATAAAACTATGGTTGATGATGAAGTTAATAGCTGGGATATATTATGGAATGAAAAATATAAAGATCAAATAATCATGCTAAATAGTCAAAGAGATACAATTGCAGTATCCTTAAAAAAATTGGGGTATTCTATGAATACAAGAAATGTTGATGAATTAGAAGCGGCTAAGGCCGAGCTAATAAAACAAAAGCCCTTAGTATTAGCATATATGGGAGATGAAGTTAAAGACGCAATGGTAAGTGGAGAAGCAGCTTTGGCCGTGGTTTGGTCAGGAGATGCAGTAGCTATGATTAGAGATAATCCTGA
The DNA here is from genome assembly GCA_964484955.1 of uncultured Tissierellaceae bacterium. Taxonomy (GTDB): domain Bacteria; phylum Bacillota; class Clostridia; order Tissierellales; family Tissierellaceae; genus CAYZDC01. The sequence goes on from CAZAGS010000028.1 coordinate 4,193, forward strand.
TTTAGACTATGCTATACCTAAAGAAGGCACTAATCTTTGGTTTGATGCAATGGTAATACCTAAAAATGCTAAGAACAAAGAAGGGGCAGAAATCTTTATAAACTTTTTAGCAAGACCAGATATTGCTGCTATGAATGCTGAATATATTGGTTATTCAACTCCAATAACTGAAGCACTAGACCTGTTACCAGATGAAATAACTGAAGATGAAGTAGGATATCCTACAAATCTAGATGAAATTGACAAAGAAATATTTAAAGATCCATTAGATATTATACAAATTTATGATTCCATTTGGACTGATATTAAATCAGCCAAGTAAAAGAGGCCTCCATTTATTTGGAGGCTTTTGTGTATCCTATTCTTATATGGGTATAAATAGACTGATAATTTTGAGGAGGGATAATTCTTGGAAAAGGTAAAATACTTGATAATAGGTAATGGTATTGCAGGACTAGCAGCAGCAAGAGAAATTAGAAAAAATGATAAGCTTGGATCTATCACTATGATATCTAGTGAAGAATATCTAACATACTATAGGTTAAGGCTGACTAAAAGTCTATCAAAGGATACAAATCCTGAAGACCTTATTATAAACAGCCAATCTTGGTATGAGGATAGAAATATAAAAGTTATCTTAAGTAAAATTGTAGAAAGATTGGACACAAGGGATAATATAATAGTATTAGATGATTCCAGTATAATTAAGTATGATAAATTATTAATAGCTACGGGAGCAAAACCATTTATACCTCCAATTCATGGTAAATTTAAAGAAGGTGTATTTGCCCTTAGAACACTGAAAGATCTGAATTATATAAAAAAATATTTATTAAATACGGAAAGAGTCTTAATAATAGGTGGAGGACTATTAGGATTAGAAGCGGCATGGTCTTTAAAGGAACTAGGTAAAAAAGTAAGTATAGTTGAATTTGCCCCTTATTTATTGCCAAGACAATTAGACAAAGAACTGGGAGAAAAGTTAGCCGAAAAACTAGAAGCACATGGAATGAGAGTTTACTTACCTAATACAGCTGAAGAAATAATTGGCGATACAAAAGCAACAGGAATAATTGTGAATAACGGTGAAATAATAAAAAGTGATGCTATTTTAATCTCATCTGGAATAAGACCAAACTTAGATTTGGTTAGGGATACTGATATTATATTTGATAAAGGTATTAAAGTAGACTCACACCTTCAAACAAATATAGAAAATATTTATGCAGCAGGAGATGCGGTTGAAGTTAACAATATGGTTATAGGACTTTGGACCACTTCTAATGAGCAAGGCAGGATTGCGGGAAGCAATATGACAGGAAATAATGAAAAATACATTCATCCTAAATTATTCTCTACTTTAAGCATAGGTGATATTGAAATTTTCTCAGTAGGGAATATTCAAGATTATGATCATATCTATGAGCACAAGGATGCTAATAAAGATAATCATCACAAGCTTTTTGTAAAGGATGGGAAAATTACAGGAGCCATATTATTTGGAGATATAAGTGAATTAAATAATTTAAGAAATTCAGTATTTTCAAAGATGGAAATTAAGGATTATCTAAAGACCAGTAAACCCTTTACAAAAAACCTATCTTTACTATAAAGGAGGACGATTATGGACATTCAATTTTTAGGTGCTGCAAAGATAGTAACCGGATCCAATTATCTAATAAAAATGGATAAATACAATATTATTGTAGATTGTGGTATGTTTCAAGGAAGTAATGAAAAAGAGGAAATGAATTTTAAGAAATTTGACTTTGATCCAAAAGATATTGACTATATGATATTGACTCATGCACATATTGACCACAGTGGTAGAATTCCAAAATTAGTTAAAGAAGGATTTCGTGGAAAGATATTATGTACTAAGTCAACCTTTGACCTTTGTAAAATTATGTTATTAGATAGTGCAAAAATACAAGAATCTGATGTTATATGGGAAAATAAGAAAAGGCAAAGAAGGGGTCAGAAACCAGCAACGCCATTATATACTATGAAAGATGCGGAGGATAGTCTCAAGTATTTTGAACCCTATTTTTATAACCAAAATATTATAGTTAATGAAGATATCACTTTAAAATTTAGAGATGCAGGCCATATATTAGGTTCTTCTATTTTAGAATTATGGGTTACTGAAGAAGGTGAAACAAACAAAATTGTATTTTCCGGGGATCTTGGAATGCCAGGCAGGCCAATAATAAGAGACCCAGAATTTATAGAGGATGCAGACTATCTAATTTTAGAGTCAACTTATGGGGACAAAGATCATGAATCATATAGCTATAGTACTGCTAAACTAATCCAGATTATTAATAATACTGTAGTAAAAAATGGTACAGTTTTAATTCCATCTTTTGCTGTAGGTAGAACACAAGAGTTGATTTACGAGCTTAATAAATACTACGAATATAACAAAGATGTAGAAGAGTATATGAAAGTCCCTATATATATAGATAGTCCTATGGCAGTTAATGCTACTGAAGTTTTTGAAATGAATTCTAATAGCTTTAATGATGAGGCTAAGGAGCTAATTTTATCTGGAGATAATCCATTTAATTTTGGCAACCTAAGATATATTAGAAGTCAGGAAGAATCAATGGCTTTAAATAAATCTAACTATCCAAAAGTTATAATTGCAGCAAGTGGAATGGCCACTGCTGGCAGAATAAGACATCATCTTAAGCATAACCTTTGGGACCCTAATAACAGTTTAATATTTGTAGGCTATCAAGCAGAAGGTACATTAGGTAGAATATTATTAGATGGGGCAAAAAAGGTTAAACTTTTAGGCGAAGAAATTGAAGTCAACTTAGATATTTATGACTTAGAGGGCTTTTCTGCACATGCTGATCAAAAGACACTTTTAAAATTTGTAGATGCATTTAAAAAGAAACCTAAAAAGATATTCTTAGTTCATGGAGAAGAAGGCCCTGCAACTGTTTTGGCAGGATTAATTAAAGAACGATTTAATATTGATGTTATAATACCAAATTTAGGAGATAGCTTTACAATATTAAAACATGCCATAGAACTTAGGAAAGGAATTAAGATTGAACCGGCTTTATTAAAAGAAGACATTGAAAATGAATTTAAAAATGTATATAATCAATTTGAAGCATTAACAAAGAAAACAGATCAAATATATGAAAACAAGAAAATGGAAAAAGATTATGACCTATTAAAGAATAAGTTAATAGATTTACAAAATAATCTAATGGACTTAAATATGTTATTAGGCAAATAATCAAAAAAACACTTTAAGGGGGCAAAAGGTGAAATATATAGAAAACTATTCAAACGATCCGCATTATAATTTAGCATTTGAAGAATATTGTTTTAAAAATCTAGATAAAAGTGAAGACTATGTAATTTTATGGATAAATGGTCCAGCTATTATTGTTGGGAAAAATCAGAATACAATTGAAGAAGTAAACTCTGAATATGTAAGAGAAAACGGTATAAAAGTTGTAAGGAGAGTAACTGGTGGTGGAGCTGTTTATCATGACTTAGGTAATTTAAACTTTTCAATAATCACCTCTGCATCAGGTAATGAAAGAATAGATTTTAAAAAGTATAATATACCTATTTTAAAAGCATTAGAAAAACTAGGAATAAAGGGAGAATTATCAGGTCGTAACGATATGACTATTGATGAAAAGAAGTTTTCAGGCATAGCACAGTCTGTATGGAAAAATAGGGTACTAAATCACGGTACATTATTATTTGATACAGAACTAGATGTCTTATCAAAAGCACTAAATGTTAAGGCGGATAAATATGAATCTAAAGGGGTAAAGTCAGTAAGGAGTAGAGTAACTAATATTAGAAATTATTTAACAGAAGATGCAGATATAGATGTATTTAGAGACTTACTTTTAAAATATATATTTGAAATGGAAGGTTTAAGTCCACAAATATATAAACTTAAAGATGAAGAGCTTAAGGACATTGATAAGCTATATGAAGAAAAGTATTCTACTTGGGAATGGAATTATGGTGAATCACCGGATTTTAACTATAAAAATTATAAGAAATTCCCTTTTGGAAGCATAGAATTAAGATTAAACGTGCATAATGGAGTAATAAAAGAATGTAAGATATTTGGAGATTTTTTTGGGACCATGGATGTAAAAGTCTTGGAAGAAAAATTAGTGGGTCTAAAATATAATAGAGAAACATTAATTGAAGAATTACAAGAGGAGCCATTGGATAAATATTTTGGCAATATTACATTAGAAGAATTTATAGACTTAATATTTCAATAAAAATTATAGCAATAAAGCTATCAAATTGTTTGGTAGTTTTATTGTTTTTATAAGACTGAAATTCTGGCAAAGTACTATAGTAAAGTATAAAAAATGTTATATTCTGTAGTAAAGTGTAGAGTGTTTTCAACAAGTGTAGGTTTTTTTAATATATTCCACATAAAACGAAAATAATCAAGTTTTATGGGTTAAAAACATTGTTTTTAAAAATATTTATGTTATCATATTAAGGTAGAAGGCAAAACATTAACATGTAAATTGTAAGTTATAGTTTTTATTAAATTAAAAGGCCATAAATTTAAATTTAAGATTAAAATTCATTGCCTATAATTTATATAAGATTATAGCTATATATTTAAAATTTTAGGAGGTATTAGAAAGTGGATAAGAAAACTGTTGTACTAGGAGTAATTGGTTCAGATTGTCATGCAGTAGGCAATAAAATTCTTGACTATAGCTTATCAGCTGCAGGATTTAATGTTGTAAATATTGGAGTATTATCACCACAAGAAGACTTCATAAATGCAGCAATTGAAACCAATGCTGATGCAATCATGGTATCCTCACTTTATGGTCATGGAGAAATTGACTGTAGAGGTATGAGAGAGAACTGCATAGAAGCAGGACTTAAAGATATCAAATTATTTGTAGGTGGAAATATTGTAGTTGGTAAACAAGATTGGAATGAAGTTCATCAAAAGTTTTTAGATATGGGTTTTGATAGAGTATATCCACCTGGAACATCTACAGAGGTAGCAGTTAATGACCTTAAAGAAGCTTTAGGAGTAGAGGCATAAGAATGGATGCTTATCTTTTTATTGACTTTGGTAGCACTTATACAAAATTAACTCTGGTAGACATTGAAAATGAAGAGATAATTGCTACTGAAAAAGCTTATACTACTGTTGAAACTGATGTGACAATAGGATATAAGGAAGCTTTGGAAAGACTTAATGAAAAAGTAAAGCCTAATATTAATATTGTCAAAAAACTGGCTTGTTCATCTGCAGCAGGTGGATTAAAAATCATTGCAATAGGACTAGTGCCAGAACTAACAGCAGAAGCAGCTAAGAGAGCAGCCTTAGGTGCAGGAGCAAGAGTCATAAAAACTTATAGTCATAATTTAAATACAGAAGAAATCTTGCAAATAAAGAATTCAAATGCAGATATTATACTGCTTGCAGGTGGAACTGATGGTGGTAATATACAATGTATATCTCACAATGCTTGGATGTTAGAAAAACATAATGTTACTATTCCAATTGTTATAGCAGGAAATAAAAGCTGTAATGATGAAATTATTGCTATTTTTGAAGGTAAGGTAGAGTATTACATAACAGAAAATGTTATGCCTACGTTAAACCAGATAAATGTGGAGCCTGCTAGAGAAACTATTAGGAATATATTTATGAAACAAATTGTAGATGCTAAGGGAATGGAAAATGTAGAGTCTTCTATTTCTGGCATATTAATGCCAACACCTGCATCTGTTTTAAAAGCAGCACAAGTACTTTCAATGGGTTCTAGAGACGAAGATGGTATTGGAGACTTAGTTGTAATAGATATTGGAGGAGCAACAACTGATATACATTCAATTGGAGAAGGTGCTCCTACAAACATAGCAGTAGTAATGCGTGGCCTAGAAGAACCATTTTCTAAAAGAACTGTTGAGGGAGATTTAGGAATGAGATATTCTGCTTTAGCTGTTTTAGAAGCTGCTGGAGCAAGACTAATGAAAAGGTACCTTCATATAGAAGATTATAACTTACAGGAAGAATTTAAGAAGAGATACGATAATACTAACTTCATCTCACAAGAGGAAAAGGATATCAAATTTGATGAAGCTATGGCAAAGGTTTGTACCGATATAGCTATGAAAAGACATGCAGGGGTTATTGAATCAGTATATACTCCTATGGGAATGATGCATACTCAAGAAGGTAAAGATTTAACTGAATTACCTTTTGTTGTAGGTACAGGAGGAATACTAGTAAATAGTAAAAATCCATTAGATATTTTAAGTGCTTCACTTTTTAAAGTGGATGAACCTACATCATTAAAACCAAAGCACCCAAAATATCTAATAGATAAAGACTATATACTATCTGCTATGGGACTTTTAGCAATGGTAGATGAAAATATGGCAGTTAGAATGCTTAAAAAATACATTATTGAAGCTGGAGGAAATTAAAATGTCGATTAAAATTACTAATAAAAGACTTACAGATGAAGAGTTTTTTAAAGAAAGGGAAGAAGTACTTGCTCAATGGCCTACAGGTAAAGAAGTAGATCTTGATGAAGCAGTAGAGTTTTTAAAAACTGTTCCAGATCATAAAAACTTTGCTAAGAAACTTAGAAAAGCAAAAGAAGAAGGTATAACTCTTGCTCAACCAAGAGCTGGTGTAGCATTAATTAGCGAACATATAGAATTATTAAATTATCTAGATAAAGAAGGCGGAGCTGATTTACTTCCTTCAACAATAGACTCTTATACAAGACAAAATAAATACAATGAGTGTCAAGTTGGTATTGATGAATCACTTAAAGCTGGAAGATCATTACTTAATGGTTTCCCAGGAGTAAACCATGGTGTTAAAGGCTGTAGAGAAGTATATGAAGCTGTTGATTTACCATTACAAGCAAGACATGGTACACCTGACTCAAGATTATTAGCTGAAATAATTCATGCTGGTGGTTATACTTCAAATGAAGGTGGAGGAATTTCTTATAATATTCCTTACGCTAAAAGTGTTCCAATAGAGAAATGTTTAAGAGATTGGCAATATTGTGACAGATTAGTTGGATATTATGAAGAAAGAGGTATTGAAATAAACAGAGAACCTTTTGGTCCATTAACTGGAACTTTAGTACCGCCTTCTACATCAAACGCAGTAGCAATCATTGAAGCACTACTTGCTGCTGAACAAGGTGTTAGAAGTATTACAGTAGGTTATGGACAATGTGGTAACTTAGTTCAAGACGTTGCAGCAATAAGAGCATTAGAAGAACAAACAAATGAATATCTAAAAAGATTTGGATATAATGATACATTTGTTACTACAGTATTCCACCAATGGATGGGCGGATTCCCAGCGGATGAGTCCAAAGCATTTGGAGTTATATCATTAGGAGCTACAGCAGCAGCTTTAGCAGGAGCAACTAAAGTAATAGTTAAAACTCCTCACGAAGCAATTGGTATTCCAACAAAAGAGGCAAATGCTTCAGGAATAAAAGCAACAAAAATGACTTTAAACCTTTTAAGAGGTCAATTAATGCCTATGAGTACTGAGTTGGCTGAAGAAATAAAAATAATTAAAGCAGAAACAGCTTGTATGATTGAAAAAATGATTGAAATGGGTAAAGGCGATTTAGCTATTGGTGTTGTAAAAGGTTACGAACAAGGAATCATAGATATTCCATTTGGACCATCAAAATACAATGCTGGTAAAATGATGCCTGCAAGAGATAACGAAGGTAAAATCAGATATCTAATGACTGGAAATATACCTTTCACTAAAGAATTAAAAGACTTTAATAGAGAAAGATTAGAAGTTAGAGCAAAGTTTGAAGGAAGAGAAGTTGACTTTTCAATGACAGTAGACGATATATTTGCTGTTGGTAAAGGAAATCTAATAGGAAGACTGGAGGCTAATAAATAATGAAAATAGTTGATATTATATGTGCAGAAGGTAAAACAGGTTTTTATTTTGATGATCAAAAAGCAATAAAAAAAGGTGCAAAACATGATGGTTTATTCTATGTAGGTGAACCAATGACAGAAGGGTTTACATCAATCAGACAACCAGGTGAAAGTATTTCTGTAATGTTAGTATTAGAAGATGGACAAATAGCTCATGGAGATTGTGCAGCAGTTCAATATTCAGGTGCTGGTGGTAGAGACCCACTTTTCTTAGCAGCAGATTTTATTCCACTAATTGAAAATGATATTGCTCCAATGCTTATAGGTAAAGAAACATCTGATTTCAAAGCATTAGCTGAAGAAGTAGATCATATGCAAGTTAATGGAAAAAGACTTCATACAGCTATTAGATATGGTTTAACTCAAGCTCTTTTAGACGCATCATCAAAAGCTAAAAAAGTTACAATGGCTGAAGTTATTAAAGATGAGTACAAGACAGAAGTAGAACTTCAAAGAATTCCAATATTCACTCAATCAGGTGACGATAGATATAACAACGCTGACAAAATGATCATTAAAGGTGCAGATGTACTTCCTCATGGACTTTTCAACAACGTTGAAGAAAAATTAGGTCTTAAAGGAGAAAAGTTATTAGCTTATGTTGAATGGTTAAGAGACAGAGTTAACCAATACAAAATGACTGAAGATTATAACCCAATATTCCATATTGACGTTTATGGTACAATTGGTGAATTGCTAAATGATGATACAGTAGCAATGGCTGATTACCTTGCAACATTAGAAGAAGCTGCAAAGCCTTATAAGTTAAGAATAGAAGGACCAATGGATGTTGGTAGTAGAGAGGCGCAAATGGAAGCTTTAAGAGATTTAACTGCATTACTTGACGAAAGAAATATTCATGTAGAATTAGTAGCAGACGAATGGTGTAATACTCTTGAAGATGTTAAGTACTTTGCTGATAACAAAGCAGGTCATATGATTCAAGTTAAATCACCAGATTTAGGTGGAATAAACAACTCAATCGAAGCTATTGTATATTGTAATGAAGCAGGAGTTGGAGCTTATTTAGGTGGTACTTGTAATGAAACTTCAAGAAGTGCTGAAATTTGCTGTAACATAGCTATAGCTTGTGGTGCAACTCAAGTATTAGCTAAACCAGGAATGGGTGTTGACGAAGGTATAATGATTATTAACAATGAAATGAATAGAGTATTAGCTAGAGCAAAGAAAAGAGCATAGTTAATAACAAAAAAGGATGGTAAGCTATGAGAGAAATTGATGCAAAGTTAATTACACAAGAAGTAAAGAGATTAGCTATGGAAGCAAGCTTTTTCTTACCTAATGATGTGCTAAATTCTTTAAAAAAAGCTAAAGAAGACGAAAAATGGGAATTAGCATCTAATACATTAGGAAAAATTATCGAAAATGCAGAGATAGCAAGTACTGACCATGCCCCTATGTGCCAAGACACAGGCATGGCAGTAGTATTTGTTAAAATAGGACAAGATGCACATGTAGTTAATGGCTATATAGAAGATGCTATTAATGAGGGTATTAGACAAGGATATGAAGAAGGAATATTAAGAAAATCAGTAGTAGGAGACCCTTTAAATAGAGTTAATACTAAGGATAATACTCCTGCAGTAATTCATTATGAAATAGTACCTGGAGATCAGATTAACATAATGGTTGCAGCTAAAGGATTTGGCTCTGAAAATATGTCTAGATTAAAGATGTTAAAGCCTTCAGAGGGATTACAAGGGGTTAAAGATTTTATCCTAGAAACAGTAACTCTAGCAGGTCCAAATGCTTGTCCTCCTATAGTTGTTGGAGTAGGTATAGGTGGAACTTTTGAGAAATCTACTATGTTGGCAAAAAAAGCTTTAATGAGGGATTTAGAAGAATATTCAACTAATCCTTTCTATGAAAATTTAGAAAAAGAACTATTCGAAGAAATAAATGCATTGGGTATTGGGCCTCAAGGTTTTGGCGGAAGAACTACTGCACTTAAGGTAAGTATTGAATACTACCCAACTCATATCGCTGGGTTACCTGTTGCAGTAAATATTAACTGTCATGCTACTAGGCATAAAGAAGTTACCCTATAGGAGGTAAATATGAAAATCACATTAAATACACCTTTAACTAAAGATGATCTAAAAGATCTTAAAGCAGGTGATGATGTATACATTACCGGATATATTTATACTGGTAGGGATGCAGCACACAAAAGACTTATAGAATTATTAGAAAACGATGAAGAACTCCCAATAGATGTTAAGGGACAGATTATCTATTATGTAGGACCAACTCCTGCAAAAGAAGGCAAACCAATAGGGTCAGCTGGCCCTACTACTAGCCTTAGAATGGATGCTTATACCCCTCAATTATTAGACTTAGGTCTTATGGGAATGATAGGGAAAGGATCTAGAAATCAGGAAGTTAAAGATAGCATTGTAAAAAATGGTGCAGTTTATTTTGCTGCCATTGGTGGCGCAGCTGCATTGATAGCAAAAACAGTTAAATCTTCAGAAGTTATTGCTTATGAAGATTTAGGTGCAGAAGCTATTAGAAAAGTATACGTTGAAGACTTCCCAGTAACAGTAATCAATGATACTCATGGTGGAGATCTTTACGAATTAGGAAGAGAGGAATATTTAACATGGGAGAAAAGCAAGTAGATATTACTAAAATGGCTAAGGCTGGCTCTCTTGAATCAAATGATATTCTTATAATGATTTCTAAAGGTGAAGGTAATATTGATATTGAACTTGAGAGTGTTGTAATTCAACAATATGGTGAAGATATAAAAAACTTAATATATAATACACTAGTAGAAGAAGGGGTTCATGATGCTAAAGTTATAGCTCAAGATAAAGGGGCCTTAGATTTTACAATAAAAGCTAGAGTTAAAGCTTGTGTGAAAAGAGGGAGTGAAGAAAATGGGTTATAGAACACTATTATTCATACCAGGAAACAATCCTGGTATGCTTCAAAACTCTGATATATTAGGTGCTGATGGTTTAATTATAGATTTAGAAGACGCAGTTGCATTAAGTGAGAAAGATGCTGCAAGATATTTAGTAAGAGAATATTTAACTAGTTTTAAACCTACTACTGATATCTTTGTTAGGATAAATCCGCTTGATAGCCCATATTTCTACGATGATTTAAATGCTATAAAGGATTTAGATATCAAGGGTATAGTATTACCTAAAGCAGGTGTTGAATCTATGATAAGCTTGGACAAGTATTTGACTGAGAATAATGTAGATTTTAGCATTATTGCTCTTGTTGAAACAGCTTTAGGATTAGAATCAGCTCTAGATATATTACAAAAATCTAAAAAGATTATTGGTGTATTTTTAGGAGCCGAGGACTTAACATTAGACTTAGGCGCAAAGAGGACCAAACATTCAGATGAAATAGCTTATGCTAGATCTAGAATTATAGCTGTGTCTAAAGCTATGGAAATAGAGGCTATAGACACACCATTTACTGATACTGATGATATGGAAGGCCTTAAAATAGATACATTACATGCTAAAGACTTAGGTATGACAGGTAAAGCTATCATAAGTCCAAGACATGTGGAAGAAGTAAACAAACTATTCTCACCTTCACAGGAAGATTTAGATTATGCACTGAGAGTAGTTGAAGGAGTTAAATCAGCTAATGAAAAGGGTTTAGGTGCTTTTTCATTAGATGGTAAAATGGTTGACGCTCCTATTATTAAAAGAGCTCTTAACTTATTAAAATTAAGTGGAGAATATAAGGAGGAATATGATGAATTACTTAAATAAGAATCTAGAAGATGTAAAGATTCTAGATAAATCAGAATTCCCTTCTAAAGTTACTCCTAAAAATAAAGTAGTAGAAGATACAGTAGAATTACTAAAAACTTTAGATTTAAAAGATGGTGCAGTTTTATCTTTCCATCACCATTTAAGAAATGGTGATAGAGTTCTAAATCTAATAATGTTGGAAATACAAAAGATGGGAATTAAGGATATAACTCTTGTTGCCAGCTCACTTTTCCCAACACATGAAGAAATCATACCACTTTTAAAAGATGGAACTATTACAAATATAATAACATCCTATCTTTCAGGAGAAATCGCACAAGCCATTAGCCGTGGAGAATTAAAGGGAAACCTTATAATGCAGTCACACGGTGGTAGAGCTAGGGCAATTTTAGATGAAGAAACTCTAATAGATGTTGCATTTATTGCATCACCTAGTGCTGACAAAATGGGTAATATATCTGGGGTTAATGGTACAAATTCATGTGGTACATTAGGATATGCAATAGCTGATAGTATTAAAGCTAAAAAGGTTATTGCTATTACAGACTCATTAGTAGAATATCCAAATTATCCAGCTGATATTACTGAAGACTATGTAGATAATATTTTACTAGTCCCATCCATAGGACTTAAATCAGGTATAGTATCTGGAACTACTCAGGTAACAAAAGATCCGGTAGGATTAAAAATAGCTAAAGATACTCTTAAAGTAATGGAAGCAACAGGCCTTCTTAAAGATGGAATGAGTTTCCAAAGTGGAGCTGGAGGTATTTCTCTAGCTGTAACATCCTATTTAAGAGATTATATGATAGAAAAAGATATTAAAGGCAGCTTTGCATCAGGTGGTATTACAGGTTATCTTACAGATATGTTAGAAGAAGGATTATTCTCTTCTTTATTTGATGTTCAGTGTTTTGACTTACAAGCCATTGAATCATTAAAGAAAAATCCTAATCACTTGAGAATGAGTGCGTCTCAATACGGAAACCCAGAAGTATCAGCTGTTGTAGACAATTTAGATATAGTAATACTAGGAGCAACAGAAATTGACTTAGACTTTAATGTCAATGTTACAACTGGAGCAGATGGAATACTAATGGGTGGATCCGGTGGTCACCAAGACACAGCAGCAGGAAGTAAAGTATCCATTATAGTTTCCAAATTATTCTCATCCAGAATACCACTTATTAAAGACAGAGTAGACGTTATAACTACTCCAGGTTCTACAGTGGATATACTGGTAACAGAAAGAGGAATCTGTGTTAACCCACTTAGAGGGGATTTAATAGAACTATTTAAAGCAGCTAAGTTAAACATAATGCCTATTAAGGAACTACAAGCATATGCTGAAAGCATAATGGGGAAACCAGAAGCAATAGAAAAATCATCAAGAGTAATTGGATTATCTGAATACAGAGATGGTACAATACTAGACTATATATATGCAGTGAAATAATTATGAGCTACCGTAAGGTAGCTCATTTTTACTAGATGGAAAAGATGTTTATAATATTATTCCATAATCAGTTTTAAAAATAAGAATTAGATGATATACTATATTAGGAAGATATATAATGAACGGGGGAATATAGTATGGATGAAAAAGTCTTTGAATTACTTGAAAAGATGTATGTAGAAATGCAAGAGATGAAATCTAACATGGCAACTAAGGACGACTTATCTAACATGGCATCTAAGGACGACTTATCTAATATGGCAACTAAGGATGATCTCTTTAATGTTGAACGAGGATTAAAATTAGATTTAG